>QGUZ01000252.1 GCA_003242605.1 Actinomycetota bacterium
GCCGGGGACGCTGTCGCCGATGCGGCGCACCAGGTCGGCGGCCTCGGCGTTGCACCGCTCGATGCGGAACTCCGTGATTGCGCCCTCGGAGTCGCGGACCGGCCGCAGCAGCGCCGCCGGGGTCGGGACCACGTCGAGCAGCGCGTCGATCCAGGGCGGGATCGGCTCGGCCTCCTCGGGACGATGGGAGTGCCGCCGCACGATGACCCGGTCGTCGTCGATCACCTGCTCCAGGTGGTCGAGCACCTCGGGTGGGATGCCGGCCATGCGCTCGGCGAGCGGCCGCTGCGCCTCCTCGACGACCGCCGAGGGGTGGACGGTGACCTCCCGCGTCTCGCGGCCGTCTGGTAAGTACCCCACCATTCCCCCTGTCCCATTCGTGGTGGATTGCCGCATCCTGCCGCATCGCCCTTGTGGGGACCGTGCCGCTCGCCACCGCCCGCGCCGGCTCTCCCCTCCCGTCCGGCGCGGACGCCGCTCACCGCATTCGACGACAGGCGCATTGAGTGGTCATTCGACTACGTACCGCAGTGTTCTGTCTACCAGTAATCCCCCGCCACGTCACTCGCAAAGGGGAATCCAAGGCCCCGGAAGGGTTGCAGGGCGGGGGGTTCGCCGTGTCCGGCCCGTGCGGCAGCACCATACCGCTCGGCACCGACGATTCCGCCGCTTCGCGCCCCGCGCGTCACGTACGACGGCGCGATCCGCGACCGAATCGTGCTCACGACGGCGCGCCCGGGTGGCCCGCGGCGACCCGGCACGGGCACTGGACGATCAGGTGCCGGCCGGGCACCGGGCCCGCAGGCGTGGCGGCCGAGGCGGCCCGGCCGATCCGCGTGCGGGCCGGGCTCGCGGCCCCGCGCGGAGGCACGCCGTACGGCCGCGCACCGGCGGGGCGGGGTTACGCCGGGGCGCCCCCGCCGCCGAGGTAGCTCGCCGGGTCGGGCGCGCCGGTGGCCCAGTCGATGTACCGCTCGGCCGAGCGCCACACCGCGGCCTTCGCGTCCGACTCGACCACGCTGTCCCACCAGCCGCCGTACAGGCGGTCGAACGCGAACGGCTCGAGGCGGTCGAGGATGTGGCGGATCGCCCGTTCCGGGAGCGGGATCTGGTTGGGGTAGCTGCGCATGAACGTGACGTACCGGCGGTCCCGCACCACCGTGATCGTGTCGCCGGTGAGCAGCGCGCCGCGGCCGTCCGCGCCGTCGGCCCAGTGCAGCACGGCGCTGCCGGGGAAGTGGCCGCCGCACTGCACGAGGGTGACGCCCGGGGCGATCTCGTACCGGTCGCGCCACAGCCGCACCGCCGGGTCGGGGCGCATCAGCCACTCGGCGTCCGCCTCGGGGATGAGGATCGGCGCGCCGCCGAAGGCGTGGCTCCACTCCACGGCCACGCCGTAGAAGTGCGGGTGGGAGGCGGTGACCGCGAGCAGCGGGCCGCGCGCGCGGACCGCCTCGATCGCCGCCTCGTCGATGAAGCCCGGCACGTCCCACAGCACCTGCCCGGCCGGGGTGGCGACCACGAGCGCCCGCTGGCCGATCGCGACCTGCGGCCGCACGCCGATGCCGAGCAGGCCGGGCTCGACCTCGCGCACGTCGCTGCGGTGGCCCTCGGCGGCGAGCTCGGCGAGCGTGGTCCAGCGCTGCCCGCCGGGGCCGATGTACTGCCGCTCGTCCGCGCAGATCCGGCAGACCTCCGGCGGACGCTCGCTCGCCGCCGTCTGGTTGCCGCAGGTCCTGCAGATCCACGCCTCGCGCACCGCCCGCCTCCCGGTGATCGTCCGCCGTCCCGGCCGTTCGCCTACCCCGCCAGCCTATGTCGGCGCCCGCTCATCCGATCATGCGCGCATGAGCCGCCCACAGAAATTAGGACAGGTGGCCAATTTTTGGGATAAACCCCCTCACAGGGGTAGTGGGGGCTGCGTGACCGGCGAGCTCCACACCGAGCGGGTGCGCTCCCGGACGGTCCGGCTGACCGTCAACGGGGTGCGGCACCACGTCCGCGTGGACACGCGGACCTCGCTCCTCGACACCCTGCGGGAGCGGCTCGGCCTCACCGGCGCGAAGAAGGGCTGCGACCACGGCGAGTGCGGCACCTGCACGGTGCTCGTGGCCGGCCGCCGCGTGTACTCCTGCCTCACCCTCACCGTGGCGCTCGACGGCGCCGAGGTCACCACCGTGGAAGGGCTCGCCGCCGGCGGTGAGCCGCACCCGCTGCAGCGCGCCTTCCTCGCCCACCGCGCCGTGGGGTGCGGCTACTGCACCCCGGGCCAGCTCTGCGCCGCGGTCGGCGTGCTCGCCGAGGCGGACGCGGGCGTGCCGAGCGCGGTCACCCCCGACCCGGCCGAGCCGCCCGCGCTCGACCTCGCCGAGATCCGCGAGCGAATGAGCGGGAACCTGTGCCGCTGCGGCTGCTACGGCCGGATCGCCGCCGCGATCGCGGAGGTGGCGCGGTGACGGCCCGCCGTACGGACGCGCGGGGGTGGTCCCGGTGAGGCCGTTCGACTACGAGCGGCCGTGGAACATCGACGCGGCCCTCGCCGCGGTGCGCGACACGCCCGGGGCGATGTACCTCGGCGGCGGCACCAACCTGATCGACCTCATGCGGCTCGGGGTGCTCGCGCCGGAGCTGCTCGTGGACGTGAGCCGGCTGCCGTTCGACCGCGTCGAGGAGACCGGGGACGGCGGGCTGGTGATCGGCGCGGCGGTGCGGAGCGCCGACCTCGCGTCCCACCTCGGCGTGCGGCGGCGGTACCCGGTGCTGGCGCAGGCCGCGCTGTCGGTGGGCTCCGCGCAGATCCGGAACATGGGCACGGTCGCCGGGAACCTGCTCCAGCGCACCCGGTGCGCGTACTTCACCGACGTCACCAAGCCGTGCAACAAGCGCGAGCCGGGCAGCGGCTGCCCGGCGGTGGACGGCGTGCACCGCAACCTCGCCGTGGTCGGGTACTCGCCGTCCTGCGTCGCCACCCACCCGTCGGACCTCGCCGTCGCGTTCGCCGCCCTCGACGCGGTGGTGCGGATCGAGGGCGCGACCGGGCCACGCCGGGTGCCGATCACCGCGTTCTACCGGGACCCCGGCGACGACCCGCGGCAGGACACGGTGCTCGAGCACGCCGACCTGATCACCGGGATCGAGGTGCCGCCCGCGGGCGCGGCGGCGCACTCCGCCTACCGCAAGGTGTGCGACCGCACGTCGTTCGCGTTCGCGGTGGTGTCGGTCGCGGTGGTGCTCGAGGTGACCGCCGGGGCGGTGCGGGACTGCCGGATCGCGCTGGGCGGGGTGGCGCCGAAGCCGTGGCGGGCCGAGCGGGCCGAGGAGGTGCTGTACGGCGCGGACGCGACCGAGGAGAACTTCGCCCGCGCGGCCCGGACCGAACCGGCCGGGGCCCGCCCGCTGCGCGACAACGGCTACAAGGTGCCGCTCGTCCGCAACCTGCTCACCCGCACGCTCATCGACCTCGCGAAGAAGGGAGCGTGATGCACACCGACCGGACGGACCGCCGGGGACACCGCCCGGGCCGGGGCGCCGGCATACCGGAGCGCGCGGACGACGCCCGGTGGCGGGACGCGCCGTGGAACGGCGGCCACCGCGGCGAGGGCGCGGGCCGCCGGGACGGGAACGGGTGGCACCGCGGCGAACCGGACGGCGGGCGGGACGGCGATCGGCGTGGCGAGCGGGGTGGCGAGCGGGACGGTGAGTGGGACGGTGAGTGGGACAAGGTGACCGGCCGGGCGAGGTTCGCCGCCGAGTACAGCCCGCGCGCCGCGCTCGCGTACGCCGTGCCCGTGCAGGCGACGATCGCCCGCGGCGAGGTGCGCAACGTCGACTCCGAGACGATCCTCACCCTGCCCGGCATGCTCGCGGTGCTGTGGCACGGCAACGCGCCCGGGCTGGGCGTGCCCGAGGACTCGGGCCTCGCGCTCTTCCAGTCACCGAAGGTCGCCTACCGCGGCCAGTTCGTCGCCGCCGTCGTCGCCGAGACGCTGGAGACCGCCTACGAGGCCGCGGCCCGCGTCCGCGTCGACTACGCCGCCGAGCCGCACGACGTCGTGCTCCGCGCCGACCACCCCCGGGCGTACCGGGCCTGGGAGGACGCGCCGGGCGAGGACGGGCGCGAGGCGGTGGAGCGGGCGCTGCGCGAGGCGCGGGTGAGCCTCGACCTTACCTACACCACCCCCGCCTACCACCACAACCCGCTGGAGCCGCACAGCACCGTGGCGGTCTGGGAGGACCAGGGCCTGGTGATCTACGACTCCTGCCCGGGCGCGGCCGCCGTCCGCGACACCCTCGCCGAGCTGTTCACGCTGCCGCCGAGCCTCGTGCGGGTGATCACGCCGGACGCCGGCGTCGGGTACGGCGGCGCCGCCACGACCCGGCCGCAGACCGTGCTCGCCGCGATCGCCGCGCAGGTGACCGGGCGGCCGGTGCAGGTCACGCTCACCCGGCGGCAGATGTTCGCGGTGACCGGGTACCGCACGCCGCTGGTGCAGCGGGTACGGCTCGGCGCGGACGGCCGCGGCCGGCTCGTCGCGCTCGGGCACGACGTGGTCGAGCAGACCTCCACGACCGCCGACCCGGCCGCCGGGCCCGGGGCGGCCGGAGGCCCCGGCCGGCCGGTCTGCGAGGTGCTCTACGACGTGCCGCTGCGCCACCGCACGCACACCGTGGTGCCGCTCGACGTGCCCGCGCCGTCGTGGTCGCGGACGCAGGGGGACCTGCCGGGCGTGTTCGCGCTGGAGTCGGCGATCGACGAGCTGGCGGCCGCGTGCGGCCTCGACCCGATCGAGCTGCGGCTGCGCAACCTGCCGGAGGCGGACCGCCCCGGCTCCGCGGCCGCCGGCCTGGCGGCCTGCCTGCGCGCGGGGGCCGAGCGCTTCGGCTGGGCGGGGCGCGACCCCGCCCCGGGCGTGCGGCGCGACGGCCGCTGGCTCGTCGGCACCGGGGTGGCGGCCGCCGCGTACCCGGTGGCGCAATCGCCCGCCGAGGCGACCGTGCGGCTCGACGCCGACGGACGGTTCCGGGTGCGCCTCGCCGCCCCGCGGATGCGGCCCGAGGAGCGGGCCGCGCTCACCACGATCGCCGCCGTCGTGCTCGGCGTCACCCCGGAGCGGGTCGAGATCGAGCTGGGCGGCGAGGGCGGCGCGGCGGCCGGGCCCCCGGCCCCGGCCGCGGCCGGCGGGGACGAGCCGGAGGACGTGGTCCGCTGGGGCATGCCGGTGGTGCGCGCCTGCGAGGCGCTCGCGGCGATGCTCGGCGAGCGGGAGGCCCACCCCGGCGTGCCGCTGGAGGCGCGGGCGCGGGCCGACGCCCCGGACGGGGGGCACGCCTTCGGGGCGCAGTTCGCCGAGGCGCGGGTGAACCTGGACACCGGCGAGGTCCGGGTGCCGCGGCTGCTCGGAGTGTTCACCGCCGGATCCGCGGCCGACGCGGACGCGCTGCGCGCCCGGTTCACCGGGGCGATGACGCTCGGGCTGTCGATGACCCTGTGCGAGGAGGGCGAGCTCGACGAGCGGTGGGGCGGCTTCCTCAACCAGGACCTGTCCCACTACCTGCTCGCCACCTTCGCCGACGCCCCGGACGTGGCGGCCCTGCTCCTCCCGGGCGACGGCCCCGCGCCGGACCCGGCGGAGGCCGACCGGCTCACCGGCCTGGGCACGTCCGGGACGGCCGCCGCGATCGCGAACGCGGTTCACCACGCGACCGGGATCCGCGTGCGCGACCTGCCCATCCGCCTCGACGCGCTGGTCGGCCGGCTGCCCACCGGCTGAGCCGTACCGCAGCGCCGGGCCGCGGCCCTGAACCCGGTGATCGGCCGGGCCGTACCCCCTGCTGCCGATGCCGATCGCGCCCGAACGATTCAGCCGTTACCGTCCGCCGAATTCCGGACCCGGCCGCGGGGCCGCTGGTCACGGTGTGGCACGGTACGGTACGCCGGGTGGACCCCGGGGGAACGCGCGGACACGGCGGGCGTGGCGCACCGAGGTGAGGAAGAGTGGGAGACATGACGAAGAAGGCAGTCATCGGCGTTACCGGCCTCGCCACGATGGGCAGGAACCTCGCGCGCAATCTCGCCCGGCACGGGCACGTCGTCGCGGTGCACAACCGGACGCCGGCCAGGACGAAGGCGCTGATCAGCGAGTACGGGCACGAGGGCGAGTTCCTGCCCGCCGAGACGCCCGAGGAGTTCGTGCGGTCCCTGGAGCGGCCCCGGCGCATCGTGATCATGGTGAAGGCGGGGGCGGCCACCGACGCGGTGATCCAGGAGTTCGCGCCGCTGCTCGAGCCCGGCGACATGATCGTCGACGGCGGCAACGCCCACTTCGAGGACACCCGGCGGCGCGAGCGCGAGCTGCGCGAACGCGGCATCCACTTCGTTGGCACGGGCATCTCCGGCGGCGAGGAGGGGGCGCTCAACGGGCCGAGCATCATGCCCGGCGGCTCGCCCGAGTCGTACCAGGCGCTCGGCCCGCTGCTGGAGAGCATCGCCGCCAAGGTGGAGGGCGTGCCGTGCTGCACCCACGTCGGCCCGGACGGCGCCGGCCACTTCGTGAAGATGGTGCACAACGGCATCGAGTACGCCGACATGCAGCTCATCGCCGAGGCGTACGACCTGCTGCGGCACGGGCTCGGCATGCCGCCCGCCGAGATCGCCGAGGTGTTCCGCACCTGGAACTCGGGGCGGCTCGAGTCGTACCTGATCGAGATCACCGCCGAGGTGCTCGCGCACACCGACCCGGCCACCGGGCGGCCGTTCGTGGACGTCGTGGTCGACCAGGCCGAGCAGAAGGGCACCGGCCGGTGGACCGTGCAGACCGCGCTCGACCTCGGGGTGCCGGTGAGCGGCATCGCCGAGGCGGTGTTCGCCCGGTCGCTGTCCGGCAGCCCGCGGCTGCGCGAGGCGGCGCGCGGCCTGCCCGGACCGTCCCGGTTCAAGCTGGAGCAGCGGTTCGCCGACGACGTCGAGCAGGCCCTGTACGCCTCGAAGATCGTGGCCTACGCGCAGGGCTTCAACCAGATCCAGGCGGCGAGCGACGAGTACGGCTGGAACATCGACCTCGGCGCGATGGCGACGATCTGGCGGGGCGGGTGCATCATCCGGGCCCGGTTCCTCGACCGCATCCGCGCCGCGTACGCCGCCGACCCGCACACCCCGACGCTGCTCACCGACGACCACTTCGCCGGCGCGCTCGGGGACGCCCAGGACTCCTGGCGGACCGTGGTGTCGATCTCGGCGCAGCTCGGCATCCCCACCCCGGGCTTCGCGAGCGCGCTCGCCTACTACGACGCGCTGCGCGCCGAGCGGCTGCCGGCCGCGCTCACCCAGGCGCAGCGGGACTTCTTCGGGGCGCACACCTACCGCCGCGTCGACCGCGAGGGCTCCTTCCACACCCGCTGGGAGCTGCCCGACCGGCCGGAG
>QGUZ01000018.1 GCA_003242605.1 Actinomycetota bacterium
TCCAGAACGCGGGCGCCATCACCATGAACGTGCCGGTGATCGCCCGCTCCCGGGAGTTCGCCACCTACCAGCCCGCGCCGAACTCCACGCAGGGCGCCGAGGCGACCCCGACCGAGTCCCCGACCGACGACGCGTCGCCGGCCACGTCGCCCGAGGCGACCGAGTCGCCCAGCCCGGAGGCGACCGAGGCCGCCGAGTAAGGCGGCGGGTACGGCACCGCGCCGCGGTGCCCGGCCGTACCGCCGCCGGGGCCGCCGCCTCACCCCGCGGCGGGCCACGCCCGCCGCGCTCCAGGTTCCCGCGACCGACCGCCCCGCGCCGGACGCCGACGACGGGGCCGAGCCGGGCCACCTCCCCTTCCCGCACGCCACCACGCCGCACCGGTCAGGCGGCACCGCCTGACCGGTGAGATCGCCCGGCTCCGGCCCGCACCTCCCCACACCCACCGCGCCAGGGCGCGCCACGGCCGCGCACACACCGCCGACGGCGGCCGGGAGCGCACCGGTATCGGCCGGGGCGGTCGCACCCGCGTCGCCCGCGTGACACGCGTACCTGTCCGCGCAGCGGATTGCACCCATACCTAGGAGGAGGGGAACGGGGAGCGTCACGGTTCGGCGGCGCTCGGCCCGCTGCGGGCCGCCGCGCGTGCCGCATCGCCACCGAAACGCGGACGCAGCGGCGGCCGCCCCGGCGTCCGCCGGCCGCTACCCCGGTCGATGCACGCCGTGCCGGGCACGCCGCCGCTCGCGGCCGAGCAGGGCATCGGCAGGCGGAGGCGGGCGCATCGCGCCGTCGGCGACGTCGCTTCGGGTCCCCGGCACGCCAGACCGGCCCGCCACCGCTACCGGGACACGAAGTAAATAGGAGAGCCCACCGCTCGGCCCCTGCGCAACCGTGCCTGCGACCCGCCGGGCCGCAACGCACGCGACATCCCCAGGGACGCAGCGGCACATCGGACCTCCGGCCGTCGCCGCACCACGCCACACGTCACCGCGCGCGGCCGATCGTGGCCGGGAAGCGCGCCGACGGGCGGAGGCGGGTGCAGCGCATCGGCCTCGTCACTTCGCGCCGCCCGCCGGCCGCGGCGACCTGCGCCGACGCCCGCCGGCCGCCGTACGGAGCGCAGGCTGCATACGACGGACCGAGCCACGGGGTCGAGACCGCCACCGGAGTACGGACGCGACGCCCGCCGGTTCGGCCACGACCCGATCGGAGCGTGCGAACGCCCCACAACGACACCGCGGTCAGGGGGCGCTGCGGCCGCCATACGCCAGGGTGGGACAGGCGCGGCCCGCCGCCCGGCGACGGGACGCCGCGCAGGCCGGGTCACCTGCGCGGCACGTGGCGCGCGCTCCGGACTCGGGCCGGAGCGGCCGTCACTCCTCGTCGGCGGGGTCGAACTTGTAGCCGAGCCCGCGCACGGTGAGGATGCAGCGCGGACGCGCCGGATCCAGCTCGATCTTGGCGCGCAGCCGCTTGATGTGGACGTCGAGGGTCTTGGTGTCGCCGACGTAGTCGGCCCCCCAGACGCGGTCGATGAGCTGGCCGCGGGTGAGCACCCGACCGGCGTTGCGCAGCAGCACCTCGAGCAGCTCGAACTCCTTGAGCGGCAGCTGCACGGTCTGGCCGCGCACGGTCACCACGTGCCGGTCCACGTCCATGCGTACCGGCCCCACGCTGAGCACGGACGGCTCCGGCTCGTCGGAGTCGCGGTGGCGGCGCAGCACGGCCCGCATGCGGGCCACGAGCTCCCGGGAGGAGAACGGCTTGGTGACGTAGTCGTCGGCGCCGAGCTCCAGCCCGACCACCTTGTCGATCTCGCTGTCCTTCGCGGTCAGCATGATCACCGGCACCTTGGACCGCTGCCGCAGCGAGCGGCACACCTCGGTCCCGGGCAGGCCGGGCAGCATGAGGTCGAGCAGTACGAGGTCGGCCCCGTTGCGGTCGAAGACCTCGAGCGCCTCGGGCCCGGTCGTGGCGACCGCGACCTCGAAGCCCTCCTTGCGGAGCATGTACGAAAGCGCGTCGGAGAACGACTCCTCGTCCTCGACCACGAGTACCCGGGTCATCAGCCTTCCTCCGTTGTGGGTTGGACCGGGGGTGTCGCGCCGGCGCGGCCAGGCGCGGTCGGCGTGCGTCCTGCCAAGGGTTCCGCTCCTGGGGTACGGCCTGCGACGGCCGATCCGATGCGCGTGGGGCGTCGAACGGGCCGGGGTGGTCACGTCGCGGCCTCCATGGGGGTACCGGTGCGGGGTTCCGGGACGCCGCCGTAGGCGGGCAGGCGCAGCGTGAAGGTGGAACCGGAGCCCTCCTTGCTCCACACCGTGACCTCCCCGCCGTGCGCGACGGCGACGTGCTTGACGATGGCGAGGCCGAGGCCGGTGCCGCCGGTGGCGCGGGAGCGGGCCGCGTCCACCCGGAAGAAGCGTTCGAAGATGCGCTGCTGGGCGCTCTCCGGGATGCCGATGCCCTGGTCGCTCACGCTGATCTCGACCACGTCGCCGACCGAGCGGGCGCTGATGACCACGCGGGTGTGCTCCGGGCTGTAGTTGATCGCGTTGTCGATGAGGTTGCGCAGCGCGGTGACGAGCAGGTCCTCGTCGCCGTAGATGCGCAGGCCCTCGACGCCGGCGGCGACGAGGGAGATGTCCTTCGCCGCGGCGCGGGTGTTGCAGCGGTCGATCGCCTCGGTCACGGCCTCCTGCACGGAGACCGGGCCGGGGTTGGGGATCGGCTCCCCGCCCTGGATGCGGGACAGCGTGATCAGGTCCTGGACGAGGTGGGTGAGCCGGGCCGCCTCGTGCTGCATGCGGCCGGCGAAGCGCTTCACCGCCTCGGGGTCGTCGGCGGCGTCCTGCACGGTCTCGGCGAGCAGGTGGAGCGCGCCGACCGGGGTCTTGAGCTCATGGCTGACGTTGGCGACGAAGTCGCGCCGCACCGCCTCGACGCGGCGGCGCTCGGTCTGGTCCTCGGCGAGCACGAGCACCTGGCCGTGCGGGCCGAGCGGGGCGACCCGCACCGCGAAGCTCGTGCTCTCCTGGCCGAACTTCTGGCCGGGGACCTCGATCTCGCTCTCCCGGATCTCCCCGTCCATGCGCACCCGGCGGGCCATCGCGCGCAGCTCCGCGGGCACCAGCTCCTCGCCGCGCACCAGGCCGAAGGCGCGGGCGGCCGAGCTGGCGCGCAGCACCCGGTCGTCGCGGTCGAGCACCACGGCCGAGGACGGCAGTACGGCGAGCACCGAGGCGACCCCCGCGGGCAGGGTGCGCTCCGGATCCTGCTCGGCCGGCTTCTCCCGCCGCTCGAGGCCGCCGCGCATCGCGGCCATCGCCAGCGCGCCCACCAGGAAGCCCGCGAGCGCGGCCAGACAGGCCAGCAGTTCACTGCTCATGCGGCCGCCCTCTCGCCACGGTCACTCGCACCGCTCGTCCTCACCCCGCCTCGCCGTACCGGGTCGTGCGGCGCGCGGGTGCCGCGGCGTCCGGGCCCCTCGCCGCCGCCGTGGCCGGAGTCCGGCCGGCTCGCTCCGGGCCGGAAAGCGTGCCGTGCACCCGTTCGCCCGTTCTCGCCTCGATGGTAGGCGGGCGGGCGGAGTTGTCGCCCTCCCCACCGGCCCTCTTACCGGAATGTTCACCTTCTGGTCGGAGTTCGTTCACGGACCGGCGCGTACCGTTGCGGCATGCGCGACGCTTACCACGAGGAACTCGACTCACTCACCGCCCGCCTGGTGGAGATGACGCGCCTGGTGCGGTCCGCGCTCTCCCGGGCCACGACCGCGTTGCTCGACGCCGACCTGCACCTCGCGGAGAGCGTGATCTCCCACGACCGGGAGATCGACGAGATCCACGCCGAGGTGGAGACCCGGATCTACGAGCTCATGGCCACCCAGCAGCCGGTCGCCGTGGACCTGCGCACGGTGATCTCGGCGCTGCGCATGGTAACCGACCTGGAGCGCATGGGCGACCTCGCCGAGCACATCGCGAAGGTGGCCCGCATGCGGCACCCGGAGACCGCGGTGCCGGTGGAGCTGCGGGACACCGTCGTGGAGATGGACCAGGTCGCCGAGCGGATCGTCAGCAAGGCCGGCACCTGCATCGCCACCCGGGACATCGGCCTCGCCAAGGAGCTGGAGAGCGACGACGACGCGATGGACCGGCTGCACCGCCGCCTGTTCCGGGTGCTGCTGTCGAAGGACTGGTCGCACGGCATGGAGGCGGCGATCGACCTCACCCTGATCGGCCGCTACTACGAGCGGTACGCCGACCACGCGGTGCGGGTCGCCCGCGAGGTCGTCTACCTCGTCACGGGCTCCCGCACCCCGGCCGGCACGCCGGCCTGAGCGGACGCCACCCGCCCGCGGGACGCGCGGGCGTCCGGTGCCGCGCGGGCACGCGCCCGCGTGCCGCCGGCGCGGGCTCCGGCCCGGTCGCCCGAGCGGGCCCGCACCCGCACGTCACCGCCGGCTCACGCCCACGCGCCGCCCGCGCGGGCCCGGCCTCCGCGGGAGGTCACCGGCCCTGGTTGGCCACGGCCTGGATGGCGGCCTCGGCCGCCTCCGGGTCGAGGTACTCGCCGCCGGGCTTGACCGGGCGGAAGTTCTCGTCGAGCTCGTAGCGCAGCGGGATGCCGGTGGGGATGTTGAGCTGGGCGATCTCCTGGTCGCCGATGCCGTCCAGGTGCTTGACGAGGGCGCGCAGCGAGTTGCCGTGCGCCACGACGAGCACCGTGCGGCCCGCGGCGAGGTCCGGCACGATCGCGTCGTACCAGTACGGCAGCAGCCGCGCCACCACGTCCTTGAGGCACTCGGTCCGCGGCAGCAGCTCGGGCGGCAGCGTCGCGTACCGCGGGTCGTTCACCTGCGAGTACTCGTCGTCGTCCGCGATCGGCGGCGGCGGCACGTCGTAGGAACGGCGCCACAGCATGAACTGCTCGTCGCCGAACTGCTCACGGGTCTGCGCCTTGTTCTTGCCCTGGAGCGCGCCGTAGTGCCGCTCGTTCAGCCGCCAGCTCCGGCGCACCGGCAGCCAGTGCAGGTCGGCGGCGTCGAGCGCGAAGTAGGCCGTCTGGATCGCCCGGGTCAGTACCGAGGTGTGGACCACGTCGGGCCGCAGCCCGGCCTCGACGAGCAGCCGCCCGCCCCGGGCCGCCTCCTGCTCGCCGGTGGGCGACAGCCGTACGTCCACCCAGCCGGTGAACAGCCCCTTCGCGTTCCACTCGCTTTCGCCATGCCGCAGCAGCACCAAAGTCGCCATGGAACGGAGCTTATCCGGTGCCCTGGCCGCGGTCCGCGGTGGCGAGCGAACTGTGGAAAACCCCTCAGCCGCCGGTCGCGCCGTCCCCGGCGGCGCCGTTTTCCGAGGCCCTGTCGCCGGAGGCCCCGTCCCGGGGGGGCCCGCCCCCCGGCCGCCCCCCCCCGGGGGGAGGGGGGGGGGGGGGGGCGAACGGGGAGAGGGCCGGCGGGTCCGCCAGCGACCCGCCGCGCTCCCCCCGCCAGTCCCACTCGCGGCGGATCGCGGACGCGAAGCCGAGCTCGAGCGCCCGGTCGAAGTTCTCGTCCGCGTAGGTGAGCACGCAGCCGAGCAGCCGGTCGATCTCCTCGGCCGACACCGACTCCAGCGCCACCCGGCCCACCAGGTAGACGTCGCCGACCGGGTCGAGGGCGAAGTGCACGCCGTAGGTGCCGCCGTTCCGGGTGAGCAGGAACCGGTAGAACTCCGCGTGGTTCTCGTCCGGCTGCCGGCAGAAGAACGCCTCGACGTGCAGCGCGTGGTCCTCGACGATGAGCCAGCACATCGTGACGAGCTTGTGCCGCCCCTCCAGCCGGACGAGGAACGCCTCGTGCCGCGGGCGCTCGAAGCTCACGCCGGTCTCGGCGAGCGTCCGCTCGATCACCTCGATCGCCCGGGCGGCCGCGGGCGTGACCGTGCCGGACGTGGACAGCCCGCCCATCACCGGGCCGTCGGTGCCGCCGGCCGGCAGCGTCGCCGGATCGCTCACAGGTTCACCACCACCGGGGTGCGATGCAGTTCGGCCATGGCATCGGTATACACCTCGGCGAGCCGGGCCGCCGTCGCCGACCAGCCGAACGCGGCCGCGTGGTCCTGCGCGGCGCGGGACATCGTTGCGCGCCGCCCGGGCTCGTCGAGCAGGCGGCGCAGCGCCCGCGCCCAGTCCCGCGGGTCGTGGCCCTCGACGAGCACCCCGGACACCCCGTCCCGTACGGCGGTGCGCAGCCCGCCCACGGCCGCGGCGCACACCGGCGTGCCGCACGCCTGGGACTCCAGCGCCACCAGGCCGAACGACTCGTTGTGCGACGGCACCACGGTGAGGTCGGCCGCGCGGTACCAGTCGGCGAGCTCGGCGTGCGGCACCGGGGGCTCGAGCCGTACCACGTCCGAGATGCCGAGCTCGGCGGCGAGGTCGACCAGGTGCGAGGGGCGGGCGCGGCCGTTGCCGCTCGGCCCCCCGACGCAGGCCACCACGAGCCGCCCGCGCAGCGCGGGGTCCTCCTCGAGCAGGCACGCGGCGGCGCGGAGCAGCGTGTCCGGGCCCTTGAGCGGCTGGATGCGGCCGACGAACAGCAGCACGTGCGCCCCGGCGGGCAGGCCGAGCCGGGCGCGGGCCGCGTCCTTCGGGCCCGGGCGGAACACCGACAGGTTCACCCCGGGGCTGACCACGGTCACCCGCTCCTCCGGCGCGCCGTACAGCTCGATGAGCTCGCCCGCCTCGGCGGCGGTGTTCGCCACCAGCCGGTCGGCGACCTGGACCACCTGCTCCTCGCCGAGCACGCGCATCGCGGGCTCGGGGCGGTCGCCCTCGGCGAGCAGCAGGTTCTTCACCTTCGCCATCGTGTGCATGGTGTGCACCAGCGGCACGCCCCAGCGCTCCTTGGCGAGCCAGCCGACCTGGCCGGAGAGCCAGTAGTGGGAGTGGATCACGTCGTAGCGCCCCGGCTCGAACGCCGCCTCGGTGCGCAGCACGCCCCCGGCGAACGCGCACAGCTGGCCGGACAGGTCCTCCTTGTCCAGCTCCTCGTACGGCCCGGCCGTGACGTGCCGCACCAGCACCCCGGGTGCGAGCTCGACGACGGGCGGCAGGTCGCGCGCGGTGCGGCGGGTGAAGATCTCGGTCTCGACGCCCATCTCGGCGAGGCGCTTGGCGACCTCGACGATGTAGACGTTCATCCCGCCTGCATCCCCGGTCCCCGGCTGGTCGAGCGGGGACGTGTGCACGCTGATCGTCGCGACCCGGTTGACCCGGCGCCTGCCGACCGCGGGGCGCGGCATGAACACCACCTCCGATGCAAGCGGGCACAATCCCCGAAAGCAATACAACCTCGGGTATATCACCCGGCATTCCCTCGGCCTCCGCCGCGAACGGTGATCGGCGTCCTGCGCCCCGCGCGGCCGCGCCGCCGGTCCGGGACGACGAGGGGCGCCCCGGCCGGCACCCGCACCGCGGCGTTCGCGGCGCGGTGAAAGGTTCGCGGGCCGACGGGGCGGGGGCACGTCCGCCCCGCCCGGCTGGTAGGAAGGGACCCATGACGAAGACGGCAGTGGTGACGGGTGCAAGCAGCGGCATCGGCGCCGCCACCGCGCGGCGGCTCGCCGCCGAGGGCTACCACGTGGTCGCCGCCGCCCGGCGGCGCGACCGGCTCGACAGGCTCGCCGCCGAGGTCGGCGTCGCCGAGGGCGGCGGGCCCGGCATCACCCCCGTGACGCTCGACGTCACCTCGCAGGAGTCGGTGGACGCCCTCGCCGCCTCGCTCGGCCGCTGCGATGTGCTGGTGAACAACGCCGGCGGCGCGATCGGCCTGGAGCCGGTCGCCGAGGCCGACCCCGCCGACTGGCAGCGCATGTACGAGGTGAACGTGCTCGGCTCGATGCGCGTCACCAAGGCGCTGCTGCCCAAGCTCATCGCCTCCGGCGACGGCGTGATCGTCATGCTCACCTCGACCGCGGGCTTCGTCGTGTACGAGGGCGGCGGCGGGTACACCGCGGCCAAGCACGGCCAGTCCGCGCTCGCCGAGACGCTGCGGCTTGAGCTGTGCGGCGAGCCGGTCCGCGTGGTGGAGGTCGCGCCCGGCATGGTGAAGACCGAGGAGTTCTCGCTCGTCCGGTTCCGCGGCGACGCCGAGCGCGCCGCGGCCGTGTACGCGGGCGTGCCCGACCCGCTCACCGCCGACGACGTGGCGGACGCGATCGCCTGGTGCGTCACCCGGCCCGCGCACGTCAACATCGACCGGCTGGTGATCCGGCCCCGCGCCCAGGCCGCGCAGCACAAGGTGCACCGCGTGACCACCGGCTGAGCGCCGCCCCCACGTCCCCGTTCCCCCGATCCCCCGACCGCCCGCGATGAGGCTCCCCCGCGCCGTGTCCCGCCGCCGCTGCGGGCACGGCATCCCCGCCGCCGTCCCGCCCGCCCCGGGCCGTACCGCTCGCGAGGACGGGCCGGGCCGTACCGCGCGTGAGGCCGGGCCGCGGTGAAGCCGATCGGCACGATCACCCGCGGCACCACCGGGCACAACCGGTTGCGGCGCTCCGACCGGTGGGTCGCCGCCGTGTACGGCCGGCTGCTGCGCGCCCACGACGCCCCGCTCGTGGTCGACCTCGGCTACGGCGCCTCGCCGGTCACCACGCTGGAGCTGTTCGCCCGGCTGCGCGCGGTGTGCCCCGCGGTCGAGGTGGTCGGCGTGGAGATCGACCCGGAGCGGGTCGCGGCAGCCCTGCCGTACCGGCGGGAGGGGCTGTCGTTCGTGCGCGGCGGCTTCGAGCTGCCGGTGGGCCGCCCGCCCGTGCTCGTGCGCGCGTTCAACGTGCTGCGCCAGTACGGCGAGGCCGAGGCGTGGGCCGCCTGGGACACGCTGCGCGCCCGGCTCGCCCCGGACGGGGTGCTCGTCGAGGGCACCTGCTCGGAGATCGGCCACCGGGCGGTGTGGGTGGCGATCGGCCCGGAGGGGCCGCGCACGGTCACCTTCGCCGCCCGGTTCACCGGCTTCGACCGGCCCTCGGACCTCGCCGAGCGGCTGCCCAAGACGCTGATCCACCGCAACGTGCCGGGCGAACGCGTGCACGCGTTCCTGCGCGACTTCGACCGCGCCTGGGCGGCCTGCGCCCCCTACCGGGCGTTCGGCACGCGGCAGCGGTGGATCGAGACCGCGGCCCTGCTCGCCCGGGACTGGCCGATCCCGACCACCCCGCCGCTCGGCGGGCGGGCCCGCTGGCGGCTCGGCGAGCTCACCGTCGCCTGGGAGGCGGTCGCCCCCTGAGCGCCGCGCCCGGTCAGCTCTCGCCGAGCGCGGCGGCGAAGGCGCCGTGCGCCCGGGCGTCGAACAGCACGAACCGCACCTCCGCGACCGCGGTCTCGGCCCGCCGTACCGCGTCCAGCGCGATCTCGGCCGCGCTCTCCATCGGCCAGCCGAACGCGCCGGTGGAGATCGCGGGGAACGCCACCGTGGCCGCGCCGAGCTCGTCGGCGACCGCGAGCGAGGTGGTGTAGCAGGAGGCGAGCAGGTGGGAGCGGTCCTCCCGGGTGGAGTAGACGGGGCCCACCGTGTGGATCACCCAGCGGGCGGGCAGCCGCCCGGCCGTGGTCGCGACCGCCTGCCCGGTCGGCAGGCCCTCCGGGTACCGGGTTTCGCGCAGCCTCCGGCACTCGGCGAGGATCTCCGGCCCGCCCCGCCGGTGGATCGCGCCGTCCACGCCACCGCCGCCGAGCAGGCTGGAGTTCGCCGCGTTGACGATCGCGTCCACCCGCTGCTCGGTGATGTCCCCCCGGACCAGCGTGATGCGCACGCCCACGTGAGCCTCACCCCTCGACCCTTGCAGTGCTCTTTGCAGTGCGCTCTTTGCAGTGCTCTTTGCAGTGCGCTCTTGGCAGCGCTCTCTTCACGGTGCCGTCCGCCGTCGTGCCCCGCCGTACCGGGCGGGGTTCGCACTCTAGACCAGCCGCCGGGCCCGCGCAGCGGGCGGTACGGCCGCGCCGCCCGCGACCACGTGCCGGGCGGTGATCAGGGCGGACCGGACGAGGCGCAAAGATCCGGCGAAAGGTTCCTCAAACCGTAGAGAGGGAGGTATCCACGCAGGCGGGGACGGAAATGAGATCGCGTGGGCCGCACGTGTGATCGCAGCATCGTTCGAGGTTGTGGCCTCAGCAGGGTCCAGGCCGGCAACCCCTCCGGTTCATCCAGCGTTCGAGATCGTCGTATGTCTACGGAGGATCTGTGATCATCACCGGCAAGCCCGACGAGAACGGGCAGGTCGAGCTCACCTTCGCGCTGCGCGCCGAGCAGGTGCCCGGGCCCACCTCGGTGGTGGGCGACTTCAACGGGTGGGACCCCTTCGCGCACCCGCTCCGCCCGGCCGAGGACGGCACCTGGCGCGTCACCGCCACCGTGCCCGCCGACCGTGAGGTGACCTTCCGCTACCTCGCCGACGGCGGCGTCTGGTTCGACGACGCCGAGGCCGACTGGTACGACGAGCACGGCGGCCACCTCACCGTCGAGCGGCTGAACCGGGCGGCGTGGGCCGCCGAGCAGGACGAGCTCGCCGCGTGCCCGGGCGCGCTGCACGCGATGGACCTCGGCCCGCTCGGCTTCGAGCGGCCGACCTTCGGCCCGGTGCCGTCGGTCTGAGCCGCGCGCGGCACGCCTACCGGGCCGGGCGGGACCCGGGGCGGACGCCGGGCGACGGACGAGGGGCCCGGTCGTGGACGGACGGTCCGCGACCGGGGGCCGCATCCGGCCGCCGCGGCTCACGACCGCACGCGAAGGGCACCACCGCGCTCGACCACCCGTAGTGGGAACCGAGGTGACGCCCGGTTAGGCTTGGTTTCGTGAAAGGCCTCGGTGAGCTCGAACGCAGCATCATGGACATCCTGTGGGGGCAGGGCAGGCCCCTGACCGCCCGCGAGGTCGGCAAGCTGATCGCCGATCGCGACCTCGCCCCCACCACGGTGATGACCGTTCTCGACCGCCTCACCAGGAAGGGCTTCCTCACCCGCACGCGCGACGGCCGGGCCTGGCGGTACCAGCCCGTCAGGAGCCGCGACGCGTACGTCGCCGAGCTTATGCTTGAGGCGCTGGATCTGACGGGCGACCGGACGGCCGCCCTGACGAGATTCGCGCAGGCCGTCTCCGACGACGAGGCCGCGGTCCTGCGCAGAGCCCTCATGGAGCTGGAGGAAGAGTGATCGCGGCGGTCGCCCTGACGTTGCTCTCGATCGGGTGCGTCGTGGCGGCCTGGCGACTCCCCTCCGCCCGGTGGACCTCGCGGGCGCCCCGGACCGCGATCCTGCTGTGGCAGTCGATCGGCCTCACCTGGGGCCTGGCCACCACGGGCGCGCTGCTCGCCTACGCGCTCCAGCCGTACGGCCAGGGCGTCATCTACGGCCTGCACAGCCACCTGAGCTCGGTGCTCACGCTGGGCCTGGATCCGGAGTCGACCTTCACCTACGACCTGTCGCGCACGATCGCGCTCGTGGCGGGCCTCGCGCTGCTCGCCGTGCTCATCGGGGTCCTGCTCGCCGCGCTCTGGCAGACGCTCCGGGCCCGCCACCGGCACCGCAGGCTGCTCGCGCTCGTCGCCCGCGAGGACCCGCACGTGCCGGGCGTCCGCATCCTCGACCACCCCGGGGCCACCGCGTACTGCGTGCCCGGGCTGCGGTCGGAGGTGGTGGTGAGCGCGGGCGCGCTGCGGCTGCTGTCCCGCGACGAGCTCGCCGCGGTGCTCGCGCACGAGGACGCGCACGTGCGTGAGCGGCACGACCTCGTGCTGCTGCCATTCGCCGCGCTGCGCCGGGCGATCCCGTGGTCCCGGATCGTGCGCGACGCGCAGTCCTCGGTGGCGCTGCTCGTCGAGATGGCCGCCGACGACCGGGCGCGGCGGCACTGCTCGCCCCGCCGGCTCGCCACCGCGCTGCTGCGGTTCGGCGCCGCCGGGTCGATGCCCGCCCCGCAGGGCGCGCTGGGCGCGGTGGGCCACGTGATGGCGCGGGTGAACCGGCTCATCGCCCCGGCCGCCGAGCTGCCCCGCCCGTTCCGGTACGGCGTGGTCGCGCTGTCGGCGCTGCTCACCGCGTCGGCCCCGCTGCTGTGGGCGATGCCACACTGAAAGGTAGCTACTGTTAGCCGATTCGTTTGCTATTGCAAACTCCGGGAGGCATACTCGAGGTATGGTACTCCCGAAGGTCGGCTCGATCGGCGAATACATCCGCCAGCAGCGGCAGCAGGCGAAGATCTCGCTGCAGCAGCTCGCAGCGCAGGCCGGGGTCTCCAAGCCGTATCTCAGCCAGATCGAACGGGGCCTCCGCAAGCCGAGCGCCGAGATCCTCAATCAGATCGCCAAGGGTCTGCGCATCTCCGCCGAGGCGCTGTACGTCCAGGCCGGTCTGATCGAGAGGCGTGAGCCGGACACCGGCGTGCTCGCCGCCCTTCGGGCCGACACCACGCTCACCGAGCGCCAGCGTCAGGTGCTCATCGACATCTACGAGACGTTCCGCAAGGAGAACCGCGAGGAGGCCCGGGCCCGGGCCGCGCAGAGAGCCCAGGAGGCGCGGACCGAGCCCGAGCCCGGCGATCAGGCGGTTCCCGCCGAGGGAGAGGCTCCCCGGCGGACGGGTTCCCCGGACCGTGCGGCGGACGAGAATGCCGCGCCAACGTCGTCCTCGTCGCCGCAGACCTCGGGGAACGGACAAAAGCCACCCGAACCGAAGGAAGGTTAACCCATGCCCATCACCGACGAAGTCAGGAAGCTGACCGAGTCCAAGCCGTTCTACGCGGTCGCCGGCGCCGGCGACTACGCCGTCGAGAAGCTGCGCGAGCTGCCCGAGCGGCTCACCCGGCTGCAGGCGCGCCGCGACGAGTTCCGGCAGACCGCCCAGGAGCTGCCGCGCAAGGCGCGCAGCTACGCGCTCGAGTGGCAGAGCAAGGCCGAGGCGTACGCCAAGGACCTGCCGGAGCGGGCGCGCGAGTACGCCGACGCCGTCGCGCAGAAGGCCGTCAAGCTCTACGACGAGTTCGCCGACCGCGGCCGCAAGGTGGTGAGCCGGGTGAGCGGCGAGGCCGCGCTCGAGCTCGAGGAGGTCTCCGAGGCCGCCGAGCCGGCCGCCGCGGCCGCGATCACCGCCCCGGCGAAGCCCGCCCAGCCGGCGAAGAAGTCCACCCGCCGGTCGGGCACGGCCAAGTCCTGAGGCCCGGACCGCCGCCCCGGCGCGGCCCGCGCCCGCCGGGGAGAGGGCGGTACGGCGGCGGCGCGCCTCGCGCCGCCGCGGCGTGACCCGCCGGACACGGCCCGCGGGCCGGCATCGGGCGGCGGCACCCTGGTCCGCCGCGGAGTGCCGCGCACTAGGCTGGGGATGCCGATCGACATGAGGTGGGAGTGGGCATGCTGGGCGGAATCCACAGCGTTCTGGACATCATCTTCTGGCTCCTCAGCATCGGGGCGTTCGTGCTGTGCGTCTGGGCCCTGGTGCACGCGATCCGCACCCCGGCGCGCAACTTCGTGATCGCCGGGAAACTGACCAAAAACGTCTGGCTCGCCATCCTCGGCTTCGCCACCCTGTTCAGCTTCGCCGCGGCGGCCATGTACCTCAGGGCGATCAGCATCCTCAACGTGGCGGCCGTGATCGCGGCCGGCGTCTACCTCGCCGACGTGAAGCCCGCGGTGAGCGAGCAGGGCCGCAACGAGGGCCCGTACGGCCCCTGGTGAACCGCCGGCCGACCGGCCGCCCGCGCCGCCGCCGGGCGGCGTCATGCTTTCGACTCCGTCGTTATCCGTCCGTCTTTATCCGGCGGGGACTAGCCTTCCGCCATGCGTACACACCGGCTGGAGCTTGAGGACCAGAACCTGCGCGAGTGGGACGCGACCGTCCTCGCCGCGAGCCCCGAGGGCATCGTGCTCGACCGGTCGGCGTTCTACCCCGGGGGCGGCGGGCAGCCGCCGGACCACGGCGTGCTCATCTGGCAGGGCGTGGAGACCCGCATCGTCGGGGCCCGCAAGGGCGACGAGCTGGAGCTGATCCCCGCCGAGGGCGACCCGATCCCGGTGCCCGGCACGACCGTGCGGTGCGCGATCGCCGACGAGCGGCGCACCGCGCTGATGCGCACGCACTCCGCGCTCCACGTGCTGTGCGGCGTGGTGTTCCGCGACTACGGCGCCCTCGTCACCGGCGGCAACATGGAGCCGTACCAGGCCCGGATGGACTTCAACCTCACCGAGGTGCCGCCGGGCTTCAAGCAGGCGGTGGAGGAGGCGTGCAACGCCGAGATCGCCGCCGACCGGCGCATCGAGGTCCGCATGCTGCCGCGCGAGGAGGCCTTCAAGATCCCGGACATCATCCGCACCGCGAAGAACCTCATCCCGGAGACCGTCGAGGTCGTGCGCATCGTCGACATCGTCGGCCTCGACTGCCAGGCCGACGCCGGCACCCACGTCGCCTCCACCAGGCAGATCGGCCGCGTCCGCGTCGCGAAGATCGAGAACAAGGGGAAGGGCTTCCGCCGGGTACGCCTCGAGGTGACGGACTGAAATCCCGCCCGGACGTCACCTGAGCACCGCCGTTCCGGCCCGCCATATCGCGCCGAAACGGCGGTGCGCTCGTTTTCAGCGACCGGCCCGACGAGGACTGCCAAATCCGGCGACGAAATTTTGTCAGGCGATGCCTGAAACGACTCCTGAGTCACACACGTATTGGTTCGTCCCATTAGGCTGACGGCCCATGATGGACCTTGCTCGACGGCTCGCCCTGACGCTGGCGCTCGCCTGCCTGTCGATCGCCCCGGCCACCGCGGCCGGCGCGGCCACGGCGGCGGCCGAAACCGACGCCGGATCCGACTCCCGCGCCGTCTCCGCGGCCGCCGCGACGGGTACGGCCGGCACGGCCTCGGCCGAGGACATCACCTCGGTCCGGGTGGCGCTGGAGCTGCGCGGCCGCGGGGTGCTGCACGTCAAGGAGGAGATCGAGTTCTCCGGCAAGCCCCCCGTCCGCACCCTGCTCACCCGGGTCCGCCACGACGACACCCACGACCGGCTCTACCGCATCACCGGCCTGAAGGGCGACGGCAGGCTCACCGGTGACACCATCACCCTCACCGGCTCGGGCAAGGCCACCGTCGAGTACGACGTGACCGGCGCGTTCACCCCGATGTCCGGCGTCGAGGAGCTGCGCTGGTACGCGGTGAGCGGCTGGTCCGTTCCGGTCCGGCAGGCGGTCGTGACCGTATCCGGGGACGCCCAGATCCAGAACCTCTCCTGCTTCGCCGGCGACCTCACCTCCGCGGTCGGCTGCACGGTCGCCGAGATGGACCACACCGGCACCACCGCCACCTTCGAGCAGCAGAACCTGCGCCCCGGCCAGGCGCTCACCGTCGTGCTCGGCTACCCGGCGGGCGCGTCCGGCGGCGGCAAGCCGATCCTCGAGCGCCGGTTCGACCTCGCCACCGCGTTCACCCTCAACGTGGTCACCGGCAGCGCCCTCGCCGGCCTCCTCGTGCTGCTGCTCGGCGGCGTCGGCCTGCTGTACTGGACCCGCGGCCGCGACGCACGGGTGATCGGCCACGAGGCCAAGGAGATCAGCGGCCTGCAGAACGGCACCTTCTCCCCGCCCGACGGGGTGCGGCCCGGCCAGATCGGCACCCTCATCGACGAGCAGGCCGACGTGGTCGACGTCACCGCCACCATCGTCGACCTCGCGGTCCGCGGCTACCTGCTCATCGAGGAGCAGCCCCGGCAGGCCTACGACGCCCCCGACTGGGTGCTGGTCAAGCGCCCGAACGCCCCGCTGTCCGCGCTGTTGCCGTACGAGCGGGCGCTGTATGACGCGATCTTCGACGGCCGCGACTCGGTGCCGCTGTCGCAGCTGCGCGGCACCTTCGCCGAGAAGCTCGACACCGTCCGCGACGAGCTCTACAAGGACGTGGTGCGCCAGGGCTGGTTCTCCCACCGCCCGGACACGGTGCGCAGCCGGTGGACGGTCGTCGGCCTGATCCTCGCCGTGCTCGGCGTGATCGCCACCGTGCTGCTCGCCTGGTTCACCACGTACGGCCTGCTCGGGCTCGCGGTGATCATCGGCGGCGCGGCGCTCGCCTGGGGCGGCCAGTACATGCCGGCGAAGACCGCGAAGGGCTCGGCGGCGCTCGCCCACACCCTCGGGTTCCGCCGCTACCTGCTCTCCGGCAAGGTCGACACGAACGTGCCCGCGGCGCAGCGGGTGGAGCTGTTCTCCCGCTACCTGCCGTACGCGATCATCTTCGACAGCGTGGAGCCGTGGGCCCGGCTCGTCGCCGACGTCAGCGGCAACGGGCGGCAGGCGGACAACCTGTACTGGTACCACGGCCCGGCCGAGTGGGACCTGTCCCGGTTCGCCGACTCGATGCGGGTGTTCACCACCACGACCTCCGGCGCCATCTCGGCCGCCCGCAGGCTCCGCTCCCTGTGAGGCTCCCCCGGTGAAGCTCTTGCCGTAAGGCCCGCCGCCCGCGGGCCCGCCCGTGCCGGCGGCCCGCGGGTCAGGGCTCGCGGACCCGGATCTCCCCGACCGGCTCGCCCCCGCCGAGCACCGGCGTCGTGGTGTAGCCGATGAGCTCGGGGGCGTCGAGGCCGAGCGACCGCAGCGCGGTCACGATCACCGGCAGCCGGGCGCGCCGGGCGCCGTCCTCGATCTTGATGGCGGCGGCCCGGCCGTCCTCGTGCGCGAGGGCGAAGAACCCCTCCGCGCCCGACTTGGCGAGCAGTCCCGGGATCGCGCGCATGAGCACGTTCTCCGGGCGGAACGTGCCCGAGGTCCACTCCGGGTGGGCGCGCATCGCGTCCGCGATGCGGCGCTCCGGCGTGCCGGGCGGGGCGAGCACGAGCGCGCGGTAGGCCCGCACCACGCCCGCCATCGACACGAACAGCAGCGGCGCGCCGCAGCCGTCGATGCCGGTCGCGATCACCCGCTCCCCGGTGAGCTCCTCGGTGGTCCGGCGGATCGCCCGCTGCAGCGGGTGGGTGGGATGCAGGTAGTTCGCGGTCGGCCAGCCGTTGGCCACGCAGGTGGCGAGCATCGCGGCGTGCTTGCCGGAGCACTCGCCGAACACCCGGTGCGGCTCGCCCCCGGCGCGGATGATCTCACGGGCGGAGTCCTCGTGCTCCGGCAGCGCCGGCGGGCAGCGCAGCACGTCGTCGTCGAGCCCGGCCCCGGCGAGGATCTTGCGCACGCCGGACACGTGGAACGGCTCGCCCGAGTGGCTCGCGCAGGCGAGGGCGAGCAGCTCGTCGTCGAGGTCGAGGCCCGCCCGCAGCATCGCCAGGGCCTGCAGCGGCTTCATCGCCGAGCGCGGCGAGGCCGGGCCCGTCACGTCCCCGTGCACGCGGACCGGCTCACCGGCCGCCCCCACCGCGAGCAGCCGCGCCCGATGCACGGCCTCCGCGAAGCCCGAACGCACGACCTCCACGATCAGCGGCTCGTCCGGCACCGGTCACTCCTCTGTTCGCCGCAGCCTTCCCGGGCATCCCGTATGCCCGTTTTCCCGGCAAGTCTACGTACCGGCACCTGGCTGCGACCGCCGCTTTCGGGCAGCCGGTGCCCTCGCCGGCGCGCGGTCCTGCCGCCCGGCCGGGTCTGGGAGAATGCCGACCATGCGAGCGGTGGTGCAACGTGTGAGCTCGGCGTCGGTGGTCGTGGACGGCGCCACGGTGGCGGAGATCAACGAGATGGGCCTGCTCGCCCTCGTCGGCGTCACCCACACCGACACCCGCGAGCAGGCCGCCAAGCTCGCCGCCAAGCTGTGGAACCTGCGCATTCTGCCCGGCGAGAAGTCCTGCTCGGACGTTGGCGCGCCGATCATCGTGGTGAGCCAGTTCACCCTGTACGGCGACGCGCGCAAGGGCCGCCGCCCCACCTGGCACGCCGCGGCGCCCGGCCCGGTCGCCGAGCCGCTGGTGGACGCGGTCGTCGAGGAGCTGCGCGCGCTCGGTGCCCAGGTCGGCACCGGGGTGTTCGGCGCGGACATGAAGGTGCACCTCGTCAACGACGGCCCGATCACCCTCATCCTCGACATCTGACCTTCCGTCCGTCCCGGCCGGCGCGGCCGGGACGGACGGCGCCCCGCCCGGGTCAGCGCAGGCGGCGGCGCAGCGCCGGGTCGATCTTGACGTTGCGGCCCGCGTCCGGCGGCACGATCACCGTCTGGGCGGCCGCCACGCCCGCCGCGAGCAGCGTGGCGTCGACCGGCACGGTCCGCTTCACCAGGGCGAGCGCGATCGGGCCGAGCTCGTGGTGCCGGGCGGCGGAGCCGACGAAGCCGACCTGCTCGCCGTCGAGCGTGACCGGGTCCCCGTGCCGGGGCAGGATGTCCACGCTGCCGTCGAGGTGGAGGAAGACGAGGCGGCGGGGCGGGTGGCCGAGGTTGTGCACCCGGGCGACCGTCTCCTGGCCCCGATAGCAGCCCTTGTTCAGGTGCACCGCGGCGCCGATCCAGCCCACCTCGTGCGGGATGGTCTTGTGGTCGGTCTCGAAGCCCAGCCGCGGCACGTGCGCCTCGATCCGCAGCGCCTCGTACGCCCACAGCCCCACCGGCCGCCGCCCCAGGTGCTCGGGGAGCAGCCGCCGCGGCAGCAGCACGTCGTCGCCGAGCGCGATCGCCCCCTCCGGCAGGTCGGCCGGGGGTTCGGCCGTGCCCGCCGGGCCGCCGCGCAGGCCGGACACCACGGCGTAGTCCGCGGTCACGTCGGCGACCTCGACCCGGAGCATGAACCGCATCTTCTCCAGGAAGGCGACGAGCGGGCCCGCCGTACCGGGCTCGACGTGGCCCCACACCGCCTCGCCGTCGTCGACGAGGGTGAGGTGGTGCTCCACGCGGCCCTGCGGGTCGAGGAAGAGCGTCTGGGTGGGCTCGCCCGGCTGCAGCGTGTCGAGCTTCTGCGAGGACAGGTCGTTAAGCCATTTCAGCCGGTCGGCGCCGGCGATCCGGATGACCTCGCGGTTGCTCCGGTCCACCACGGCCTCGCCCGCGGCGAGGGCGCGCTGCTCGCCGTAGAGATCACCGTAGTGCGCGGCGACGTCCGCGTCCGGGGCGTCCGCCGCTACCGCTCCGGGAGTGTCCAGCAATGGGCTCCGCATGCCCTCAGCGTACGCCCGGCGCCGCCGCCGATCCCCGCGGCCTCGCCGGTTCCCGCGGTACGGCCGGCCGTACCGCGCGGGGGCGCCGCGTCAGCGGCAGTTGCGGCAGGTGCCGAAGACGGTGAGGTGGTGGACGTCGGTGGCGAACCCGAGCTCCTGGTCGAGCGCGGTGACGAGGCCGTCGACGAGCCGGGGCGCGACCTCGGTCACCTCGCCGCAGCCGCGGCACACCAGGTGCACGTGGTCGGCCTCGGCGGCGAGGTGGTAGGTGGGCGCGCCGTGGCTCAGGTGGGTGTGGGTGACCAGCCCGAGCTCCTCGAGCAGCTCGAGCGTGCGGTAGACGGTGGAGATGTTCACCCCGCGCGCGGTCTGCTGCACCCGGGCGCAGATCTCCTCCGGTGTCGCGTGCCCGAGTTCGGAGACCGCCTCCAGGACCAGCTGGCGCTGCGGGGTGACGCGGTAGCCCCGCGCCCGCAGCTCCTCGTGCCAGTTGCCCACCTTGGGGGCGGTCTTCGTGCTGGCGGCTGCTCCCTTGCCCGGCTCGGCCATGCCCCGAGTCTAGAAGCTCTCTCCGGTGGTCCGCTCACCGTCTTCCGCCCTCCGGGCGGCGGCGCGCCCGAATATTCGGTTGCCCGTGCCCGGCGGGTCACATACGGTCGGGGGCACGCAGAAAGGAGGTGGTCCGAACAATGGTTGATCTTGATTGGGCCAGCGAGGTGGCTGTCCGCTAGGACGGCGCCGATCCGGACCACCGTCCGGATGTCCGCGCGACGTCCGGCGTAATCCAAGGCAGACACCGGAACCCCGGGCGGCCGGCGGGCGGGTCTCCGGCCCCGTCCATGGTCCAGCCGGCCCGTCGCACGCGGTCCCGTACGCGGGGCCCTCCGTGACGGCGGAGCACGCCCGGGGTTCTTGCCATTCCCGTGCCGTCGGCGGCCCGCCCCTCCCGGGCACCGGTACGGCGCGGCGCGCCTGCGCCCGCGGCTCAGTCCTCGGGGACGAAGTCGGCGACCTTCTTCAGCTCGGCCGAGGCGTGCGACCGCAGCGGCTGCCCGACGGCCGCCATGTCGAAGGCGTACATGAGATTGCCGTTCACCAGGCCGTAGAGGCGGTGGCCCGCGGTGTACTCCTTCGCCGACGCGGTGCGGGCGACCATGTCGGTGCGCAGCTCGATCTTGTGGAAGACCACCTCGCCGAGGTAGATCTCGACGATGCCCGTGGGGTGCGCGAGCAGCACCTCCACCCGGCGGTTGGGCTGGGCCCGCCAGTAGCCGGTCTCGGTGGCGAGCGGGCGGACCTTCTCGCCCTTCTCGTCGAGCAGCCAGGTGCGGCTGCGGTAGGTCAGGAACGGCTTCCCGGTGTGGCCGAAGACGATCTCCTGGCCGAAGTTGGCGCTCTCCATCGTCGGATAACCGACCACCCCCGCGCCCTCCCAGCGGCCGAGCAGGAAGGAGATCGGCTCCAGATCCGGGTGCAGCTCAGGTGCATCCATGGTGCCCCAGCCTACGGCCTCCCGGACCGCCCCGGCTCCGCGGCCGGGGACGGGCCCCGCCCGGCTCCGGCTCCGCCGGCCGCCCCCGCGCGTGCGGTGCGCGCCGTGCCCTGCGCGTGCCGTACCCGTGCCGCATCCGTCGCCGGACCGAGACGCCTCGGTGCGCGCCGGAGCGCCAAGATGGGTGGTGGCAAGGAGGCCAGTGTGACGGAAACGCGGATTGTTCTGATCGTCATCGGCATCGGCCTGATCCTGTGGGGCGTGTACATGAGCTACCGCAGGCGGGTGATGGCCGCCACGCCCACGATCGGCGCGGGCGACGTGGCGCTCGTCGCCGACGGGGAGCGCGAGGTGCGGGTCGAGGTGACGGGCGAGGCCGCCCCCGGGCCGGACGGCCTGCTCACCGCGCCGCTCTCCGGCACGCCGTGCGTGTGGTACCGCACCTCGGTGGACCGCATGTACGAGAAGATGGAGACCGACCGCAACGGCAACCGGCGCCAGGTCACCGGCACGAACGTGCTCTGCGACCAGCGGTCGATCGAGCCCTTCCTGATCAAGGACGTGAGCGGCCAGGTGCCGGTGTACCCGGGGCGGGCGCAGCCGGACGGGGTCGAGCGGGTGATCGACCAGCGCGAGTACGCCACCGGCAAGCTCGCCGAGCGGGCGATGGCGATCGGGGTGCGCGCGCTGGAGTCCGGGCCCGGCATCACCCGGGGGCACCGCTACCGCGAGTGGGTGATCCGTCCGGGGACGCGGCTGTACGTGCTCGGCGCGGTGCGCGCCGCCGAGGGGATCGCCATCCGGGAGCCGCACGGCGCGCCGTTCATCATCTCCACCCGCGACGAGGAGCAGCTGAGCCGGTCGGCGCGGCTGCAGTCGATCGCCGGGTACGTGCTGGGCGCGCTCACCCTGATCGGCACGGTCGCGTGGTGGATCGCGGTGCCCACGGCATAGGCTGCCGGTATGGCACGATCACTGGTGATCAAGGTGACGGCGGGCGCGGACGCGCCGGAGCGCTGCAATCAGGCCTTCACGGTGGCCGCCGCCGCGCTGGCGAGCGGCGTGCCCGTCTCCCTGTGGCTGACCGGGGAGTCGTCGTGGTTCGCCCTGCCGGGACGGGCGAAGGAGTTCCAGCTCCCGCACGCCGCCCCGCTCTCCGAGCTGCTCGACGCGGTGCTCGCCGGTGGGCGGGTGACGCTGTGCACGCAGTGCGCCGCCCGGCGCAACATCACCGCCGACGACGTCATCGAGGGCATCCGGATCGCGGGCGCGCCCACGTTCGTGGAGGAGATCCTCCAGGACGGCGTGCAGGCCCTGGTCTACTAGCCCGCGCCTACCGGACCGGCCCCACGCCCGCGTGCGCGTCGGCGGGGGCCGCGCTCCCGCACAGGTAGGACGAGACGTCGAGCTCGACCCACACGGTCTTGCCGCCCGGCGCGGCCGGCCGATAGCCCCACCGGCTGCATAACGCCTCGACGAGGAGCAGGCCCCGGCCGCTGACGTCGAACTCCCCCGGGTTCCCCGGCCGCGGCACGCCCGCGGCGTCGTCCCAGAACTCCAGCGTCAGGCAGGTCCCGGTCAGGTACGCCCCCACGCGCACCTGGCCGCCGGCGGCCCTGCGGCCGGACCTCTCGCCGGCGCCGAGGCCGGCGTCGCGGCCGCCATCCGCATCGTCATCGAAATATGCGCCCGGGCCGGCGCCCGGGTCGGCACGGTGCCCGTTCACCGTGCCGGTGACGGCGCCGTCCGCCGGGCCGCTCCCCCAGCGGCCGGGCCAGGCGCCGGCATCTCCCCCGTTCCCCCCATCGCCTCCGCGGCCCGCCGCCGGGCGCGCGCCGGAGGCTGCGGTCGCGGTGATCGCGTTGGTGACGAGCTCGCTGGTGATGAGCTGCACGTCGTCGAGGAGCTCCCGGCTGGTCAGGCCGAGGGACGCGAGCACGGCGGCGACGTGCTCCCGCGCGTACGAGACGCTGGTCGGCTCCGCCGGAAGCACCAGATAGCGTCGCCCTGCCGTACCTGCCACGAAGTCGGCCATCGGTTTCCCCACTCCTGGTGATCGTCGCGTCCAGGGCCTGACGGTACGGCGCACTCCCCCGCCTCCGTACCCGTAACGCAGTCGAACAGTTACGGAAAGTAAGCCATTCCCCGTACAGGCTCACCTCTCGCGTGCGATGATTACCTTCAGTTTGAGCTCGATGACGGAACGTCCGCAACCGCTATCCCGCAATTGCATGAGAAAAATGCGCACCATCTTCGGCCAATACCGCTGAAAGAGGGAGCATGACGACCAACCGGTACAGCCCGACGATCCGGCGCCGCCGTCTCGCCGCGGAACTGCGCCGGCTACGCGAGGAGCGCGGGCTGACGATCGAGCAGGTGGCCGCGCAGATCGACTGGCATCCGACCAAGCTCAGCCGGGTGGAGACCGGAAAGCAGGCGGTGCAGCCGAGCGAGGTCCGGGGCCTGCTCGAGGTGCTCGACGCGCCACCCGAGCAGCGCGACGCGCTCATCGCGCTCGCCCGGGAGGCCCGGCTGCGGGGGTGGTGGCGTGCGTTCGGCGAGGCCGTTCCCGACTGGTTCGCGGTCTACGTGGGCCTGGAGTCCGAGGCGACGTCGCTGCGGCTGTACGAGTCGGTCTTCATCCCCGGCCTGCTGCAGACCGAGGACTACGCCCGGGCGGTGCACCGGGCCACGCGGGTGGGCGCGAGAGAGGAGGAGATCGATCGGCTGGTGGCGGTCCGCATGGCCCGCCAGGAGCTGCTGCACAGCGACAAGGCACCACAGGTCTGGATGGTCCTTGACGAGGCCGTCATCCGACGCAGGGTGGGCGGGCCCGACGTGATGCGGGCCCAGCTGAAGCGCCTGGTCGAGGCGTCCCGGATGCCGAACATCACCCTGCAGGTGCTCCCGTTCTCGGTGGGAGCGCACGCCGGTATGGACGGCGGATTCCACATCCTCACCTTTGAGCCGTATGCGGATGACGTCGTCTACATCGAATACCGGACAGGCAGTTTCTATTTGGAGAAAAAGTGGGAAATCGAACAATACACCCTCGTATTCGACCACCTACGCGCCGCCGCGCTGCCAACGGAGGCGTCCACGGCCCTGATCTCTCAGGTGGCCGACGAATTTCAGTGATCCCGGCGAGAGCGAGGAATGGTGGTGGAGATGCGCGCAGTTGACCATCGAATCGACCTGTCCCGAGCGGACTGGCGGAAGAGCACCTACAGCAACGGCAACGGCGGCGCGTGCGTCGAGGTGGCCCGCAACCTCCCGGGCGTCGTCGCCGTGCGTGATTCAAAGGACCCCTCCGGTCCCGCGCTGGTGTTCAGCCCTGGTGACTGGAAGGCGTTCCTCGCTCGGATCCGTACCGAAGGCGCCGCCACGCGGTAGGCGTCTTCGCCGACTCTCACGGTCGCACCGCACACGGCATCCCCGTGGTGCCGTGACCCGCATGTGGCCTTTGGGCCCGGAGACATGCCGGGCGGCAACGTCTCCGGGCCCGGCGGCCTCGTGAACCGACTCTCTGGTCCGCCCACCCGACGGCACACCGGCCCCCTCGGCCTGTGAGGCGTTACGCGTTCCTCGTCCCGCAGGCGTCCCGGCCGTACCGGCCGCGACTGCCCGGCCACCCCGCGGGGCGGCCGTTCTGTACGGCCCGGCGGCAGGGGACGCCGGGGCTAGCGGGACAGCACCGTGTCGAGGCGCTCCTTGCGCAGGTGCTCGTACCAGGTGTCGTCGATCGGCGGGACGTCGCCCACCACCCAGCGCAGCAGCAGGTCGGCGAGCGCCGGGTTGCGCGCCAGCGCCGGGCCGTGCAGGTAGGTGCCGACGACACGGCCGGCGTAGGCGCCCTCGGTGCCGTCGCCGTTGCCCACCCCGACGAGGGTGCGGGACAGCGGCCTGACCCCCGGCCCGAGCCGGGTGACGCCCATGTGGTTCTCGAACCCGGTGAGGGTGGGCAGGCCGAACGCCGGATCCACCTCGGCGGCGAGCTCGCCCACCGCGCGCTTCTGGCCGCGGACGCTCACCACGTCGAGCAGGCCGACGCCCGGCACCGGCTGGCCCTCGTCGCCGCAGAACTCCCGGCCGATGAGCTGGTAGCCGGCGCAGACCGCGAACACCACGGCCCCCCGCTCCGCGGCCCGCAGCAGCCCGCCGTCCCGGCGCAGCCGCTCGGCGCCGAGCATCTGCGGCCGGTCCTCGCCGCCGCCGAGAAGGTAGATGTCCCCGCTCTCCGGCACCGGGTCGGCGGAACGGACGTGCAGGGTCTCCACCGGGATGCCCCGGGCCCGCGCCCGATGCTCCAGCACGAGGACGTTGCCCTGGTCCCCGTAGGTGCTCAACAGGTCCGGATAGATCCAGACCAGCCGCAATGCGCTCTCAGACTGCACGGCCGAACTCCGCTCGAATCTGCTGGAAGGCGGTGTAGTTGGCGATCACATCGATCCTGCCGGGCGGCAGCGCGTCCACCGCGTCGCCGAACGTCGGGCAGAGCTGGAACGCCACGTCCGCCACGTGCAGGCGCAGCGCCAGGTCGTAGCGCCGCTCCCCGGTCACGTACACCGGACGGCCGCGCAGCACGCGGTAGTCGACGTCGTACAGCCAGGAGGTGTCCCGCCCGTCCGGCACCTGCGCGTTCACCGACAGGATGATCGGCAGCGCCGGGTCGGTGACGTCGAACGCCTCCAGCCAGCCCGCCGGGTTCTTCGCGAGCAGCAGCCGCAGCACCCGGCCGTCGCGCTCCACCGTGGTGTACCGCCCGGCGACGGAGCGCACCTCGCGGAGCCGGGGCAGCGCCCGCTCCACCGGCACCCCGAACGCGTAGGCGGTGGCGAGCGCGATCGCGGCGTTCGACTCGTTCGCCCGCCCCGGCAGCTGCAGGTCGAGCGGCCAGGTACGGCCCTGCGGGTCGATCACCGCGTTCTCGAGGAGGAACCAGCTCGGCTCGGGGCGGCGCAGCGCGCACTCCCGGCAGGCCCAGTCGTCGTCCTTGCGGTCGAGCGGGCCCCCGCACTCGGGGCAGCACCAGGAGTCCTCGCGCCAGCGCTGCTTCGCCGACACCCAGGTCACCTGGGACGCGCCCATCGCGGCCCAGGCGACGAGCGGGTCGTCGGCGTTGGCGATCACGTGGGTGTCGCGCCCGTGCAGCGCCTGCCGCCACTTTTTGGCGAGCAGCCAGATCTCGGCGGCCCGGTCCATCTGGTCCCGGCTGAGGTTCATCAGGCAGACGACCGCCGCCCCGGTGGTGTCGAGGACCTCCGGCAGGTACTTCTCGTCCACCTCGAGCACGCCGTACGGCGCGTCCTTCGCCTGGGAGAGCGCGGTGACGTGCCCGGCCGGCATGTTCGCCCCGAACGCGTTCGTCGCCACCTCGCCCAGCTCCTGCAGCGCCGAGGTGATCAGCCGCGTCGTGGTCGTCTTGCCGTTGGTGGCGCTGACCAGCGCCAGCCGCCGGTTCGCCGCGAGCTGTCGCAGCAGGTCCGGTTCGAGCAGCAGACCGACCCGCCCGCCGATCACCGAGCCGTCGCCGCGGCCGGTCATCCGCGACAACAGGGCCGCCGTACGGCCGAGGGCGGCGGCGAGCTGCGCCCGCAACGGAAGCTGTGTCATGGAGCGATCCTAATGGGGCGGCGGTCACGGAGCGGCCCGCTCCGCGGCGATCACCTACCTAACCGAGCTGATCGGCGAAGGTGAGCTCGGCGTCGTGATCCATGCCACTCTCGAACGGCAGCACGAACCGCTGCGGCCAGGACAGCACCGCCTCGAGCCAGCCCGCGCCCATCATCTGCGCCACGTGCCGCACCCGGTCCCGCGGGTCGACGCCGATCGCCACGGTCGCGATGTCCTGCTGCACGCTCTGGTGCTCGTCGTCGCCGAGGATCACCCGCCAGGCGAGCGCCCGGTTGCGGTCCACCTCCATCGACAGCGGGTGCCGCCGCAGCGCCTTGGCCCGGTGGCCGAGCAGCTCCACCCCGCCCGAGCCGTCGCCGCCGGAGCCGTTCACCCCGGGGTGCGGGTACGGCCGGCCGGTCGGGTCGGTGCCGAACAGCGGGTACTCCATCGGCGGCGCCGGGCTGCGCAGGTTCGGCGCCGGGTGCCCGTACGGGAACAGCCGGTCCACCTCGTGCAGCCAGCGCACCTGCGGAATCACCCAGGCCGGGCCGGGCCGCTCGCCCACCGGCGGGCGCTCCCCGTCCGGGGACAGCAGCGCCGTGGCCGCCTCCACCGCCTTCCGGGTGAGCAGCGAGGGGTCGTAGCAGGTGCGCAGCGACCAGGCGCGGCGGGACACCGCCTTGTCGATCACGGTGGCGAGCATGCACTCGCGGCGCCGTACCGGCAGCTCGTTCCAGCCCTCGGCGAGCACCCGGGGCACGCCCGGCAGGGTGCGGTTGACGCAGAACGCGAGCACCAGCGTGTCCACCCAGATGCGCAGCCACGCCCACTCGGGCGCCGCGGCGAGCAGGTCGGCCTCGCGCAGCTCGAACAGCGTGCACGCCTTGCCGGTGCGGCACTCGTGGCCGCACGCCGCGGACCGCCGCCCGGCGATCGGCGGGATCGGGCTGAGCATCACCCGCTCCCGGTGCTCGCCGAGCGGCACCCGGATGCGCAGCGGCCGGTCCATGCCGTCGGCGAACACCGCGGCCTGGCCGGGCTCGAGGGAGACCACCTGGCGGGACTGGTCCTCGCTGAGGTTCATCGCCGCGCCGACGAGCTTGCGGTCGTCCTCCGCGGGCAGCCGGTGGACGATCTTCAGGGCGGTGTTCTTCACCACGTCGGAGACGAGCTTGGTGGGGATCTGCTCGGCGACGATGATGCCCTCGCCGTACGCGCGGATCTCGGCGAGCATGCCGGCGAGCAGCTCGACCGCGTGCGTGGAGGCCCGGCCCGCGCCGCGGTCGCGCAGCAGCCGGTGCGCCTCCTCGATGATGATCACGTGCTGCAGCCCGGTGGGCGGGCGCTCCAGGTGCTGCTCGGCCCGGGCGCGCATGCGCAGGTGCTCGACGATCCGGATGATCAGCGTGCCCATGAGGAACGCCTTGTCCTCGTCGTTGGCGACGTCCTCGATCGCGAGCACCACGTTGCGCTGCAGCAGCCCGCCGATGTCGGCGGGGTGGCCGCCCTCGAAGAACCGCCCGGCCGAGCCGACCCGCAGCGAGCGCAGCCGCAGCGAGATGAAGCCCTCGACGTCGGCCTGGACCTCCTTGCCGTACCCGATCTCCTCGATCACCTCGAGCGCGTGCTGCTGGAGCTGCTCGAGCGTGGGTACGGCGGGCGCCACCGCCGCCCCGGGGATGCCCTGCCCGGTGACCACGTCCCAGCCGTTCGCCTCGTACACCCGCTGCAGCGCGAGCGACATGATCTGCGGGAACGGCTCCTCGGCGTCGAACGCGGCCATGAACAGCGCGCGCACCATGTCGATGTGCGCCTGCACCGGGTAGCCCGGCTCGGGGGCGAGCGGGTTGATGCTGATCGGCACGTTGTCCGGCGCGGACGGGTTGATCACGGTGAGCGGGGCGAGGTGCTCGGTGCGGCCCGCCATCGCCGCGTACTCCGACTTGGCCGGCTCGATCGCGAGCCACGGGATGCCCGCCTGGGTGAGCTGCTCGAGCAGGTGCCGCACGGTCTGCGACTTTCCGGACCCGGTCGCGCCGGTGATGAACACGTGCCGGTTGATCGTGGACAGCGGCACCCGGAAGGTGCCGACCTCCCGGTCCTGGCCGTCGATGATCGCGCCAAGCTCGATGAGGTCGGAGCCGCGCTCGTCGGTCTCCGAGGTGACGTCGAAGAACCCGGTCTCCAGCACCCGCACGCCGGGCACCTCGCGGCGCGGCAGGCCGGCGAGGGCGACGAGCGCCCCGGCGGTGGCGGCGAACGGCGAGGCCGCGCCGTCGGTGGGGTCCTGCAGGGTGACCGAGAGCGCCTCGTGGAAGCTGTAGGCGTGCTCGATCCCGCGGCCTTGGCCCTGGCCGGAGGAGGACGAGGACGACGAGGACGACTGGCCGGCGCCGGAGGAGATCGCGCTGCGCAGCCGGTACGGGTGGTGCGACATCTCCACCGAGCCCACCAGCACCGGGGCGATCTGCCGCAGCTCGTCGTACCCGGCCGCGCCGGCGAGCACCCGCACGTTCCACAGGCCCGCCTCGCGGAACGCGTCGAGCTCCTGCATGCGCCGCTCGGCCCGCTCCGCGTCGAACCGGCTGCGCTCGGAGGCGTCGCCGTACTGGCGCAGCACGTTGAGCTGGGTGCGCAGGTGCGCCACCTCGGCGTCGAGCAGGTCGGTGGGCTCCGCGATCACCAGCCAGGCGAACGGCCGGGACATGAGCGTGACGAGCGTCGACTCGAACAGCGTGGGGCGGCGGATCTCGTCCGGGTCGGGCTCGCGGCGGCCGCCGAGCGGCGGGGCCTGGCGGCCCGGGCACGGCGTCCAGACCAGGTCGGCGAGGTCGGCGAGCCAGTCGTCGCTCACCGGGATGCCGCGGGCGCCGCCCGGGAACAGCAGCGGCTGCGGGCCCTGCGGCTGCGGCTCGGGGGCGACCGCCGCGCGGCGGGGCGGCCGGGGCGGGGTGAGCGGCCCCGCGTTGGTGATCAGTTCGAGCGGGGCGCCGGAGCCGCGGGACAGCCAGCCGATCACGAAGGGCCGGTTGCGCTGCGCGGCCGACAGTACCGCGGGCAGCACGGTGACGAAGTCCCACTCGGCCGATGAGCTTCTCGACGGTGCGGTGATCGCCTGGATGCGATACCAGGGCCCGCTGAGCGGGACGGGTGCCGCCGAAACGCTCGCCTGCATCTCTCCTCCTGGTGCGCCTGTCGCACCTAACCTGGACAGCCGATCATGCCCGTACGTCCACATTGACGATGTCATTACCCGGTGTCGACTCACCGGTGGGGCTTACGCCAGTCGAGCCGGGGCGGCGGCGGGCCCAGGTTCGGGGGCGGGCGGTCCGCCGGGGGCGCCTTCCGTTCCCGCTCGGCGGCCGCCATCGCCTTCTGCACCTCCTCGAACTCCCCCAGCGTGGTCTTGGGGAAGGTGAGGATCGCCGGGTTGGCGTCGGCGAGGCGCACCTTGCGCCCCTCGGCGGTGGTGTGCGTGACGATCACCGAGGTGGTGGGGAGCTGCTGCAGCTGCTGCGGCTCCACCAGGAACTCGCGGGACCGCTGCAGCACCACGCGGCCGTTCCCGGCCGCGGTGCCCTCCGGCGCGCCGCCGCCCGGTCCGGCGCTCCCCGCGGCACCGCCGGCGGCGAGCGCGGTGCTCGCGCGGCGGCCCCACTCGGTCGACCGGGTGATGTCCTCGGCGAGGTCGCCGCCGCCGGTCCGGACGGCCTCGTGGGTGGCCCCGCCGGACACGGTGGAGGTGTACGTGGCGCCCATGCCCTCCACGGCGGCGCCGGTCGACTCGGTGAAGTGGGCGATCTCGAGGCGGTGCTGGGTGCCGATGTGCTCGGCCGCCACCCGGGCGTCCTCGGCGTTGCCGAGCCGCATGAACGCGACCGCGGCGTTGCCGCGGCCGAGCCGTTCCCGCACGGCCGGGGTGAGCGAGCGGTAGGTGAGCACGAGGCCGGCGCGGGCGGTCTCGCAGGCGTCCATGAGCCGGTCGAGCACGTCGCCGCGGAGCTTCTCCGCCCCGGCCACGATGATCGTGTGGTACCAGGGGCGCTCGGACGGCGGGGACTGGCGCAGGATGTGGGTGAGCGCCGCGGCGACGTACGTGCCGAGCACCCGGTTGCCGAACACGCCGGACTGGCGGTCCATCGACACCACCCGCAGCCGGGCCGGCGGCAGCCGTACCGCGGCGGTGCCGAGCGGCTCGAGCTTGCGCAGCTGGGACTCGATCGCCCAGGCGCGCTCGATCACCACGCGGTCGCTCACGCCCCGGCCGAACATGGTGCCGATGCGCTCGAGCTGGTGGGCGGTGAGCAGGCCCTCGCGCAGGTCCTCGCGCGGGTCGCCGACCTGGGCGAGCGCGCGCAGCGCCGCGGTCACCTGGCGGATCGAGGCCTTCTCGCCGAGCACCTCGAGCACCCGCTCGAGGATCGCGTTGTCGAACGACAGGTCCCGGGTGGCGTGCTGGTCCTCGCTCACGCTCACCACGTGCGCGAGCACGTCGGCGAACGCCTCGGGGCCGAGGGTGACGCCGAGGTCGAGCCGCGGCAGGTCGCCCGGGAGCACCCAGACGAGCGGGTTGTCGCCGCCGCGCCGGGCGAGCTCGATCAGGTCCTTGGCGATCGCCCCCTCCGACAGGTCGAGCACGGTGAGGTGCCCGCCGCTGTACAGCCGGGTCGCGCCGATCAGCGTGACCAGGGCCGACCAGCCGGGCATCGTGCCGCCCGCCACGTCGATGCGGTCGACCTCGTCGGGCACGGCGACCGCGTACCAGGTCATCTGGTTGTCGTAGTTCGCCTTGCGCTCGGCCCACTCGCGGTACCGTTCCGCGTGCTCCTCCTGGGCCCGCACGATCGCCTTGTCACGTTCCCGGCGCAGCCGCTCGAGGCGCTCGGCGCGGGCGGCGGCGCGGGCGCGCGCGGCCCGGCCGCCCCGGTGGAGGTTGACGCTGGCGACGGTCGCGATCCCGCCGGTGGCGAGCGCCCCGGCCAGCGCGAAGCGCCAGTCGAGCCAGCCGCCCAGCCCCGCGACGACGATCAGGGCGGTGGCGCCCCACATGAACGCGTTGAACACGCGGAGGGGGCGGTTGAGCAGGTCCTCCTGGAGGCGTTCCCGGCGCAGCCACTCCGGGTCCTCCTCGGGGATCGGCGGCGCGGTCTCCTCCCGGGAGGGACGCTTCGGCGGCGGGCCGGGATCCGGGTGCAGCAGGACATACTGCCAGCCCAGGTAGATGCGGTCCGCCTGGAGCTGCGCAGCGTCGGGGGGCACGCCGACCACTGAACCTCCGCCTCGTCACGTCCGCCTGCGTGACAGAGTAAGAGCTCCACCGGGCATTCGGGCGGTGTTCGGTCAACAGACTCATCCCGGCGGCACCGGCGGCGAACGGGCCCGCTCGGTGACGCTTGTCAACTTGGTACCTATCTCGCGGATGCGTCAAGTCACTGCAGTTACTCTTGTTTCTCATGACGTCATCCGGTCGCGGCACCCGACGGCGGCGCCCGATTTTGCTCTCGGTGTCCGCCCTGGTGGTCGCCGCGGGATCGGCCGCGATCGCGGTGCTCGGCGGCTTCGCGGAGGCGCCGGAGAAGCCGCCGCCCGCGGTACGGCCCGGCGAGGAGGTCGACCAGGACCTGTTCCGGACCAAGGTGGTGGACGCGGTGGTGCGCACGCTTCCCGCCGAGGACGCGGGCGGCGCCGGGGGCCTCGGCTCCGGGGACCCGCACACCGTGCTCGACCTGACGCTCAGGGTGTACAACACCGCGTCCTCGTCGGTGCCGATCGCGTACCTGGAGCGGGCGCTGCTGCGGGTCGCGCCCCCGCAGGGGCGGCCGCTGATCGAGCCGCCGCCCGGCCCGGGCGCCAAGCCGTCCGCCACGCCGTCGGCCGGTCCGGGCGAGCCCGCCTGGCGGCACGACATGTTCATCCCCCAGCAGGGTGTGGACAGCAGGCTGCTGCCGCCGCGGCTCACCTCGACGGTCGTGGTGCGCTTCCCGGTGCGGGACGGGCTCACCCCGCCCGACCGGCTCACCATCGACCTCGGCAAGTACGAGCTGCACGAGGACTGGTTCACCAAGCGGACCCGGCCGGAGCTGGTCGTCGGGCCGGGTGACGAGAAACTCGTGGCGGCGCGCGTGACCCTGCCGGTCAAGCGGGGTGAGGGATGACGTACCGGCCTGCCGCGGCGCCGGGCCGTCCGGAGCATCCGGATCCCCGCGCCGGCGTCCCGCATCCGTCCGCGCCGCCGCCCGCGGATCCGGCCGTGGCCGTGTCTGGGTCCGGGCCTGGGTCCGGGCCGCACCCCGTCGTCCCCGGCGGCCGTCCGGCCCCCGGGCAGGCGGGCGGGCCGGGCCGTACGGCGGCGCCGCCGGGGCCCGCCGTACCGCACTCCGAGCATGGCGCGGATCCGGCGAGCGGAGTGGCGCCTCCCGGCGGACCGGGCGGGCCCGCTGGCGCCACGGCGCCCGGTGGGCGGGCCGCGCGCGGCGGCCCGGCGCGTTCCCGGCGGCCGCGGCGGATCCGCGACGCGGTCGCGACGCTCGTCATCCTCGCGCTCGCCGTCTACCTCCACACCCTGGTGCTCACCCCGGACGACCTCGCCGCCCGGCTCACCTCGAGCGCGGCGCCCGGCGAGGTCGCGGAGACCGGCCGGTTCAGCGCCCGCCTCGACCGGGTGGAGTTCGCCCGGTCGATCGAGCTGCAGACCACCCGGGTGAACGCGGCGACCGGGCAGGAGGAGGTGACCCGGTCCACCCGGATCGACACCCCGTACATCTTCGTGATCGCGTCGGTCAGCGCCACGGCGCCGAAAGACCCGACCAAGATCGACCAGGCGGGGCTGGAGACCGCCGACGACCTGTTCTTCGTGGCGACCGACCGGGTGGAGCGGCGGTTCACCCTCGGCGAGACCTTCATCCAGCCCGGGTTCTGGTCGAGCGGGAAGTTCGTGTTCGAGGTTCCGCCCGAGGCGCTGCCCGGGTCCAAGGTGGTGCTGACCGTGCCGTCCACCAACGGCATCTACGACTCGATCTATCCCCAGCGGTACGACCAGCTGCTGCCGGAGGTCGCCCTCGATCTCGGCCTCGACGAGGCCAAGGCCAGGTCGGCGGTGGCCGCCGCCAAAGACGTGTATCCGTTGAAGGCCGCGGAGTGAGCCGGTGAACCAGAAGTCCTCCGGTCGCGACCAGTCCGCTCGCCCGGACGGGCAGGGCGCCCGTCCGGGTGACGCCCACGACTCGGGCTGGTTCACGTCCCAGCCGAGGCGTCGCCGTCCGGTGCCGCCCGACGTCCGGGTCTGGCCGCCGCTGCCGCCGGACCCGCCGAAGGCCGAGGATGCGGGTCCCTCCACCCAGCCGATCCCCGCCGTTGACGACGACGGCGGCGGGCCGGGCGCGCCCTCGGCTCGGCCCGGCCATGCCGCGCCCGCCGAGGCATCGCCGTCCGCCCCACCGCCTCCGGCCGCCCCGCCTCCGGCGGCGCCGTCCGCGGGTACGGCGGCCCCGGGTACGGCCGGGCCGCGCACCCCGGAGGCGGCCGAGCGCGCCGCGCGGCGGGAGCCCTCCGGGCCGGCCGGTCCGGGCGCCGGGCCGGGTGCCGCCGAGCGTGCCGCGGCCGGGACGCGGGCGGAGCCGCCGGGACCGGCGGCCCACCACCCCGCGCCGCCCGGCCCGCCCGCGCCGGGCCTCGCCGAGGCCGACGCGCCCTTCGGCCGTTCCGCCCCGGCG
>QGUZ01000542.1 GCA_003242605.1 Actinomycetota bacterium
CTTAAAGGAGTTCCCCCGTGGACCTCCAGGGCCTGGGGCGGGCGTTGACCCCCCCCCCCGAGGACGACGACCACCCCTACCGCACCGGGCCGTGGCGGCCGCAGACCACCGAGTGGGCCGCCGACGACCTCGACGTGGAGGGCGAGATCCCGGCCGACCTCGACGGCGTCTACCTCCGCAACACCGAGAACCCGGTGCACCCGGCGATCGAGCTGTACCACCCGTTCGACGGCGACGGCATGATCCACATGATCGGGTTCCGGGACGGCAGGGCGTTCTACCGGAACCGGTTCATCCGCACCGACGGGTTCCTCGCCGAGCAGGAGGCGGGCCGCGCGCTGTGGGCGGGCATCGCCGAGCGGCCCGAGAAGGGCATCCGCAAGGACGGCTGGGGCGCCCGCGGCGGGCTGAAGGACGCCTCCAGCACCGACGTGGTGGTGCACGCCGGGGTCGCGCTCACCACCTTCTACCAGTGCGGCGAGGTCTACCGGCTCGACCCGTTCACCCTCGACACGCTCGGCAAGGCCGACTGGGCCCCGGCCTGCGGGGTGTCCGCGCACACCAAGGTGGACCCGCGCACCGGCGAGCTGCTGTTCTTCAACTACACGACCGAGGCGCCGTACATGCACTACGGCGTGGTCGACGCGGACAACCGGCTGGTGCACTACACCGACATCCCGCTGCCCGGGCCGCGGCTGCCGCACGACATGGCGTTCACCGAGAACTACGCCATCCTCAACGACCTCCCGCTGTTCTGGGAGCCCGAGCTGCTGAGGAAGGGCGTGTACGCGGTGCGGTTCCACCCCGAGCTGCCGAGCCGGCTCGGCGTCATCCCGCGCCGCGGCGGGCCGGGCGACATCCGCTGGTTCGAGGCCACCCCCACCTACGTGCTGCACTGGATCAACGCCTACGAGGACGGCGACGAGATCGTCCTCGACGGGTTCTTCCAGGACGACCCCGAGCCGGCCGACACCGGGGAGGGCGGCAGGTACCGGCGCATGTTCCGCTTCCTCGCCCTCGACCGGATGAAGACCCGGCTGCACCGCTGGCGGCTCAACCTCGCCACCGGCGCGGTGAAGGAGGAGCGGCTCACCGACACGATCACCGAGTTCGGGGTGGCGAACACCCTGATCGGCGGGCTGCGCCACCGGTACGCGTACGCCGCCACCGGCGTGGCGGGCTGGTTCCTGCTCAACGGGCTGGTCCGGCACGACACCGAGACCGGGGCCGAGCAGCACTACCGGCTGCCGGAGGGGGTGTACCTGAGCGAGCCCGCGATGGCCCCGCGGGTCGGCGCCACCGGCGAGGACGACGGCTACGTCCTCACCTTTACCCTGGACATGAACGAGGATCGGTCCGACTGCCTGATCTTCGAGGCGTCGCGGATCGCGGACGGGCCGATCGCCCGCGTCCGGCTGCCGGAGCGGATCTGCAGCGGCACCCACGCCACGTGGGCGCCCGGGTCCGCGATCCCCGGCTGGCACCAGACGGAGTCGGCGGCCGACGCGCTCACCTTCCGTCGATGAAAGGCGCCCGCTTCGTTGACCCCGAGACCCGCCACCGCGGACGGCCCGGCCGAGCGGCTCGTCCACCCCCCGGACCGGCCCACCCGGCTCGCGCCCGGCGGGACGAACGCGGTCGGGTACACCCTCGGGCTGCTCAGCGACGAGTGGAACCTGCTGATCCTGCGGTACGCGATCGCCGGCGCCCGGCGGTACGCGGACTGGCGCGACGCCCTGCCGATCTCCCACGCGGTGCTCACCCGCCGCCTCGCCTACCTCACCGAGATGGGGGTGTTCGAGCGCACGCCGTACCAGGGCGGCAACCGCCTGGCGTACACGCTCACCAAGCGGGGCCGGGACCTGTGGCCGGTGCTGCTGACGATCTGGGCGTGGGAGGCGGCGTGGGTGCCGGTCCACGTGGAACGGCTGCCGCGCATGGTGCACCGCGGGTGCGGGCGGGACTTCACCCCCGTGCTCGTGTGCGCCGCCTGCGGGCGGCCGGTCG
>QGUZ01000253.1 GCA_003242605.1 Actinomycetota bacterium
GACGGGTGGCGTGTGCCAGGCGGGAGGACACGATGACCGATGCGCCGGACGGCGGCACGGCGGCCGGGCCGCGGTGGCGGGTGCTCGCCGAGGTGGCGGCCGTCTTCCTCAAGCTGGGCCTGATCGGCTTCGGCGGTCCGGCCGCCCACATGGCGCTCATGCGCGACGAGCTGGTACGGCGCCGCGGCTGGGTGAGCGACCAGCGCTTCCTCGACCTGATGGGCGCGGTCAACTTCATCCCCGGCCCGAACTCGACCGAGCTCGCCATCCATCTCGGCCACGACCGCGCCCGCTCGCGCGGCCTCATCGTGGCCGGGGTCTGCTTCATCCTCCCGGCCTTCGCGATCGTCACCGCCCTCGCCTGGGCGTACGTCCGCTACGGCACCACCCCAGCCGTGGCCGGCCTGCTCTACGCCGTCAAGCCCGTGGTCGTGGCCATCGTCGTCTGGGCGATCGCCGGCCTCCTGCGGACCGCTGTGAAAGACCGCATGACCGGCGTGGCCGCCGCGGCGGGCCTCGCCGCCTACCTGCTCGGCGTGAACGAGCTGGCCGTACTCGCCGCCGGCGGCCTCCTCGTCACCGCCGTCCGCACCCGCGCCTCCTGGCTCCCCGGCCGGCTCGGCCGCGGTTCCGGCACCGGCCTCGGAAGCGGGCGTGGCCGGTCGAGCCGGTCGGCCGATGCCGGCCCCGGCGAGGATGACGGCGACCAGGACGCACCCTCGGGTGACCGCACACGCGGCGCGAGCGCCCGGACCACCGGCGGCGACAGGCGCGAGGCAGGCACAAGCCACCGTCACACGGACGAGACCACCCGAGACTCCGGCCAAAAAGACTCCGGCACCGACGAGAACAGCCGCCATACGGACGGCAACGGCGGCAGTGCCACCGCGAACGACCGTGACCCGAGCGGGAGTGATCGGGACACCGGCGAGGGCCGGGAGGCCCGCCCGAGCCATCACGACACGAACGCGACCGGCGAAGACGGCCCCGACGGGAACGGCCGCCGTACGAACGGAAACGGCGGCGGCACCGACGCGAACGACCACGATCCGGACGGGAGCCCACCGGGCGCCACCGGCGGCCTCCCCGCGCTCCTGGCCCCGCTCGCCGCCCCGTACTTCCCCGACCCCACCGGCGGCCAGCTCGCCCAGCTCTTCCTGACCTTCTTGAAGATCGGCGCCGTCCTGTACGGCAGCGGCTACGTCCTTCTCGCCTTCCTCGAAGGCGACCTCGTCGAGCGCCTCGGGTGGATCACCAACACCCAGCTCCTCGACGCCGTCTCCATCGGCCAGGTCACCCCGGGCCCCGTCTTCACCACCGCCACCTTCATCGGCTACCTGGTCATGGGCCTCCCCGGCGCCGTCCTCGCCACCATCGCCATCTTCCTGCCGTCCTTCGTCTTCGTCGGCCTCCTCACCCGCATCATCGACGTCATCCGCAACCGCACCTGGTCCGCCGCCTTCCTCGACGGCGTCAACGCCACCGCCCTCGCCCTCATGACCGGCGTCACCCTCCACCTGGCCCGCGACGCCTTGGTCGACCCCCTCACCGTCGCGCTCGCTGTCCTCGCCCTCCTCCTTCAATGGCGCACCCGCCTCAACACCGCCTGGCTCATCGGCGCCGCCGCCGCCCTCGGCGCGGTCCGCGCCCTCATTCTCTGACCCTTCCAGTACACGGCCAGGCTTTTCGTTCATCACAATGATGAACAAACTCGCCGGCCCTGTCGGCCCACAGACTTACTCGTTAAAATCCGTTCGACCACCCTCGCCGCCTCCGCTCGTCGACTACTGCCACCTCACGAGCCGAAACCCGATCCACCCGAGACTCTTCCACCTTTCATCGAGACAGAAGCGAGCGTGACGCAGATGAACGATGAACCCGACAACGAACCGTCTGGCCACGACACCTTTGCGTACTTTGACGGTGATGACATCGGGCCGAGGTTGGAGCTACTGCTACTGGACAACAAGATAGAGGAGGCCCGCCAATACAGCTTGTCAATCAATCAAGCCCTGACCCAGGCCCGCACATTACTAGAGGACATCCACCCGGTAGAAGTCATTATTTTCGGCGGGGATGATCTATTCGTTTCCTGGCCGGACGACAAAGTCGCGCTATCAGATATCGAAAACGTGAAACGAGTATTTCTTGAGATGACCGGCAACACCATGAGCGTCGGATTGGGCCGGTCACCGAAGGAGGCCATGCACAACCTTCGCCGCGCGAAGTTACTCGGCAAAGACAAGATCGTTCAACCGTTGTGAGATGTTCAACGCAGTAAAGCAGCACCCTGACGAGCTGTACATATTCGTCACCTCGGAGCGTCCGGATCCTTATGTCAATGTTCTCGCCCTTCTCTTACCCGACAGCCACATATCCGCGGTGCACCTTGTTGCGATCAAGGAGCATGAGTATGCAGGCGAGCAGCTTGAAGGGCGATTAGGATCGATCACATCGCGAATCCATGATCGACTTGAGGATCTCTCCCGTCGATGCGCCCAAGAGAACCCCTACTGGTCCGCTCGATATACCGCAACGTTGAATAAACTGGACTCGATCGGTACCCGAAACGATGTGATCAATGGCCGGACCTCGACGACAGGCTAAGAGAGATCGTTGCAAAGGGGTCGCTTTTTTCGATGTCACCACACTTAAAAAGCACCTACTCGTCGAGGTGGTGGCGATCCTCCTCTCCCGAGGATGCACTCGCGTTCATAGTTTCGACCTCATCAAAGCGCCTACGCATGACGAGCGGGATCTAATCCATAACCTCAAGCCGAGCGATTTCGCCTACCGGACGCTCAGCCAGAGCCGCCACATCGCGAATGCGCAAAAGCGAATGCTGGCCCGATCCCTCACCTTAAAAACACTACTGCTCATCACCGGACTGGTAGCCGCGCTCGTCCTCTTGGTCGAAATACTATTCGATGAGACATGGCTGGACCAGGCAATCCTCACCATAGGAACCATTACGACGATCGGCGGCTTCTTCTCCCTATTACTTCGCGAGAACCACTGACGTCAGACGAGATCCTTTGCCGTCCGTGTTCCACCCTCGGAACCCTCTCCGCTCTCCCGAGAACGGCCATGATCCGTGTGATGAGCGTCGCCCTCTGCTCATAAGGCCCCGCACCGCTACGTGCGGGGCAGCTGCCTGAACGTGTCAACAGGCCGTCCTCCGGCCGCCTGCCCATCACGTTTCGCGCACACACCAGCGGGCGTCGAACAGCACCCGCCGCCCCGCGCCCTCGGCTCGGGCTCGTATGGCCGTAGCCGCGACACGCCACGCGTCACTGGCTCGCCTAGGCCGGGCCGTACGAGCCCGCGGCCGGGGGCGGTCAGACGAGCGGGTCGCGGGGAAGGCCGAGGATGCGTTCGGCGATCAGGTTGCGCTGGATCTCGGAGGTGCCCCAGGCGACGGACATGATGCGGCTGCGGAGGGTCTGCAGGGCCGCGGCGGCGCCGGGGCCGTCGGTGAAGGCGGCCTCGGCACCGGCGAGGTCGGCGAGGAGGGCGGCGGTCTCGTGGTTGTGTTCGGCGAGGATGAGCTTGGTGACGCTGCCCTGGGGGCCCGGCGGTGCGGCGGTGATGGCGCGGCGCAGGTTGAGGAGGGACAGGGCGTGGCGTTCGGCCAGGTGGCGGCCGATGCGGGCCGCCCCGCCGGGGATGCGCTCGCCGTAGCTGAGGAGCCGGTCGCGGGTGTAGGCGTCGGTGATCTCGAAGGGGTCGCCCGCGCCGACGGCGACGCGTTCGTCGGCGAGGGTCTCGCGGGCGATGGGCCAGCCGCGGCCGGGCTCGCCGACGACGTCGGCGTCGGGGACGAACACGTCGGTGAGGAAGACCTCGTTGAACTCGGCGTCGCCGGTGATCCGGCGGATCGGGCGCACCTCGACGCCGGGGGCCGCCAGGTCGATGATCATCAGGGTGATGCCGTCGTGTTTCGGCGCGTCCGGGTGGGTGCGGACGGTGGCGAGGGCGCGGCGGCTGCGGTGGGCACCGCTCGTCCACACCTTCTGGCCGTTGACCAGCCAGCCGCCCGCGGTGCGCACGGCCCGGGTGCGGACACCGGCCGCGTCGGAACCGGCCTCGGGCTCGCTGAACATCTGGCACCAGGTCTCCTCGCCGAGCAGGGCGGGCCGCAGGTAGCGGTCGAGCTGGTCCCGGGTGCCGTGCCGGATCAGCGCCTGCATGATCCAGCCGGTGAGGCCGAGCCGCGGCCGGGTCACGCCAGCGGCGGCGAGCTCCTCGTCGATGACCCGCTGCAGGCCGGCGCTCGCCGCCAGGCCGTACGGCCGGGGCCACTGCGGCTGCAGGTACCCGGTCTCGGCGAGCCTGCGGCGCCGCTCGGCGGCGGGCAGGGCGGCGATCTCGCGGGCGGTGGCCCGTATCTCGGCGCGGGCCGCCTCGGCCTCGGGCGGGATGTCGGGTGCGGCTTCGCGGCACACGCCCTTGGCGCCGAGCCGTACCACGTCCTCGGCGGCGGCGTGCGCGGGGAAGACGGCCGCGAGGGTGGCGGCCCGGCGCAGCAGCAGGTGGGCGTCGTGCTCCCAGGTGAGGCCGATCGCCCCGTGGACCTGGATGTTGAGCTGGGCGTTGCGGGCGAAGGCGGGTACGGCGAGCGCGAGGGCCACGGCGGCGGCGAGCTCGAACCGGTCCTGCGGGCCGGCGGCGGCGCGGGCCGCGTCCCACACCGCGGCGGCGGCCGACTCGGCGGCCACGTGCATGTCGGCGCAGTGGTGCTTGACCGCCTGGAAGGACCCGATGGCCCGGGCGAACTGGGTGCGGGTCTTGGCGTACCCGACGGCCATGTCGGTGCACTCGGCGGCGCCGCCCACGGCCTCGGCCGCGACCAGGGTGCGGGCGATCGCCTCGGCGCGGGGGCGGCCGCCGCGGATCAGGTCGTCCCCGGTGACGGGTACGGCGTGCAGGCGGACCCGGGCGGAACGGCGGGCGGGGTCGAGGTTCGGCGGGGTCTCCACGGTCACGCCGGGGCGGCCCCGGTCGAGGATCACCAGGTCGTCGCCGACGGCGAGGACGAGCAGCCGGGCCGGTCCGGCGCCCAGGACCACGCCGGCGTCGCCGGTGACCACGCCGTGCCCGGCGTCCGGCTCCGCGGCGAGGGTGAGCGAGCCGGACAGGCCGAGCGCCGCAGGGGTCTCTCCGGCGGCCAGGCCGGGCAGGTGCGCGGCCCGCTGGGCCGCGGTGCCGCAGTCGGCGATCACCGCCGATGCGATCATCGTGGGCAGGAACGGGCCGGGCGCCACCGCCCTGCCGAGCTCCTCGGCGACCACGACGAGCTCGGGGAGGCCGTGACCGCCCCCGCCGTACTCCTCCGGCAGGTGCAGGCCGATCAGGCCGAGGTCGGCGAACTCGGCCCAGAACTCCGGCGGCCGTTCCTCGGCGGCCTCCAGGAGGGCGCGTGACGCGGCGCGCGCCTGCCTCGCGCGCAGAAACGAACGGATCATCGAGGCCAGTTCGCGGTGTTCTTCGCTGATGGCGACGGCCATGGCTCCTCCGGATAGGTACACGCGCCTTCATTCGTGTACCGATCCCGCCCACCGTGAATAGAGACTTATGGCCCTTGAAATAACACGCTGCGTAGCCATTGCGGGAAAAGCCGTGACCAATTACGTGGATCACGGCGATCCCTAATTCGCCGTCGCACGATACAGCCGGCGTCGGCGCCGGTCGGCCGCCTCGCCGTCGACCCGATGGTGCGGCGCCGAGCCGAACCGCCGTCCGGGACCCCGGCCCGGCTCCGCCCGGCTCAGGAAGGAACGGCGCAGCAGCCGCGATGCGTGGCCGTACAAGCTCAAAGGTTCGACACCGCAGAACACGAATTGCCGCGACGGTCCCGGAGCCGAACCTCTTCACCGTAAGCTGAATTACAGCGGATTCCGGTATGCCCCAAAGTGGGGGAATCATGAAAAAGACACGTGCGGCCATCGGAAGCGCCGCCTTCTTCATCGCCGCCCCCGGCACGGTGACCGTCCTGATCCCATGGCTGATCACTGACTGGGAGAGCCGCGACCTGCTGCCCGAAACGCTCTCCTGGGCGACGCCCGTGCTCCGGGCCGCCGGAATCGCGCTCATCCTGGCGGGCTCCGCCGTGGTGATCAACGCGTTCGTGCGGTTCGTGGTGAACGGCCTGGGCACGCCCGCGCCCGTCGCGCCACCCGAGCACCTGGTGGTGACCGGCCTCTACCGGCACGTGCGGAATCCCATGTACGTGGGCGTGCTGGCCGTGATCATCGGCGAGGCCCTGCTACTCGGCCGGTGGGAGCTGCTGGTGTACGCCGCCATCGCGTTCGCCTGCATGTACACCTTCGTCCGCGGCTACGAGGAGCCGCAGCTGCGCAGGCAGTTCGGGCAGGAGTACGAGACCTACCGCGCGGCCGTACCGGGATGGTGGCCGCGCCTGCGCCCCTGGCGACCGTGACGCCGACCGTATTCCGTGCTGTACAGGTCACACCGCCACCTCAGATGCCACCCTCCACCGGTCTCCCCATCGGCAATTGACTGGTCGGCGATTCGGCTCCGAACCCCTCCTCCTCCCCTCGCCTCCCAACCGGAACCCGGATCCGTGCCACCACGTTCTGGAGCTCGGCCGCTACGAAGAGTTGCCCGGCATGCGGACGTGCTTGCCGCCCTCCGGCCGCCGGCCGTGTTCCCCTCGTTCTCCTCGGCCGCCCGGCCGGCCCCGGGACGGGGCGCCGGCAGGAGAGCGGACGGGTAACCGGTGCGGTCACTGCTCTTACTCGACCCGCCGGAGCATCAGGTGCCGCGGCGGGTGGTGGCGCGGGGGTTCACGCCGCAGGCGGTGCCGTGGCTCGAGCCTGCGGTACGGGACTTCGCCACCGGTGATGACGCGGGTGCCGTGGCGGAACTCGTGTCGGGCCCGGCCGTACCGCGCTCGGCGACACAGACTCCGGTCCGCCCCCACCGGTCGCTTCACCCCGGAGGCCGCTCGCGCGGGTCAGGCGCCCACGCCGGACAGCCGCGGCCGGCGGGCCAGCCAGACCGCCAGGGCGAGCAGCGACGCGCGCACCCGGGCATCCACAGGCTGGTACCGGCCGGTACGGCACCGCGGGCCGGGCAGCCGGCCGAACAGCCAGACCTGCCGCTCCCGCCGTCGTGCCGAAGGCGGGCGACCGCCAGATCGCGACGACCACGCCCGCGCTCGTCGCCGGCAGGGCGCGTCCGAGCCGGCCGGCGACGACCGCGGCCAGCCCGGTCGCCGCGCCCACCGCCACGAGGACGCCCGAGGCCACCAGCGCGAGCACGAGGTCGATCCCGAGCACGAGCGCGAGCCTGGTGGCGAACGCCGTGGCGGGCGAGACCGGCATCGCCGA
>QGUZ01000543.1 GCA_003242605.1 Actinomycetota bacterium
ACCGCCCCCCGGGTTTCCCCCCCCACCCCCGCGCCCCCCCCCCACGCGGCCGGGCTGCTCGCCCGCGAGGCGCCCGCGCCCGCCGCGGACACCCCCGCCGCGGTGACCGCGACCGGCGGGAAGACCGATGGCGGGAAGACCGATGGCGCCGCGTCCGGCCCGCTGCCCTCCGGCGAGCCGAAGGTGATCAGCGTCGGCACCGCGGTGCTCGCCGAGGCGCTCGACCAGCAGGCGGTCGAGCACGTCGCGGTGGACTGGCGCCCGCCGCTGCCCGGCACCGCCGAGGCGCTCGCCCGGGTGCTCGCCGACCCGCGGCGGGAGGAGGCGAACCGGATCGCGGTCGAGCGGATGACCTCGGCCCGGCCCATGCTCGTCGGGGTACGGCGGGCGAGCGAGGTGCTCGACCTGGAGCCGGGCACGTTCTTCCACGCCGGGCCGCCGATCACCTGGGAGCGGGCGTCCGGCCCGATGCGCGGCGCGCTGATCGGGGCGATGCTCTTCGAGGGGCTCGCCGCCGACCCCGAGGAGGCCGAGAAGCGGCTCGCCAAGGGCGACGGCATCACCCTCGACCCGTGCCACCACCACCGCACCGTGGGCCCGATGGCCGGCGTGGTCAGCCCGTCGATGTGGATGTTCGAGGTGCAGGACGCCGAGCACGGCGGCACCGCGTACTGCTCGCTCAACGAGGGCCTCGGCAAGGTGCTGCGGTACGGCGCCTACGGCCCGGAGGTGATCGAGCGGCTGCGCTGGATGAGCGAGGTGCTCGGCCCGGTGCTCGCCGCCGCCCTCGAGCGGTCCGGCCCGATCGACCTGCGCGCGCTCATCGCCCAGGCCCTGCAGATGGGCGACGAGCTGCACAACCGCAACCGGGCGGCGACCTCGCTGCTGGTGCGCGAGCTCGCCCCGGCGATCGTGGAGGCCGCCCCCGAGCGCGCCGCCGAGGTGCTGCGGTTCATCAACGGCAACGACCACTTCTTCCTCAACCCGGGCATGGCCGCGGCGAAGGTGAGCGCGGACGCGGCCCGCGGCGTGCCGGGCTCGACGATGGTGGTCTGCATGGCCCGCAACGGCACCGACTTCGGCATCCAGGTGTCGGGCCTGCCCGGCCGGTGGTTCACCGGCCCCGCCGGGGTGCCCGACGGCCTCTACCTGGGCGCGTACGGCCCGGACGACGCCAACCCGGACATCGGCGACTCGACGATCACCGAGACCGCGGGGCTCGGCGGGTTCGCGATGGCCGCGGCGCCGGCGATCGTGCGGTTCGTCGGCGGCGAGGTGTCCGACGCGATCGCCGCGACCACGTCGATGTACGAGATCACTCTTGCCGAACACCCCGCTTACCAGATCCCCGGACTGGGTTTCCGGGGAACCCCGGTCGGGATCGACGTGACCCTCGTGGCGCGCACCGGGTTGCTGCCCGTGGTCAACACCGGAATCGCCGGCAAGGTGCCGGGAACCGGGCAGGTGGGCGCGGGTCTGGTCAAACCCCCCGCCGAGGCGTTCGTGGCCGCCCTTAACGCATTGGCAATTGAATTGTCAGACGAGTGACTTCGGCGAGTTTCGTTCCCCGGTGACCCCATTTGGCCCTAGTATCGGTGGCCAGTCTCACAACTCGCCAAGTTTCACCTCAAGATCCAGCAAAGGGATGCGTCACGGACACACCTGATTGGGGGGACGTCACGGTGACGGCGGATCGCTTGCTCGGGAGCACCTCGTCCGAGCCCACCGGGTCGGCGGCCCAGGGACACGTGGAGGGACGAGGGCGGCTCGTGGGCAGGCGGTACCGTCTGCTGAACCCCGTGGGGCGCGGCGGCATGGGCATGGTCTGGCACGCCCATGACGTGCTGCTCGACCGCGATGTCGCCGTGAAGGAGCTGATCCTGCCCTTCGGGCTGGACAGCGCGGGCACGCAGATCGCCTTCCGGCGGGTGCTGCGTGAGGCGCGGTCGGCGGCGCGGCTCAGCCACCCGGGCATCGTCACCGT
>QGUZ01000254.1 GCA_003242605.1 Actinomycetota bacterium
CCCACCCCCCGCGGATCGGCGGCGAGCCCTCCCCCGGCGGGGGCGGGACCCCGGTTTAGCGGGCGGGCCCGGGCTCTGGCATGCTGACCCGGCCGGTCCGGTCCGTCCGCCTTCCCCCCGGAGCAGGTCCGTGCCACGCCGCCTCGTGCGCACGGACGCTCCGGCGCGATCGGACCGGCGCTTCACCGTGCCCGGAACGCCGCCCGCGGCACGGCAGGCCCGCCGTACCCCGGAGTGTGCGGCGCGAGCACTCCCCGGCTCCTGACAGACTCGTCTCATGTCCGAACCGCCGATGGCGCGCGTCCCCGTGCTGGCCGTGGTCGGCCCGACCGCGGCGGGCAAGTCCGACCTCGGCGTCGAGCTGGCGCTCCGGCTCGGCGGCGAGGTGGTCAACGCCGACTCGATGCAGCTGTACGCCGGCATGGACATCGGCACGGCGAAGCTCACCGTGGCCGAGCGGCGCGGCGTGCCCCACCACCTGCTCGACATCTGGCCGGTCACCAAGACCGCGAGCGTCGCCGAGTACCAGCGCGCCGCCCGGCGGATCATCGACGACCTGCGGGCCGCGGGCAAGGTGCCGATCCTGGTCGGCGGCTCCGGCCTGTACGTCCGGGCGGTGCTCGACGACCTCGACTTCCCCGGCACCGACCCGGCCGTCCGGGCGCGCCTCGAGGCCGAGCTGGAGCGGGTCGGCCCGGCCGCGCTCCACCGCCGCCTCGCCGAGCTCGACCCGGACGCGGCCGCGGCGATCCTGCCGAGCAACGGCCGCCGCATCGTGCGGGCGCTGGAGGTGATCGAGCTGTCCGGCCGGCCGTTCACCGCCCGCATGCCGTCCTACGAGTCGGTCTACCCGAGCGTGCAGATCGGCCTGGAGGTGCCCCGGCCGGAGCTGGACGAGCGCATCGCGCGCCGGGTGGAGCGCATGTGGCGGGCAGGGTTCGTCGACGAGGTGCGCCGCCTCGCCGCCGCCGGGCTCGCCGACGGCAGGACCGCGGGCCGCGCCCTCGGCTACGCGCAGGTGCTGCGCATGCTCGCCGGGGAGTGGACCGAGGAGCAGGCGAAGGCGGAGACGATCCGGGCGACCCGCAGGTTCGCCCGCCGCCAGGAGTCGTGGTTCCGCCGCGACCCCCGGGTGCACTGGCTGCCCTACGACGCCCCCGACCTGGTGGACCGCGCCCTCGCGCTCGTCGCCGAGCAGCACGCCGCGCTCGGCGGCGCCGGGCGCGGGCGGCGTGGCCGCCGGCGCCGCGGCCGGCGAGCCGCCCGCGGGCCGGTACGGCGGGCGGCGGGCGCGCCGTGCGGCGTGGGCGGGCCTCGGCGGGCCGTACGATTCGTGACATGCATTCGCCGGAGACGCTGCGGTTCGTCAAGGGCCACGGCACGCAGAACGATTTCGTGATCCTTCCCGACCCCGACGGGCGGCTCGAGTTGTCGCCGGAGCTGGTGGCGGCGATCTGCGACCGGCGCGCGGGCGTCGGCGCGGACGGGGTGCTGCGCGTGGTGGCCGCCAAGGTCTGGCCCCGGGGCCCCGACCCGGCCGGGGCGGCGGAGTGGTTCATGGACTACCGCAACGCCGACGGCAGCGTCGCCGAGATGTGCGGCAACGGGGTGCGGGTGTTCGCCCGCTACCTGGTCGAGGCGGGGCTCGCCGCCCCGGGCGAGCTCGGCGTCGCCACCCGGGCGGGCGTCCGCCGGGTACGGCTCGGCCCGAGCGGTGACGTCACCGTCGACATGGGCCTGCCCCGCGTCTTCGGCACCAGCCGGGCCGTGCTGGCCGGGCGCGAGTACCCGGGCGTGTGCGTGGACGTGGGCAACCCCCACCTCGCCTGCCTGACCGACGAACCGGTGGCCGGCATCGACCTCACCCGGCCGCCGTCCTTCGACCCGGCCGTCTTCCCGCAGGGCGTCAACGTGGAGCTGCTCAACCGGGCGGGCGAGCGCCGGGTCGCGATGCGCGTGTACGAGCGCGGCTCGGGCGAGACCCGTTCCTGCGGCACCGGCACGGTCGCGGCCGCGGTCGCCGCGGCCCGGGCCGCGGGCGAGACCACCGGCGAGTGGGCCGTCGAGGTGCCCGGCGGCGAGGTGCGGGTGACGCTGGCGGAGCACACCGCCTTCCTCACCGGCCCGGCCGTGCTGGTCGCCGAGGGGGAGCTCCGCACGGCCGCCCTCGGCGTCTGACGTCCCGCTCCGCGGCCGGTGGCCGTGCCCGCGGACCCGGAGTGCGGCCGGATGGCCCGCGCGGGCCGCCGCGCCGTACGCCCGCCCGGGAGCGGCGGCGCGTCGGCCGGTGCCGCGGCGCGGGCCGGCATGACGCACGCGGTCCGCTGAGGGGAGAATCGTTTGGGGCATCCCCGGTGAGCTGGCAGACTGGCCTGCCATGGACGTGGACATCTGGGCGTGGGTCGGCGACACCCAGCGGCAGTTGTACGAGGCGGGGAACGCCGGGCTGGCCCTCGCACTGGGGGACCTTCCGGCCCAGGCGCTGGAAGGACGATACGCGCAGCTCGACGTGATGGCGCCCGCGGTGGCGCAGCAGGCGGGCGTCGCGGAGCAGCCGTGGCTCGAGTTCTTCGCCCGGTACTGGCATCTCATCGGCCGGATCGGTGACCGTGCGCAGGGCGAGGTCGCGCTCGGGGACGCCAGGGAGCTGGTGGAGTTCTCCCGGCGGGAGGACGTTCGCGACTGCCCCGCGGCCCCGGCGGCCATCGAGGCGCTGGCGATCGCGCTCGCGAACACCGACGGCCCCAGGTACGCGGCCGAGCGGCTCGCCGTGCTCGGCACCGCGCTCGACGGCATGGGGCCGGACTCGCCGGCCTACACCGGCCTGACCACGCAGTACATCCTGGCGCTGCTCGACGCCGGGACCCCGCAGGAGGCGGTCGCCTACTCCCGGTCGGTGACCGAGCGGCTGCGTGCGGCCGAGAAGGCGGCGAGCTGGGAGCTCGCGGCCGCGGGCGTGCGGGCGCTGCTCGAGGTGGGCGAGGCGGAGGACGCGCTCGCCCTGCTCGACACGGCGACCGCGTTCAAGCCGGACGACCCGGTGGCGAAGGAGCGCCGCGAGCGGCTGCTGCGCGCCCGGGTGCTCACCGCGCTCGACCGGCTCGACGAGGCGGTCGAGGCGCTGCCGGACCTCGACGTGATCGACGGGCACCCGCGGGACTGGGTCGAGTGGGCCCAGGTGGTGGACCGGCTCGGCTTCCACGGCAAGATCACCAACACCTGGCAGCTCGGCCGGGTGCTGCGCCAGTGGGCGGACTACTTCGCGACGATGGGCGGCCACCGCGCCCACGTGGAGGTGCTGGTGGCGGCGGCCGCGCTCGCGCTCGGCCGGCAGGGCGTGTGGCAGGCCCGCCTCCTTGTGCAGGAGGCCGCCGAGGGCCTGGGCCGCCTGGAGAAGGCGGACGTCCTCGCCGAGGAGGTGGAGCGGCTGCGGGAGCGGGCCGAGCAGACCAGCCCGCCGAAGGCGCCCGCGCCGAAGAACGATCTGGTGGGGGCCTTCGACGCGGCGGACGGCATCACCGCCGACCCGGAGCGCTGGGTGGAGTGGCTGTGGCCGCTCTCCGGCGAGGACCTCGCGGCGACCCGCCGCCACACCACCACGCTCGGCTTCCTCGGCTACCCCGCGGTGGGCGCGGACATCTACTGGCGGATGATCGTCGAGAACGGCGACCCGGCGGCCGCGGACGCCGAGGACATCGGCTACCTCACCAGCCTGCTGCTCGACGCCGGGCAGGACGACAAGGTGGAGGCGCTCGCCGAGCGGCTCCCGGAGGGCCCGGCCCACCTCGCCCGGGCGCGGCTGCACCGGCGGCGCGAGCGCTGGGAGGAGACCGCGCGCGAGGCCGAGGCCGCGGTGCGGGCCGGCATCGGCATGGACGCCCGCCGGCTGTGGGCGGGCGCGCTGCAGCAGCTCGGCGAGAACGCCAAGGCCGCGGGGCTCATCAAGGACGTGCTCGACTCGCCCGAGGTCGAGGAAGAGGACGTCTGGCGCATGATCGTCATGGCGACGATCGCCGAGGACTGGCCCACGGTGCGGACCGGGGCCGCCAAGCTCGGCATCCCGCTGCAGAGCACCGAGGGCCCGATCGAGGAGGAGTGGCACCTCATCCGGGCCGTGCTGCCCGCCCCCGACGGCAGCCGCCGCGAGGTGCTCGCGCTGCGCACCGGCCCGGCGACCGCGCGCCTGCTCGTCGCGCAGCCGCGGGGCGTCGACTACAACGTCAACGACATCGTGGTCATCGACCCGACCCCGCTGGAGCCGGTGCCGGAGGACGAGCAGGAGCGGGAGCGGTTCATCATCCCGTTCGCCGCGGTCGCGATGCTGCGTTCGGCCGGGTACACGAGCTGGTTCTTCGACGGCGCGGCCCCGAGCGAGGAGGAGTGGGCCGAGTTCAACCAGGTGCTCGACGAGCGCGGCTGGGCGATCTGGGTGTACAGCGACGACGACTACACCGTCACCCACCCCGGCACGGGGGAGCGCATCCCCGGCGTGTACGGCTGGGTCGCGGTGCCGCCGAACGTCACCCCGCGGGAGGTCGACGCGCTGCTCGACGACGCGACCGAGCGGTGGACGCATCCGCTCGCCTGGCTCGACCTCGCCCGCGAGGTCGGCATCGAGGTCGAACGGCACGAGCGTATTGTCAAGGAGTACGGTCTTTAATAGTTTTCGTGCATCCGAAATTATCTCTGCCCGCTTTACCGGCGCGGTGTCCCCGGCGGCCCGTACCTGAAAAATTCCGTTCATCCGGAATAAACCCTCGTGTCAGGTTCGGGGCGCCGGGCCCTGGGTCACCGGGGCGGTCGCCGGTAGGCTTCTGCCTGCCGATCGCCCATCGGGTAACAACGGCCGCGCAACGACGCGTGGCGAGGAGATTGGAGGGGCACGTGCTGGAGATCGACCGGCTCGGCGCCGTGGTGCGCGACGAGCGGCCGTGGGGCTCGTTCGAGCGCTTCACCCTCAACGAGCCCTCGACGGTGAAAATCATCACGGTGCTGCCGGGCCAGAAGCTCAGCCTGCAGCGGCACGAGCACCGCGACGAACTGTGGGTCGCGCTCGATCCCGGCCTCGTGTTCGAGATCGACGGCGAGGTGACCAGGCCCGACGTGGGAGATCGGGTACTGATCCGCGCGCGCCGGCTGCACCGGCTGAGCTGTGAAGGGGAGGCCCCGGCGCGGATTCTGGAGATCGCCTTCGGGCACTTCGACGAGGAGGACATCGAGCGCCTGGAGGACGCCTACGGGCGCGCCTGAAACGCACACCGGCGCGGCGCGCCCATTCATATCCGGCATATCTCCAGTTGGTCACAATCGGGGGTTGCTCTTTCTGGTTTAGCCCGTATTGACGTGTCGGCGTTTTAGCTTCGATCCTGATGCAGGACACTGTGGTGCTCGCTGGGGATGGCGAAACACCGGCTGGGTCTGAAAGCGCGTCGACGGCGGACCGGGCGCCGGATCGGGCTGCGGCACCTCGCGGGCGCCAGAATCCCGACCCCCGATTAGGAGCACCATGCCGGAACAGACAGCGGCGATCGAGGTGCGCTCGCTGTGGAAGATCTTCGGACCGAAGGCGGATCGCATCGTCGGGACCCCGGACGCCGAACTGGAGCCCGCCGAGCTCCGCGCCAGGACCGGGTGCACCGCCGCTGTCCGGGATGTCAGCTTCTCCGTCGCCCCCGGAGAGGTCTTCGTGGTCATGGGCCTCTCCGGGAGCGGCAAGTCGACCCTCGTCCGCTGCCTGACCCGGCTCATCGAGCCGACCGCGGGTGAGATCAGCATCGACGGGGAGGACGTGCGCGCCGCCTCCCCGGCCCGGCTGCGCGAGCTGCGGCGGCACCGGGTCAGCATGGTCTTCCAGCACTTCGGCCTGCTGCCGCACCGCAAGGTCATCGACAACGTCGCCTACGGCCTGGAAATCCAGGGCGTCGGCAAGGCGGTACGGCACCGCCGCGCCGCCGAGATGCTCGAGCTGGTCGGCCTCGCGGGCCACGCCGACTCCTACCCCGACCAGCTCTCCGGCGGCATGCAGCAGCGCGTCGGCCTCGCCCGCGCGCTCGCCGTCGACCCGGCGGTGCTGCTGTTCGACGAGCCGTTCAGCGCCCTCGACCCGCTGATCCGCCGCGACATGCAGGCCGAGGTGATGCGGCTGCACCGCGAGGTCGGCAAGACCATGGTGTTCATCACCCACGACCTCGCCGAGGCGCTCAAGCTCGGCGAGCGCATCGCCATCATGCGGGCCGGCAAGATCGTCCAGATCGGCACGCCCGAGGAGCTGGTGGCCGCCCCCGCCGACGATTACGTCGCCGACTTCGTCCGCGACGTGCCCCGGGACGGCGTGCTGTCGCTGCGCTGGATCTGCCGCAGACCGCAGCCCGGTGAACCGCTCGACGGCCCGCCGCTGCCCGTGGACACGCTGATCCGCGACGCCGTACCGGCCGTGCTCGCCAGCTCCCGGCCGATCCGGGTGGTGTCGGGCGACGAGGTGGTCGGCGTGGTCGACCGGGTCGACATCCTGCAGGCGCTCGCCCGCGACACGGCGAACGGCGCGCGCACGGTCAGCGGGGTCGGCGGCGCCGTCGCCGGGATGGCCGGGGGCGGCGCGTCATGACCAGCCCCGCACCGGTCGTCTCACCCAAGCCGGTGACCGCGCAGGCCCCGGCCGCGCGGCCCGCCCGCCGCGTCCGCGTGCCGGGCTGGGTGCCGTGGGCCGGGTGCGTGGCCGTCGCCATCGTGCTCTACCTGCTGTTCGCGGGCGAGGCGGTGCTGCCGCACGACGAGGACGCCCGGGCCTTCGCGATCCTGCGGGACGCCCGGGACTGGGTGGACGCGAACCGCAACAGCAGCCCGATCTTCCTGTTCTTCATCAACTACATCCGGCTGTTCATCGACGTGCTGGTGAGCGTGCTGCAGACGGGCCTGCACGCGATGGGCTGGCCGGGGCTGATCGTCGCCGCCGGGGCGCTGGGCTGGGCGCTCGGCGGCTGGCGGCTCGGCCTGCTGTCGCTCGCCGGGTTCGCCTCGTTCGGCGTGCTCGGCGTGTGGGAGATGGCGGTCGACACCCTCGCCCTGGTGATCGCCGCCGTGCTGCTGTCGCTGCTCATCGGGCTGCCGCTCGGCATCTGGGCCGGGTACTCCGAGCGGGTCCGGCGGTTCCTCACGCCGATCCTCGACGTGATGCAGATCATGCCGACCTTCGCCTACCTCGCGCCGATGACGCTGTTCTTCCTCATCGGCGCGCCCTCGGCGACGGTCGCCACCATGA
>QGUZ01000255.1 GCA_003242605.1 Actinomycetota bacterium
CCGAACCGCTCGAACCTGAGCTCGGCGCGCAGGATGGTCGGCTCCTCACACCCGGTGCGCTCCACCGTCGCGCGGATCGCGGTCCGCGAGGCGTTGAGGCGGGTGACGGCGACCTTGCAGGCCTCCTCCGGCTGCGTCGGTGCGGAGGTCGGGGGGGGGGTGGGGGTCGGCGTGGGGGTGACGGTCGGGGTCTGCGCCTGGGCGGCGGCCGTCGGGGCGATCATCGCCGCCGCGCCGCCGATGCACGCAAGTGCCCGAACAATTCGCCGCATAGATCCTCCAGGGCGTTTGGTGTCCACTGAAACCCGAATTCTGGCCTGTACACATCTGTCATGTCCTGAGAATCCGGATTTTTCTGTGCCTGGAGGTAAACGCGAAGCCGCTGGTACGCGTCAGGGTGGGGAGAGGTTCACGTGATTTACGTCAAATTTAGGTAGATCATTTGGCTGGCGATATACGCATGGTCTAGGTGATCGGTTCAAAACGATCAGTAAAAGAACGGTAGATCGCGCGGCGCGATGGCGATCGGCGTGTCGCGCGCGGCTTCGGCGGCCCTCCGGCGGATCCGATCACGAAGCGGGCGCGCGCCGTTCGCGGCGGCCACAATGTGCACCAGCGCGGTCGCGGGTACGGGCCGCGGCCGGCCGGCCGCGGAGATCGGTGACGGCGAGCGGCCGGCGCGCGGCGGCGGGCCGCGGCGCCGGGCGGGGCCTGGCGGTGCGGGGCCGCGGCGAGCGGGAGCGGCGAACGCGGCGGCGAGTGGGGCTGCGAGTGGGGCGGCCGGTCGCCGGGCGTCCGGCAACGGGCGGACACCGGCGAAGCTGAACACCGGCGAAGGGTGAACACAGCGGACGCCCGCGCCATCGGCCGGTGCCGAGCGGCGCGGGCGTCACGGTGGGGCGGTGATCCCGCCCGGTGCACTGGTCACACCGGGTGCCGGGCCACGATGCGGGCGTCCGGCCCCGGGAAGACGAGGGTCTCGTGCTCCTGGCCCTCCCAGCGGACCACGTAGGGCGGTGAGCCGTCCTCGTGGCGCAGCGCAACGATCGTCCCAACCCGGCGCGGTTCGTCCAGGTGGGTGCTCTCGATCACGATCTGGTCGCCGACTGCTGCCTTCATGATCGCTCCCTTGCCTCGGCTCATCCTCAGTCTCGGCGGCGGGGCGGGAGGCGGACCAGGGACGGAGGCCCTCGGTGACGTGGCCAAAGTCCCTACCGGGCCCGCCGGACCCGCCCCGCGCCTCGGGCGGACCCGGTGAGATCGGGACGCTTGCCGCTTACCCCATCAGAGGTCAACAAAGCGGGAGAAAGATCAATAAGAGTAAAGAACTTGTCAAACAGGTTGTTTTTTCACGGTATGGACAGGACTTTCGACTGCGGCAAAAGGACCAAAGACCCTCACTCCGGAAGATCGGGAACGAGAGGCTGTGGGGCGGGTCGCGGTCCTCACGGGCCCGTCACGACCGTCCGTACTGCAGGCCACACGAGGTGGACTCCATGACGACCGGTGTCGCATCGGCAACCGCGACGACCCGAGGACGGATCACCGCCCTGGTGCTCGCCACGCTGGGCTTCGCGGTGAACTTCTGGGCCTGGGCGCTGCTCAGCCCGCTCGGCCCCGTCTACAAGGAGCTGCTCGAGCTCACCCCGTTCGAGGTGTCGGTGCTCGTCGCCGTGCCGGTGATCGTCGGATCGCTCGGCCGCATCCCGCTCGGCGCGCTCACCGACCGCTACGGCGGCCGCCTCGTCTTCGGCGTGACGAGCCTGCTCGGCGTGGTCCCCGTGGTCTTCCTCGCGATGGTGACGAACTACCCGGCGCTGCTCATCGGCGGCTTCGCGCTCGGCCTCACCGGCGCCACCTTCGCCATCGGCATCCCGTTCGTCAACGAGTGGTTCCCGCCCGAGCGCCGCGGCCTCGCCCTCGGCATCTTCGGCATGGGCAACATCGGCACCGCGATCTCCGGGTTCGTCACCCCGTGGCTCGCGGAGGGCTACGGCAGGCCGGTGCCGTTCCTCGCGGTCGCCGCCGCGCTCGTCGTGGTCGGGGTGGCGTTCCTGCTGATCGGCCGCGACGCGCCCGGGCGGCAGGCGGCCACCGAGCCGTTCCTGGTCCGGTTCCTCGCCGCCGCGCGGCTGCGCGCCACCCAGGAGCTCGCGGTGATGTACGCGCTCACCTTCGGCGGGTTCGTCGCGTTCGGCGTCTACCTCCCGCTCTACCTGCGCGAGGTGTACGGCCTGACCACCGCCGACGCCGCGGCCCGCGCCGCCGGCTTCGTGGTGCTCGCCACGATCGCCCGGCCGGTCGGCGGCTGGCTGTCCGACCGGTGGGGCGGGGTGCCCGTGCTGAGCGGCTCGCTCGGCGTCGTGGTGATCTGCGCGGTCGTCGTCTCCTTCGCGCCCGCGATGCCGCTCGCCACCGTCGGCTTCCTCACCATGGCGGTCGCGCTCGGGTTCGGCAACGGTGCGGTGTTCGCCCTGGTCGGCCGCGAGGTGCCGGCCCGCATGGTGGGCAGCGCCACCGGTGTGGTCGGCGCGGCCGGCGGGCTCGGCGGCTTCCTGCCGCCGATCGTGATGGGCCTGATCTACCAGGCGACCTCGTCGTACGCGGTCGGGCTCATGCTGCTCGCCACGGTCGCGGCCGCGGCGACCGTCTACAGCCACTTCGTTATGCGGATGCCGCAGCGGGCATGACCTGCGGTCGGCCGCGAATCCACGCACTCGATGACCGATCGGACGACGTACCGGCGACAGGAGGAGGGGCGCACATGGCGGGCATCGACGGACCGGTGAGCGAGGCGCTGCTCCGGCTCGGCAGACACCTACGGCCCGGTGAGACCGGCCCCGACCTGCGCACCATCCACAAGGTCGGCGGGCGCGACGGCGACGTGTTCTACCGGGACCGGTGGAGCCACGACAAGGTGGTGCGCTCCACCCACGGGGTGAACTGCACCGGATCCTGCTCCTGGAAGGTGTACGTCAAGGACGGGATCATCACCTGGGAGACCCAGCAGACCGACTACCCGGACATCGGCCCGGACCGGCCTGGCTACGAGCCGCGCGGCTGCCCCCGCGGCGCCGCGTTCTCCTGGTACACCTACTCGCCCACCCGGGTGCGCTTCCCGTACGCCCGCGGCGTGCTGGTCGAGATGTACCGCGAGGCCAAGGCCCGGCTCGGCGATCCGGTCGCCGCCTGGGCGGAGATCGCCACCGACCCGGACAAGCGCCGCCGCTACCAGTCGCAGCGCGGCAAGGGCGGGCTGGTCCGGGTGAGCTGGGACGAGGCCGTGGAGATCATCGCGGCCGCGCACGTGCACACGATCAAGACCTACGGCCCGGACCGGGTGGCCGGGTTCTCCCCGATCCCCGCGATGTCGATGGTGTCGCACGCGGTCGGGGCCCGGTTCATCTCGCTGATCGGCGGCACCATGCTGTCGTTCTACGACTGGTACGCCGACCTGCCGGTGGCCTCGCCGCAGGTGTTCGGCGACCAGACCGACGTGCCCGAGTCGGCCGACTGGTGGGACGCGGCCTACCTCATCCTGTGGGGCTCGAACGTGCCGGTCACCCGCACGCCCGACGCCCACTACCTCGCCGAGGCCCGGTACCGCGGCCAGAAGGTCGTGGTGATGTCGCCCGACTACAACGACGCGGCGAAGTTCGCCGACGAGTGGCTCGCCCCGCACCCCGGCACCGACGGCGCGCTCGCGATGGCGATGGGGCACGTCATCCTCAAGGAGTTCTTCGTCGACCGCCAGGTGCCGCGGTTCACCGGCTACGTCAAGCGGTACACCGACCTGCCGTTCCTCGTCCGGCTCGACGAGCGCGGCGACGCGGTCACCCCCGGCAAGTTCCTCACCGCCGCCGACCTCGGCGAGCAGGGCACGGAGGCCGCGTTCAAGACCGTGCTCATCGACGGCGCCACCGGCGAGCCCGTGGTGCCGAACGGCTCGCTCGGCTTCCGGTTCGCGCCCGACGGCGAGGGCCGGTGGAACCTCGACCTCGGCGGCGTCGACCCGCTGCTCACCCTGTACGGCACGGCCGGCGCCGAGCACGTCGAGGTGGCGCTGCCCCGGTTCGACGGGGCCGAGCCCGGGGTGCTGCGCCGCGGCGTGCCCGCCCGCCGGGTCGCCGGCCACCTCGTCACCACCGTGTTCGACCTCGTGCTCGCCCAGTACGGCGTGGCCCGGCCCGGCCTGCCCGGCGAGTGGCCGGCGGGCTACGACGACGCGGCCGTGCCGTACACCCCGGCCTGGCAGGAGCGGATCACCTCGGTGCCCGCGAAGCGGGCGGCGCGCATCGCCCGCGAGTTCGCCGGCAACGCCGAGCGATCCGGCGGCCGGTCGATGATCATCCTCGGTGCGGGCACGAACCACTGGTTCCACTCGGACACGATCTACCGGGCGTTCCTCGCCCTGGTCACGCTCACCGGCTGCCAGGGCGTGAACGGCGGCGGCTGGGCCCACTACGTGGGGCAGGAGAAGTGCCGCCCGATCACCGGGTGGGCGCAGCTCGCGTTCGGGCTCGACTGGGCCCGGCCGCCGCGGCAGATGATCGGCACCGCGTTCTGGTACCTGCACACCGACCAGTGGCGGTACGACACGTTCGGCGCCGACGTGGTCGCCTCGCCGCTCGGCCGCGGCCTGTTCGCCGGGAAGGCCACCGCCGACCTGATCGCCCAGTCGGCGCGGCTCGGCTGGATGCCGTCGTACCCGACGTTCGACCGCAACCCGCTCGACCTCGCCGACGAGGCCGCCGCGGCCGGGGAGGAGCCCGGGGCGTACGTGGCGCGCAAGGTCGCCGCCGGGGAGCTCGGCTTCGCCTGCGAGAACCCGGACGCGCCGGAGAACTGGCCGCGGGTGCTCACCGTCTGGCGGGCGAACCTGCTCGGCTCGTCGGCGAAGGGCAACGAGTACTTCCTGCGGCACCTGCTCGGCACCGACGGCGCGGTGCGCGCCGCCGAGGCCGGGCCCGAGCACCGGCCGCAGTCGGTGGCCTGGGCAGACGAGGCGCCGCGCGGCAAGCTCGACCTGCTGCTCTCGCTCGACTTCCGGATGACGTCGACGACGCTGTTCAGCGACATCGTGCTCCCGGCCGCCACCTGGTACGAGAAGCACGACCTGTCGTCGACCGACATGCACCCGTTCGTGCACGCGTTCACCCCGGCGATCGACCCGCCGTGGCAGACCCGCACCGACTTCGCCGCGTTCCACGCGATCGCCCGGCGGTTCGGCGAGCTCGCCCGTGAGCACCTGGGCGTGCGCACCGACCTGGTGGCGGTGCCGCTGCTGCACGACACGCCGGACGAGCTCGCCACCCCGCACGGCGCGGTGCGCGACTGGCGGGAGACCGGCGAGACCCCGGTGCCGGGCCGCGACTTCCCGAAGATCGTCGCGGTGGAGCGGGACTACGGCGCGGTCGCCGAGAAGATGGCCGCGCTCGGGCCGCTGCTCGACCGGCTCGGCGCCACCACCAAGGGCATCACCTACCAGGTCGGCCCGGAGATCGAGCGGCTCGCCCGGGTCAACGGCACGGTGCGCGACGGCGTGGCCGCCGGGCGGCCCTCCCTCGCCCGTGACGTGCACATGTGCGAGGCGATCCTCGCGCTGTCCGGCACCACGAACGGGCGGCTCGCCGCCCAGGGCTTCGCCGCGCTGGCCCGCCGTACCGGCACCGGCTTCGCCGGGCTCGCCGACGAGCACCGGCAGATCACCTTCGCCGACACCCAGGCCCGGCCGGTGCCGGTGATCACCTCGCCGGAGTGGTCGGGCAGCGAGACCGGCGGCCGCCGCTACTCGGCGTTCACCATCAACGTCGAGCACCGCAAGCCGTGGCACACGCTCACCGGGCGGCAGAGCTTCTACCTCGACCACGACTGGATCCAGGAGGCCGGGGAGGCGCTGCCGGTGTACCGGCCGCCGCTCAACATGGGCGCGATGTTCGGCGAGCCCGCCCCGGGCGGCACGGCCCCGGTGAACGGCCTGGGCGAGGGGGTGGTGGTCCGCTACCTCACCCCGCACTCGAAGTGGTCGATCCACTCCGAGTACCAGGACAACCTGCTCATGCTCACCCTGTCCCGCGGCGGCCCCACGATCTGGATGAGCCCCGCCGACGCGGCCAAGGCCGGCATCCGCGACAACGACTGGGTGGAGGCGGTGAACCGCAACGGCGTGGTCGTCGCCCGCGCCGTGGTCTCACACCGCATGCCCGAGGGGACCGTGTACATGTACCACGCCCAGGAGCGCGTGGTGGACGTGCCGCGCAGCGAGACCTCCGGCCGCCGCGGCGGCATCCACAACTCGCTCACCCGCCTGCTGGTGAAACCCACCCACCTGATCGGCGGGTACGCCCAGCTCTCGTTCGCGTTCAACTACCTCGGCCCGACCGGAAACCAGCGCGACGAGATCACCGTGATCCGCCGCCGCGCCCAGGAGGTGGCGTACTGATGAAGGTCATGGCCCAGCTCGCCATGGTGATGAACCTCGACAAGTGCATCGGGTGCCACACCTGCTCGGTCACCTGCAAGCAGGCGTGGACCAACCGGGCGGGCACCGAGTACGTCTGGTTCAACAACGTCGAGACCCGGCCCGGCCAGGGGTACCCGCGCACCTACGAGGACCAGAAGCGGTGGAAGGGCGGCTGGGAGCTCACCCGGCGCGGGCGGCTGCGGCTGCGCTCCGGCGGGCGGCTGCACCGGCTGCTGACGATCTTCGCCAACCCGCTCATGCCGTCCGTCCAGGACTACTACGAGCCCTGGACGTACGACTACGACCGGCTGTTCACCGCGCCCGCCCAGGACGACGTCCCGGTCGCCCGGCCGCGCTCGCTCATCACCGGCAAGGAAACGAAGATCACCTGGAGCGCGAACTGGGACGACAACCTCGCCGGCGCGCCCGAGCTCGCGGCCGGCGACCCGGTGCTGCGCAAGGTGTCGGACAAGGTGCGGCTCGAGTTCGAGCGCGCCTTCATGTTCTACCTGCCGCGCATCTGCGAGCACTGCCTCAACCCGTCCTGCGTCGCCGCCTGCCCGTCCGGGGCGATGTACAAGCGGTCCGAGGACGGCATCGTGCTCGTCGACCAGGACCGCTGCCGCGGCTGGCGGATGTGCGTCACCGGCTGCCCGTACAAGAAGGTCTACTTCAACCACCGCACCGGCAAGGCGGAGAAGTGCACCTTCTGCTATCCGCGGATCGAGGTGGGCATGCCCACGGTCTGCTCGGAGACCTGCGTGGGCCGGCTGCGCTACATCGGGCTC
>QGUZ01000256.1 GCA_003242605.1 Actinomycetota bacterium
AGCCGCAACCTTAAAGCCCTACCCTGATCTCTCGGCGCGTACACGGGGCGCACGCGCCTGCGCAGGCAGGTCCCCGGATGCTTGTGATCTCGGCGTGACCTGGTCGCGATACGAATCTGCTTTGTTGTCAAGTCTGGGGTGTAAAGCGGCGTACCACTACAAGGGGGGTACGGGGGACCATGGTGGCCCAAGGGACGAGCCTGGCGGGACGGTACCGCCTGGACGAACGGCTCGGGGCCGGCGGCATGGGCGAGGTGTGGCGCGGCGAGGACATGGTCCTGGCCCGCACCGTCGCCGTCAAACTGCTGCTCCCGGACCGCATGAACGACCCCAACTTCGTCCAGCGGTTCCAGAACGAGGCCCGGGCCATGGCCACCATCAACCACCCCGGCGTGGTCGACGTCTACGACTACGGCGTCACCGAGGTGCCGGGCGACGGCCCCACCGCCTTCCTGGTGATGCGGTTCGTCGACGGCGAGCCGCTCGACCGCCTGCTCACCCGGCTCGGCCGCATCGCCCCCGAGCCGGCGATGGACCTGATCGCGCAGGCCGCGGACGCGCTCCAGGCGGTGCACGAGAAGGGGATCGTGCACCGGGACGTCAAGCCCGGCAACCTCATGGTGCGCTCCGACGGCCGCCTCGTGCTCACCGACTTCGGCATCGCCCGGGCCGAGTCGGCGAACCGGCTCACCGACGCGGGCATGGTGCTCGGCACCGCCGCGTATTGCGCCCCGGAGCAGGCCGAGGGCCAGCCGGTCACCCCCGCCGTGGACATCTACGCCCTCGGCGTCGTCGCCTACGAGTGCCTCGCCGGGATGCGCCCGTTCGACGGCGACTCCCCGGTGACGATCGCGCTCAAGCACATCCGCGAGGCCCCGCCCCCGCTGCCCCCCGACATCCCGGCCCCGGTCCGGCACGTGGTGGAGCGCGCGCTCGCCAAGGACCCGGGCAGCCGGTGGCCGAGCGCCGCGGCGATGGGCCAGGCCGCGCGGCAGGCCGCGCTCGCCGCCGGCGGGGCCGCGCCGATGCCGGGCGAGGCCGGCGTCCAGCCCGCGACCGGGTACGGCGAGCAGCCCTACCCCGGCACCCCCGCCCCCTCCCAGCCGTTCTCCCAGCAGTACTCCGCGCCGTTCTCCCAGCCGTACCCGCAGCAGCAGTACGCCGAGCAGGCCTACCCGCAGGCGCCGTACCCGCCGGAGGACGCCGCCCCCGCGCCGAACCCGCCGGAGCGGCGGGGCGCCCCCGCCCGGGCCCGCCGCCGGGGCGGCCGGGCCGGGCTGTTCACCGGGATCGGCGTGGGCGCGGCCCTGTTCGGCGGGCTCGCCGCGTTCGCCCTCAACGGCGTCGCCGCGACCGGGACCGAGGAGCCACCGCCCACCGCGGTGGGCCCGACCGCGACCGACCCCGGGACGAAGGCGCCGGTGCGGGCCACCACCGAGAGCCCGCGGCCGACCCGGCCCCGGCCCCGCAACACCCCGACCAAGGCCCCGCCCACGCGGCAGCCGACCCCCACCGCGGAGCCGACGCCGACCCGCACCGCGTCGCCCACGCCCTCACCCACGAAGCCGACCGCCACGCCGTCGAAGACCCCCGCGCTGCGGAAGGTGCCCTCGGTCGTGGGGCTCAGCGAGCCGGCGGCGATCGCCGTGCTGCGCCGGGCCGGCTTCACCCACCGGGTGATCATCAGCACCGACCCCGACACCGGCATGTGCACCAAGGTGCTGAGCCAGGACCCGGCGGCGAACGAGGTCGTGCCGTCCGGCACCGTGATCAGCATCGTGGTGGACCGGGGGACCGAGTGCCCCGGCGACGACGGGGACGAGTCGCCGACCCCGACCCCGACCCCGACGCCCACGGGCTCGCCCGCGCCCGCGCGCTGACCGCCGCCGGGGCGCGCCGCGTCACACGCCCGTGGTGTTGCGCGGGTAGGCGATCTCCGGGTCGGTGACGACGTTCACCAGGTACGGCACGCCGGAGTCGAAGGCCCGCCGCAGCGCCGGGCCGATCTCGTCCGGAGAGGTGACGAGCTCGCCGGCGCCGCCGAGCGCGGTCACCACCTGGTCGTAGCGCGTGCCCTGCCGCAGCTCGGCCGCCACGTCGTAGCCGTACAGCGCCCGCATCGGGTGCTTCTCCAGCCCCCACATGCCGTTGTTGCCGCAGATCATCACGACCGGCAGGCCGTGCCGCACCAGCGTGTCGACGTCCATCAGGGAGAACCCGGCCGCGCCGTCGCCGAGCAGCAGCACCACCTGTGCGGAGGGCCGGGCGAGCCGGGCCGCGATCGCGTACCCCAGGCCGGTGCCGAGGCACCCGTACGGGCCGGGGTCGAGCCAGCAGCCGGGCCGTTGCGGCTCGATGTACTTGCCCGCGTAGGAGACGAAGTCGCCGCCGTCACCGATCACCACCGCGTCGTCGGCGAGCACCTTGTTCAGCTCGCCGTAGATGCGCATCGGGTGGATGGGGTCGGCGTCGCTGGCGAGCAGCTCGGCGTCCCCGGCGCGGGCCGCCGCGGCGGCGTCCGCCAGCCGGGTGAGCCACGGCGCGTACCGCTTCGGCGAGACCCCGGCCGTGGCGCAGGCGGTGGCGAGGCCGCGGAACACGAGCGTGAGGTCGCCCGCGGCCGACCCGGCGGGCTGGATGTGCGTGGCGACCTGGCCGGGCGCGTCCACCAGGTGCACCACCCGGGCGAGCGGGGTGCCCTCCTTGCCGCCGAACCAGCCGTAGCCGAGCCGGAAGTCGAGCGGCGCCCCCGCGACGATCACCAGGTCGGCCTGGCCGAACGCGACCCCGCGGGCCCGGGTGACGAGCAGCTCGTGCCCGGCGGGCAGGATGCCGCGCCCCTGGCCGTTGAGGATCACCGGCAGCCGGTACTCCTCGGCGAACTCGCGGGCGGCCTGCTCGGCGCCGTCGAGCCACACGTCCGAGCCGAGCACGAGCACCGGCCGCTCGGCCTCGGCGAGCAGCCGGGCGATGTGGCCGAGCGCGTCGGGGTCGGGCTCGCGGGAGCCGTCCGCGCCGCCGTCCTGCGGCGTCAGCGCCTCGGCCGGGGGCTCGGGGGCGGGCGCGAACAGGTGGTCCATGTAGAAGTCGAGGAAGACCGGGCCGCGGTGCGGGGCGAGCGCGGTCCGGAACGCGGTCGCCACGTCCTGCGCGACGCTCTCCGCCGAGGCCGCGGTGAACGACCGCTTGGTGATCGGTTCGAGCAGGGGTGGGTGGTCGAGCTCCTGGAGCGCGCCCGAGCCCCAGCGGGACAGCGGGGCCCGGCCGCCCATCACGACCACGGGGGAGCCGTTGAAGTGGGCGGTGGCGACGCCGCTCACCCCGTTGGTCACGCCGGGGCCGGCGGTCAGTACGGCGAGCCCGGGCCGCCGGGTGAGCCGGGCCATGGCCTCGGCCGCGAACACCGCGCTCTGCTCGTGGCGCACGTCGAGGATGCGCATGTTCTCGTGCACGGCGCCGTCGTAGAGGGGGAACACGTGTCCGCCCGACAGGGTGAACATCACATCGACGCCGAAGGCGCGGGAGACGGCTACGGCGACGTCTCCGGCGTGCTTAGCAGAGTCCATGCGCGCGACGTTACCAGCGGGTCACTTTGCTGAGAAGCACGGCGGTTATCGAATCGCGACCTGGGCCGCTCAACCCGCGGGCCCCGCGCTGCATCTCACCAGGCGCATGACCCAGGAGAGCTCGAGAATCCGCTCTTCCAACGCGTCAGAGGGGGAACACGATGTCCGCTTTCCGCAGGGGTACCGCCACGGCCCTCGCCGTGGTCGCCGGGGCCGTGACGCTCGCCGGTCCGGGGCTCGCGCAGGCCGCCACCGTTCAGGCAGGCACGTTACAGGCAGGCGCGGCCCAGGCGGGCACGGCGCAGGCCGCCGCGTTCCGCATCCCCAAGAACTTCCTGCTGCACGAGGCCGAGTACCGCAAGGCCAAGAAGCCGGCGAAGGCCACGTTCAGCGACAGCCGTACCAGGCTGCGGCTGATCTACCCGTGCGCCAAGGGCCGGGCCGACGGCAAGCGGGTCGCGGCGCGCACCATCCGCCTGCGGGTGAACGAGACCGACTGGTCCGCCGAGCAGCTCATCGTCTACCGCAGCAAGCGGGAGGCGAAGAAGGGCTTCGCCGCCCTGCGCACGGACCTCGCCCGGTGCGGCAAGGGCGGCAAGACCGTCTTCGAGCGCTACCGGTACCGGTGGAAGCCGGTCCGGATCGGCGACGAGGCGCTCCTGGTGGGCCTCGACGAGTTCGAGGACGCCCACGTCTACGCGGCCGCGCGCCGGGGCCGGGCGATCTTCATCTACGCGCACACCGGCGGCTGGGACGCCAGGTTCCGGGCGAAGCACTTCGGCGCGGTCGAGCGCGACGCGCGCCGGATGGCCCGCAAGGTCTGCTCGCTGCCCGGCGTCTGCTGAGCCGCGCGCCCGGCGTCAGGACAGCGGCCGCCGCAGCCGGGTGACGAACTTGTAGCGGTCGCCCCGATACAGCGACTGGGCCCACTCCACGGGGTTCCCGTCGGCGTCGAACGCGTGCCGGGTGAGCAGCAGCATCGGCAGCCCCACGTCGACGCCGAGGATCTGCGCGTCGTACGGCGAGGCGAGCACGGTCTCGATGCTCTCCTCGGCGTCGGTGAGCCGCACGCCGTAGGCCGTGGCGAGCGTCTCGTACAGCGAGGAGTGGGCCTCCAGCTCGCGCCGCAGCCGGGGGAACCGGCGGGCGGACAGGTGCGTGGTGTCGATCGACATCGGCTCGCCGTTGGCCAGCCGGAGCCGGTGGATGCGCAGCACCCGCCCGCCGGGGTTGATGGCGAGCCGCCGCGCGAGCGTCTCGTCGGCCGAGATGTAGCTGATGTCGAGGATCTTGGTGTCGGGCTCCAGGCCGACGGTGCGCAGGTCGCCCGTGTAGGAGGTGAGCTGGAGCACCTGGGCCACCTTGGGCTGGGCCACGAACGTGCCCTTGCCCTGGATGCGCACGAGCCGTCCCTCGATCACCAGCTCGGCGAGCGCCTGGCGCACCGTGGTGCGCGAGGTGTTGAACCGGACGGCGAGCGTGCGCTCCGGGGGCAGCGCGCTGCCGGGGGGCAGTGATTTGGTGAGCTCCAGCAGACTCCGCTTCACGTCGTAGTATTTCGGGACCCGGGGGGATTCCTCGGTCATCACCCCTCCCTCCGGGACCCACCGGCGGAGTGCCTCGCGCCCTGCCCGACATGCCCGTTCACGACGAGGCCTCCTCCATCACCGTCACCGCGGCGCACACGATCACCGCGAGATCATCCGAACCCAGCTTGTACCGTGCCGTCAAGCTCGGCAAGGCGACCGGTTCGGGCCGGGCGACGCCCGTGGCTCCGGTCACCGTCCGTCGCGGCAGGTCAGGATGGTGGTTCAGGATAACCGGAACCACGCTCGGACACCTCCGGCAGGGTCCGTCGATTCGCTTTTCCCCGCCCCGGGCGCGCATGATGCTTACGTGCCGACTCTTAGCGACCTGGTGGCGCGGCACACCGCGCTCGACCCAGCGGACGTGGAGTGGATGCACTCGCTGGTCTCGGACTGGCAGCTGCTCGCCGACCTGTCCTTCGCCGACCTCATCCTGTGGATCCCGCTCCGGGACGAGTCCGCCTGGCTCGCCGTCGCCCAGATGCGCCCCACCACCGGCCCCACCGTCTACCACGACGACGTGGTCGGCACGGTGGTCGCCAAGGGCGAGCGGCCGCTGCTCGACATGGCCTGGAACGAGCGCCGGATCTGCCGGGAGGGGGACCCCGACTGGTCGAGCGGGGTCCCGGTCCGGGAGGAGACGATCCCGGTACGGCGCATGCCGATCGGGCCCGACGGCACCCCGGACGGCCCCGGCAACGTGATCGGGGTGATCCAGCGGTCGACGAACCTCTCCTCGGCGCGCACCCCGTCCCGCCTCGAGCTCACCTACCTGCAGAGCGCCTCGGACCTGGCGCAGATGGTCGCCGAGGGCCGGTTCCCGTTCCGGGAGGACGAGCCGAGCCTGGTCCGCTCCCCGCGGGTGGGCGACGGCCTGCTCCGCCTCGACCGCTCCGGCCGGGTCACCTACGCCTCGCCGAACGCGCTGTCCGCCTACCGCCGGCTCGGCCTGCAGGCCGACCTCGTCGGCGCCGACCTGGGCAAGGTCACCGCCCAGCTGTGCTACTCCGACGAGCCGGTGGACGAGTCCCTGATGATCGTGGCGAGCGGCCGGGCGCCGCGGGAGACCGAGGTCGAGGCCGGCGGCACCGTGGTGCAGCTCCGGGCGATCCCGCTGATCATCGGCGGGCAGCGCATCGGCGCGCTCGTGCTGCTGCGCGACGTGACCGAGCTGCGCCGCCGCGAGCGGGAGCTGATGACCAAGGACGCCACGATCCGGGAGATCCACCACCGGGTGAAGAACAACCTGCAGACGGTGGCCGCGCTGCTCCGGCTGCAGGCCCGGCGGCTCAACGTGCCCGAGGGGCGGGAGGCCCTGGAGGAGGCGGTACGGCGGGTCGGGTCGATCGCGATCGTGCACGAGACCCTGGCGCACACGCCGGAGGAGACGGTCGACTTCGACGAGATCGCCGACCGGGTGATCGCGATGACCGGCGAGGTGGCCGTCGCGCCGATCACGCCGCGCCGGGAGGGCTCGTTCGGGGTGCGGCCCTCGGCCGTGGCCACGCCGCTCGCGATGGTGCTCAGCGAGCTGCTGCAGAACGCCGTGGAGCATGGTTTCGACCGCCGTACCGGCGAGCTGACGGTGCGGGCGGCGCGGAGCGCGGACCGCCTGGAGGTGGTCGTCGCGGACAACGGCAAGGGGCTGCCGGACGACTTCGACCTGGAGTCGTCGACGAGCCTCGGGCTGCAGATCGTCCGCACCCTCGTGGTGGGGGAGCTGTCGGGGCGGCTGTCCATCACGCCGCGGGAGGGCGGCGGCACCGCGGTGACGCTCTCCGTCCCGCTGCCCGGGTGAGGCGGCCGGGACCCGCGCCGCGGGCCGGGGTGGCTCCGCGTCGCGAGGGTGCCATGCGGGCGGCCCGGTGCTGCGGCCGGGCCGGGATCGGCGCCGCGGCGATCCGCGCTACGACATCCGTCTCGGTTCCGGCCCCCTGCCCCGGTGAGACAGGGGGACCGGACTGTTGTAGGGTACGGCCAAGCTCTGGTCGAGGGGGTGAGGCGCGGGATATGTCAGACGGCGGCGGCGCGGGCGCGCGCACGGGCGGCACGACGCTTGAGGGCGCGGCGCTCGTCCTCGCTCATCCCGCCCCAGAC
>QGUZ01000257.1 GCA_003242605.1 Actinomycetota bacterium
CGAATTGAGCGGGAGAAGGGCGTCTACCAGCTGCTCGCGGCGATGCCGCGGATCGCGGCGGCCGTGCCCGGGCTGCGCCTGGTCGTCGTCGGCGAGGGCGACGAGCGCGGGGTGCGGCGCATCGCCGCCGAGTCCGGGCTGGCCGACCGGGTGCTCACCTCGGGCGGCTGGGTCGACGGCCGGGAGCTGCCCGCGTACTACGCGATGGCCGACGCGTGCGTCTTCCCCTCGCTGTTCGAGCCGTTCGGCCTGGTGGCGACCGAGGCCATGGCGCTCGGCAGGCCGACGATCCTCGGCGACGGCTTCTCCCGTGTCTTCCTCGGCGACCCCGCCGAACCGGCCGCCCGCTTCGTCCGCGCCGCCGACCCCGCGGACATCGCACGCGGGGTGATCGAGGTGATGACCGATCCGGAGCTGCGCCGCATGCTCGGCGAGCGCGGCGAACGCCTGGTCCGTGACCGGTTGAGCTGGGCGCGCACCGCCGCGGAGACCATCGCCGTCTACCGCTCGGCCGCGGGCGGCGGGTGACGGCGGCCTCCGCCATGGGCGCCGGACGTTCCATCGGGCCGCACACCGGATGGCCGCGGCCGGGACGGCCCCGGTGCGGCCACGCCGCCCGGAGGATCCGCCCGGGGCAGGCCGCAGGGTCAGGATGCGCGCGTGCGCCGGAGGAGCCAGAGACCAACGGCGAGGGCGACGGCGGCTCCGGCGATCGCGCCCGCGGCGTAGTCGAGCGCCTCGATGGGGGTGGCGGTGTGGAGCCACCATCCGATCAGGACCACCACGAGGGCGAGCAGTATGGTCGCGGCGGCGGCGAGCAGGCGGAAGCGGCGGCCGAGGAACACGCGGGAGCGGGGCGCGACCGGCGGGAGGCCGGCCGCGGCCACCGGCCCCGCAAGCGGGCGCTTGAAGTAGGCGTAGCAGTACCAGGTGCCGCACGGCTCCCACCCGTCCGCGGCCAGGCTCGCCGTGAGGGCCGCCCGGCGCGAGGGGCGGACGACCTCGCGGCGGTACTCCCAGCGGCGCGGCCGCTCGGGATCCCGGCGGCTGACGAACATGCCGTCCTGGTCGATCGTCTCGACCTCCCAACCTTGCGCGCCGAACTCGTTGAGCCGCCGCCGGTCGGTGAAGATGTCGGCCGTCCACCGCCAGGTGCCGGACGTGGCCGCCCCGGTCTCCTCGTCGTCGGCGCACAGCCGGCGGGCGAGGTCGGCCGCGGGCCCGAACTCCGCCTCCGGGTTGGCGTCGCGTTCCGTCATCGCCAGGTAGGACGAGAAGTCGGCGATGACGGCGCCGATCCGCTCTTCGGGGATCCCGCGCTCGCGCAGGTGTGCCGCGAGGTCGGTGAGGTAGGCGCCGTGCAGGAGGTTGTCGCTCATCGGTTCACATCCCTTCCGTTCGGCGGCTCGGCGGTGGGCCGGTGTGCCGGCCGGAGGTTGCCGGCCGGGGCGCGGAGTCCGGGGGCCGACCGGCCGCCGCCGGGCGTCGGGGGTACGCGGCTGCCGTCCTTGGCCGGGGCGGGCCCCGCGGCGGGCGAGGGCCGGCGATCACGTCCTCGTGAATCCGGCCCGCCGGCATGCGCGGTACGGCGGGCCGAGGTTCGCTGCGTCGATTCGCGTTGGGATGCACCGGCCGGGGTCAGTTCCCCGCCACGGCGGCCTGCTCCTTGCGGTCGGCCCGCGTCGCGGGGGTGAACAGGAACGCTCGGAGGTCGATCAGGATGTGCAGCAGGATCACCGGCACCAGGCTGCCGGTCCGCAGGTACAGCCAGGTGAGGCAGAACCCTGCGAAGAGCACCGCGAGCATGCCGCGCAGGCCCTGGTAGAGGTGCCCGATCGCGAACAGCGCCAGGGACAGACCGGCGGCGACCGGCAGGGACAGGCCGAGCACGTGGACGCCCACGGCGATGAGCACGCCCCGGTAGAGGATCTCCTCGCACACGCCGGCGGAGATCGCCAGTGCCGCCGCGTACCACCGCTCGGTGCGGTCACGCGGAAGCAGCGCGGAGTAGACCTGCGCACCGGGCTGGGCCACGCCCCGCTTGGCCAGCACCAGGAGCGACACGCCGCCGACGACGGCCGCCCCGGTGATCATGCCGGCGAGGAGCATGGGATCGCCGATCTCGGCCAGGCCGATCCGCGCCAGGTCCAGTTCCGGGGAGATGGCGACGAGCAGGAGGGATACGGCGGCGAGCGCCCACAGCTCGCCGATCCACAGGGACATCATCCGGATGTACAGCGGCCCGCTGCGCTCCCGCTCCAGCTTGCGGTAGCTACGTGTCCCCCACCAGGGGCTGATCACTGCCAGGTGGACCACCAAACCCGTGAGCAGCATCGCGAAGACCACGCCCGCCTCCTTCCAACCGATTGGCTGTCGCGCTACCTAGAGCGTAGGGCTAACTATGTAGCAATGCAACATAAATGGCGGACCAGACTGAGACGGCAGGTCCTCGCCGGGGAGGCTCCGGGGCTCCGCGCCGCACACGCCGCGCGCCGAGGCTCCAGGAATGCGCGGCCGACGGAACGGCGCTCGTCACCGGCCGCACGCAGGCGGGCCGAGACGACGGCGGCGTCGGACGGCTGCGGGCATACGACGACCGCGCGGACCCGCCACCGGGTCGGCCGGCGACGGCCGGACGCTTCCCGCCGGTGGGCACGAGGTGTCGAGCGATTCACAAGGAGAGCGCCGCCGACGGCCGCGCGCTGCGGAGTCGTCGCGGAAGAGCGGGCTCGCGGGCAGGGCAGGTGGTCGCGGCGGGGCAGCCGACGGCGTTCGACGGCGCCGGCCCTGACGCCAAGCTCGAAAAGCCGCACAATTGCGGCCGGCCTCGCGGCGGTCGTACCCGAACCTGCCGTCGTCGAGCACCCGGACGTCCCGTCCTCAAAGGTGACGGCGGCGTTCGCCGTCACGGACCCGGCCGCCGGCCGACCGGACCGCGCCTGCGCAGGCCGAGGTCAGGCGTCGTCGCGGAAGAGCAGGTTCTCCAGCAGGGCCCGGTAGTCCCGGTAGATCTGCCGGTAGCGTTCGACGGCGCCGGCGCGGTCGCCGCGTTCGAGGAGGTCCAGGGTCTCGCGGTAGCCGTTGAGCCAGACGTTCCAGATCTCGCTCTCGGGGGTGAGGGCGAGCAGCCGGAGGGTGCGGGTGACCACGAGGTCGACGTGGGTCTGCAGCTCGCGGTTGCCGCTCGCCATGATGACCACGGTGCTGAAGTCGGCCCCCGCGGCACCGGCGGCCGTGGTGTCGCCGCGGCGCAGGTGCTCGGCGAACTCGTCGAGCTTGCGGCGGAGCGTGGCGAGGTGGTGCTCGGTGAGGTTGTCGACGCCCCACTCGAAGCCGGCGCAGGCGAGCACCATCATCACGTCGACGAGTTCCAGGGCGCTCTTCTGGGTCACCTTGGTGACCTGGCGGGTGCGGTTCGGCGAGATGTCGATGAGGCCCTCGGCGGCGAGCTGGGCGATCGCCTCGCGCACGGGCGTGATGCTCACCCCGAGCCGGGCCGCGATCTCCGCGTCCTTGATCACCGCGCCGGGCTTGAGCCGGCCGCTGATGATCTCGTCGCGGAGCCGGCGCAGGACCGCCTCCTTGCGCGTCGGGGGCGGCGCGAAGGCGTCCCCCGCGTGCTCGCTCATCACGAGACCGTCACCGCCATTTCGATCGCCGGCCGGCACCCGGCCGTGGTCTGGTCACGCCGTCATCCTGCCGTCGGACGAGTCCGGATGACCCGTGGTTCGCACGATCGGCGATCACGGACGGCGTGGCCGCCGATGCCGAGCCGGTGCCGCGGGACGGCGGGCCGCCGGATCGCCGAGGCCGGGCATGCGTACGGCGGCCCGCATGCCCGGCCGGGCCGTACGGCCGGCGCGGCGCCGCGGGCGAGGTGAGCCCCGTGCCGCCCGCGGCGCCGGAGCCGCCGGCCGGTCAGGCGAGCGCCCGCTTGAGCGCGTCGAGGCGCAGCGCCCAAATCCGCTTGGACAGCGCCGCGTCGGGCGCGAACGTCTCCGACGCGTGGTAGGCGCCGGGGTGGACGTGCAGCTCGACCGGCACGCCGGCCTGCATGAGCCGCTGCGCGAACGCGATGTCCTCGTCGCGGAACAGGTCGACGGTTCCGACGTCGATGAAGGCCGGCGGCAGGCCGCTCAGGTCCTCGCACCGGGCGGGCGCGGCGTACCCGTCGGGCTCCTTGCCGCCGAGGTACCAGTTCCACGCCTCGATGTTGGCCGCGCGGTCCCAGATGCCGACGTCGGTGATCTCGTGGCTGGACGGCGTCTCGTTCCGGTCGTCGATCATCGGGTAGATCGGCATGATGAACCGGAGCGGCGGGCCGCCGCGGTCCCGGGCGAGCAGCGCGGTGGCGATGGTGAGCCCGCCGCCCGCGCTGGCCCCGTAGATCGCCAGGCGGTCCGGGTCGAAGCCGAGCTCGCCGGCGTGCTTCGCCATCCAGGCCAGGCCCGCGTAGCAGTCCTCCGCCTGGGCGGGGTACGGGTTCTCCGGGGCGAGGCGGTACTCGACGGAGACGACCACGGCGCCGATCTGGTCGCAGAGCATGGTCGCGGTGGGGTCCTCGCCCGCCACGCTGCCGAGGATCATGCCGCCGCCGTGGATGAAGTAGATGCCGGGCAGCGTGCCCGACGCGTTGACCGGCCGGTAGATCCGCACGGTGATGTCGGGCTCCCCGGCGGGGCCGGGGACGGTGCGGTCCTCCTTGGAGACGTTGGGGTTCTCCGGCACCTCCATGCCGGCGAGCATGTTCGCGACGGTCTCGCGGCGCTGGACGATGTCGGGGATCGAGTTGAAGCCGCCGGGCATCGCCTCGAGCAGGGCGTCGAGCGGGACGCGGCTCTCCGGGTCGATCAGATCGCGACGGGACATGAACCCTCCACTGGGTGATGGGATGGTGGTGGGGATGGGGACGGTGGCCGTAGGGACGCCGGCCCGCCCGGCGCACGGGCCGGCGCGGAGACGGTCAGGGGGAGAGCACGAAGCCCTCGTAGCCGCGGGCCGCGACCTCGTCGCACTTCTGCCGGTAGGCGCCCACGCCCCCGGCGTACGGCATGAACACCCGCGGCTTGCCGGGCACGTTCGCGCCCATGTACCAGGAGTTCGCCTGCGGGTAGAGGGTGGCGGCGGCGACCTGGTTGACGTGGTCGACCCAGGCGTCCTGGGCCTCGACGGTGGGCTCCATGGTGCGCAGCCCGTTGCGGTCGAGGTGGGCGATCGCGTCGATCACCCAGTCGACGTGCTGCTCGATCGAGACGATCATGTTGGAGAGCACGGACGGGCTGCCCGGGCCGGTGATCATGAACAGGTTCGGGAAGCCGGCGGAGGCGATGCCCAGGTACGTGCGCGGGCCGGCGTACCAGGCCTCCTTGATGGTCAGGCCGCCGCGGCCGCGGATGTCGACGTTGGTGAGCGCGCCGGTCATCGCGTCGAAGCCGGTCGCGTACACGATCGCGTCGAACTCGTACTCGCGGTCGGTGGTGCGGATGCCCCGCTCGGTGATCTCCTCGATCGGGGTACGCCGCAGGTTGACCAGGCGCACGTTCTCCCGGTTGTAGGTCTCGTAGTAGCCGGTGTCGAGGCAGGGCCGCTTGGTGCCGACCGGGTAGTCCGGGCAGAGGTCCTCGGCGGTCTGCGGGTCCTTGACGATCTGCCGGATCTTGTTGTGCACGAACCGCTTGGCGGTGTCGTTCGCCTCCTTGCTGGTGAGCAGGTCGTTGTACGCGGTGAGGACCGCCACCAGGCTGCCCGCCTCCCAGGCCGCCTCGTACGTGGCGTTGCGTTCCTCCTCGGAGACCTCGAGGGCGGACTTGGTGGGTATCGGGGTGGGCAGGCCGAACGCGGACTCCCGCTGGGCCTGGCGGAACGCCCGGTAGTTCGCCTTCATCTGGGCGACCTCGTCGGGGCGCAGGCGGCGGTTGCGGGCCGGGAAGCTGTAGGCGGGGGTGCGCTGGAAGACGACGAGCTCGGCGGCCTGCTCGGCGATGACGGGGATCGACTGTACGCCGGAGGAGCCGGTGCCGATGACGCCGACGCGCATGCCGGTGAAGTCGACGCCCTCGTGCGGCCAGTGCGCGGTGTGGTAGGTGGCGCCGCGGAACCGGTTGACGCCGGGGATCTCCGGCATCTTCGCGGCGGACAGGCAGCCGGTGGCCATGACGAGGAAGCGCGCGGTGATCGCGTCGCCGTGGTCGGTGCGCACCGTCCAGGTGGCGGCGTCCTCGTCGAACGAGGCGGCGGTGACCCGGGTGCGGAAGTAGATGTCGCGGCGCAGGTCGAAGCGGTCGGCGACGTGCCGTGCGTACCGGAGGATCTCCGGCTGGGTCGGGTACCGCTCCTCCCACTCGTACTCCTGCTCCAGCTCCTCGGAGAACGAGTAGGAGTAGGCGAGGCTCTCGACGTCGACGCGGGCGCCCGGGTAGCGGTTCCAGTACCAGGTGCCGCCCACGTCGTCGGCGGCCTCGATCACGATCGCCGACAGGTTCATCCCCCGGAGCCGGTGCAGCAGGTACATGCCGGAGAATCCGGCGCCGACCACGACGACGTCGACCTCGGACGGCGGGGTGCGCGGGTCGGACCGGTGGTCGGTGGTGGAGACGGACATGGGCCCTCCTGGTGGTGCGAGACGCGGTGGGGACGGATATGCGCGGTCACGGCGTCCGTGCTCGCGGACGTGCGGAGCACGGCGCCCGGGATGAGGGCGTGCGTCATCGCCTCGCGGGCCGGGACGGGTACGGCTCGGCCGCGGTGGCCGGACGGTGCCGCCACCCGGTACGGGGGACGCGGACGGGCGATATGGGCGGTTGTGCGGCGGGAAGAATGACAAGCGAACGCTTGCTTGGTCGAGCGCGAGGACGCGGGACGCCCTCACGAAACAGGGGTGGGAGGCGATATGTCACCGAGCGTTTCGGCCGGGGCCGGACACCCGCAATGACCAAATAAGGAAGAAACGGAAGGCCGTGGGATCGACTCGGGCGAGGATGCCGGCGCCGGTCGCGGGCGCCGTCACCGGGTGAGCCGGATCAGTGGTTCCGGGCTCGTGTCAGGGCGCGTGGGCGTCGAGGGCGCCGGGCGTTTCGTCGGCGTTCCGGGTGCCCGCCCGGCGGCGCGCCCTCCGCGGCTCTCCGCCACCGGTCGTCGCGATTCCCGCCGATGCGGTGGTCACACCGTCGAACGCCATATGCGTCACCTCGCGCTCTCAGGTGGACAAAAGGTACACGTCCATCTGAAGTGCACCAAACATAAAAT
>QGUZ01000019.1 GCA_003242605.1 Actinomycetota bacterium
TCCGCGACACGTTCGGCGTCGCCGTGCTCCTCGTCGAGCACCACATGCGGCTCGTCATGGGCATCAGCGACCGGGTCGTGGTGCTCGCCTCGGGGCGGCGCATCGCCGCCGGCCCGCCCGCCGAGGTGCAGCGCGACCCCGAGGTGATCGCCGCCTACCTGGGGAGCCCGGCATGACCGCGCCGCTGCTGCGCATGGAGGCGGTGAACGCCTACTACGGCCGGTTCCAGGCGCTGCACGGGGTGAGCCTGGAGGTCGGCGAGGGCGAGGCGGTGGTGCTGCTCGGCGCCAACGGCGCGGGCAAGACCACGCTGCTGCGCGCGCTGTCCGGGCTGGTCCGGGCCGAGGGGCGGATCGTCTTCGGCGGCACGCCGATCCTCGGCCGCCGCCCGGAGTGGATCGTGCGCCGCGGCGTGAGCCACGTGCCGCAGGGGCGCGGCTGCTTCGCCGACCTCACCGTCGAGGAGAACCTGCGGGTGGGCGCGTTCACCCGGCGCGACCCGGCGGGCGTCGCCCGGGACATCCGGCGCTGGTACGAGGTGTTCCCCCGGCTCGGCGAGCGCCGCCACCAGCCGGCCGGGCAGATGAGCGGCGGCGAGCAGCAGATGCTCGCGATCGCCCGGGCGCTGATGTCCCGGCCCCGGCTGCTGCTGCTCGACGAGCCGTCGCTCGGCCTCGCCCGCATGATCACCGAGGGCCTGTTCCAGCGGCTGCGCGAGATCAACGAGCGGGACGGCACGGCGCTGCTGCTCGTCGAGCAGAACGCCGAGCTCGCGCTCGGCCTCGCCCGCCGCGCCTACGTCATCGCCGCCGGGCACATCGAGCGGTCCGGCCCGGCCGAGCGGCTGCGCGCCGACGACGCGATCCGCCGCACCTACCTCGGCCACTGACCGCCGCGCCCGCCGCCGGGCGCGCCGCGGATTCCCGATCCTCCGCGCGTGAGGAGGAAACCATGGACGACACCATCGCCAACCCGGCGTACCTGCTGCAGCTCGTGCTCAGCGGGCTGTCGATCGGATCGGTGTACGCGCTGTTCGCCGTCTCGTTCGTCATCGCCTGGGCGAGCACCTCGCACCTCAACCTCGCCGCGGGCGAGCTGGGCTCGCTCGGCGTGTTCACGCTGTCGAGCCTGGCCGCGGCCGGGGCCGGGGTCTGGCTCGGGCTGCCGCTCGTGCTCGCGGGCGCGGCCGTGGCCGGGGCGGCCGTCTACCACGGCCTGGTCCGGCACGTGGAGGCCAAGGGCGTCTTCCCGGTCGTGCTGCTCACCCTCGCGATCTACCTGGTGGTGAACGCGGCGGTGGGCCTGGTCTGGGGCACCCAGCCGATCCCCGCGCCCGCGCTCGTGCCGACCGGCCCGGACGCCCAGATCGTGCTGCTGGACGGCCCGCCCCAGGCGTACCTCACCTACGGCGACCTCGCCTCGTTCGCCACGCTCGCGATCGTGGTCGGCGCGCTCGCCGCCTTCCTGCGCGGCACCCGGTTCGGGCTCGCCTACCGGGCGGTGGCGGCGAACCGCGAGTCGGCCGCGCTCGCCGGCATCCCGCTGCCGCGCATGGGCGCGCTCGGCTGGGCGCTCTCGGTGGTGATCGCCACGCTCGCGGCGGTGCTGCTCGGGATCCGCAACGGGTCGCTCGACTACACGATGATGACGCCGCTGCTCGTGTTCGGGCTCACCGCCGCCACGGTCGGCGGGCTGGAGAGTCTCACCGGCGCGGTCGTGGGCGGGCTCGCCCTCGGCCTCCTCGTCAACCTCCTCCCCGGTCTGCTGCGGTTCGTCTCCGGCGACATGGGGCTCGTCATCGCCCTGGTGCTCGTGCTCGCGGCGCTGCTGCTCCGGCCCCACGGCCTGTTCGGACGCGCGCGATTGGAGCGGGTATGACGCCTCTCGTCGTGCCTCGCGGCGGCGCGGCGCACCGCGCCTACCAGGCGGCCGGCGCGGCGGCCGCGGCCCTGCTGGTGCTGCTCGTCCCGGTGCTGCTCGAGGACTACCAGGTCACGCTGCTCGGCCAGGCCCTGGCGTACGCGGTGGCGCTGCTCGGGCTCACCCTGGTGACCGGGATCAGCGGGCAGATCTCGCTCGGGCACGGGGCGATGTTCGGCATCGGCGCCTACACCACCGCGATCCTCGTCTCCGACCACGGCGTGCCGTTCCCGGTCGCGCTCGCCGCCTCCGCCGGGATCGGGATCGGCTTCGGCGTGGTGATCGGGCTGCCCGCGCTGCGGCTCTCCGGGCTCTACCTCGCGATCGTGACGATCACCGCGGCGACCGCGTTCCCGCTCGTGGTGGTGCAGCCGTTCGCGCAGGAGCTCGGCACCGGCGGGTCGAGCGGCAAGCCGGTCGTGCTCGACTGGGGCAAGCCGGCGTGGTTCCTGCTCGACGTCACCCCGATCGGGTTCCGGTTCGTCCTCGTCGGCGCAGTGTGCGCGGTGGTGTTCGCGCTCACCGGCATGCTGGTGCGCGGCCGGGTCGGCCGGGCGCTGACCGCGGTGCGGGACAACCCGACCGCGGCCGCGGCGGCCGGCATCCACCTCGCGCAGGTGAAGGTGGGCGCGTTCGCGTTCAGCACGATGCTCGCCGGGATCGGCGGCTCGCTGTTCATGCTGATGGTGCCGATCGTGAGCCCGGACAGCGTCGGGTTCCCGCTCAGCCTGCTCTTCATCACCGCAATGATCATCGGCGGGGCGACCCGGGTGGCCGGGGCGCTCGTCGGCGGGTTCGTCATGGTCTTCCTGCCGACGCTCACCTCGGAGCTGGCGCTGCGGGTGCCGGCCCTCGCGGATCTGCCGCAGCCCGGGCTGCTCGCCACCGTCATCTACGGCGTCGTCCTCGTCCTGTGCATCTTCTTCCTCCCCCAGGGGGTGATGCCGCTCGTCACGGCGCAGCGGGAGCGGCTGCTCCGGTTCGTGCCGCCCGGCGTGCAGGTGCGCCCGCCCGCACGGGTGCCGAGCCCGCGGCCGACCGGCGCCGAGCCCGCACCGCGCTGACCTCCCCGTTCTCGCTTCCTCCCGTCCGGTTCTCTCCTCCTGCCTGCGGTGCGCCCTCCGGCGTACCCGCCCGGCTCGCTCCTTGTCACGTCTCCCCTGCCTCTCTCCTCCTCGTCTCCGACCTCCCCTCCCCCTCCTTCCTGTGGGCCCGCCACGGGCCCGGTGCGAACAGGAGTCCCCATGACCGCGAAAAAGCTGATCAGGGCAGTCTCCCTCGCCACCTGCCTGGTGCTGGCGCTCGCCGGGTGCGGGCACAGCCGCGCCGGGGGCGACGCGGCCGCCGGCGGCGGCGCCGCGCCGCGCGGCGGCACGATGGGCGCGGACGGCGTGTTCCGCGTGAACGCCGACGGCTGCCCGGCGGACGCCTCCCAGCCGCTCCCCGACGGCGCGCCGATCAAGGTCGGGGTGAGCATGGCGCTGAGCGGGCCGCTCGCCGCGGTCGGCGCCCCCAACATCGACGGGCTGCGGGCCGTGTTCGCCGCGGCGAACGCCGAGGGCGGCATCGACGGCCACCCGATCGAGCTCGTGGTGAAGGACGACGGCTACGACCCGGCCCGGGCCACCGCGAACGCACAGGCGTTCACCGGGCAGGAGAAGGTGTTCGCCACGCTGCTGCAGATCAGCAACGCCTCGATCGTGGCGACGCGGCCGATCTACGAGGCGGCCTGCGTGCCGCAGCTCGGCACGATCTCCCAGCACCGGGAGGCCGCCGACCCCGAGCGGCACGCCTGGACCACGGTCACCATCCCGCCCGCGGTCACCGAGGCGGAGGCCGCCGCCGAGTACCTCGCCAAGATGCACCCGAACGGCACGGTGATGGAGTTCCGCCAGCAGGTCACGCTCGGCGAGGACTGGGCCGCGGTGTTCCCGCCCGCGGCGCAGCGGCGCGGCCTGCGGCTGCTCGAGGTGCAGCACATCGCGCCGACCGAGACGAACCTCGACGCCCCGGCCGCCAAGCTCACCGCCTCCGGCGCGGACGCGGTGATGGCCGAGGTGCAGGGCCCGATGTGCGTGTCGATGCTGCAGAGCCTCGCCAAGGCGGGGTTCACCGGCACCGTGGTGCTCACCTCGGCCTGCAACGGGGCGAAGCAGTTCCTGCAGCCGCTCGGCAAGTCCGCCGACGGGGTCGCCGCGCTCTTCTTCCAGAAGGACCCGAGCACCCCGAGCGCGCGCAGCGACCCGGGCATGAAGCGGTACTTCGACGACCTGGCGAAGTACCAGCCGAAGGCCGACCCGACCGTGACGATGACCCTCAACGGGTACGAGGCGGGCAATCTGCTCGTACACCACCTGCGGGACGCCGCGCGCATGGAGGGCGGGCTCACCCGGGTCAACCTGATGAACGCGGCGTGGAACGCGGAGGTGGAGCGCACCACGTTCCTGCAGCCGAAGCAGAGCATGAACGGCCCGAAGGACCCGTACATCATCAACGACGTCACCGTGCAGACCTACGACGCGGCGGCCAACGACTGGCGGCCGACCGGCGTCGGCTACACCTACCGCGTCGAGTAGCCCTCCGGCGGGACGCGCCCGGCCCGCGCCGCCCGCCCGCACCGGCCCGGCCCGCCACCCCTTCGCCCGGCGCATTTCCCGCGGCGAGGGGTGGCGGCGGTGCGCCGCGGGCAGGTCATTAAGGTCGCAGGTGGGGACCCATACGGCAGAACAGGAGTTTTTCCATGGCGATGCGGTTCGAGCACGAGTTCACGGTTCCGGTCCCGGTCGAACAGGCCTGGCCGGTGCTGCTGGACGTGGAACGGGTGGCCCCCTGTTTGCCGGGCGCGTCCATCGACGGCGTCGAGGGCAGCACCTTCACCGGCAAGATGAAGGTGAAGGTGGGCCCGATCACCGTCACCTACAGCGGCAAGGCGAGTTTCGAGGAGATCGACAAGGACGCCCGCAAGGTGGTCCTCACGGCCTCGGGCCGGGAGACCCGGGGCGCGGGCACCGCGAACGCCACCGTGCACGCGCGCCTCCACGACGAGGGCGGCACGACCAGGGTGACCGTGGAGACGTCGTTCAACGTGACCGGGCGGCCCGCGCAGTTCGGCCGCGGCGTGATGAACGAGGTCGGGGCGAAGCTGATCGACCGGTTCGCCGAGAACCTCGCCGAGCTGCTGCGCGGCGACGCCGAGGCCGGGGCGGCCGCCGCCGAGGGACCCGCCGCCGCGGAGCCGGCCGCCGCGACCGCCGCCTCCGAGCCCGCCAAGCCGGCCGCCGAATCCGCCAAGCCGGCCGAGGAGGCCGCCAAGCCCGCCGAGGAGGCCGCGGCCGGGCCGAGCCGGCCCGCCGTACCGACGCGGTCCTCGCGCACCGCGGAGGAGGAGGCGCTCGACCTGCTCGAGGTCGCGGGCGCGCCGGTGCTGAAGCGGGTGCTCCCGGCCGTTGGCGCGCTCGCCGCGATCGGCCTGGTGATCTGGCTGATCCGGCGGCTCGCCAAGCGCTGACCGCGCCGCCGCGCCCGGCAAAGGTCTGGGCGACCGTCGGTCAGGAATACCACATAACGGACAAAACGCCCAGCCTGTGGGGCACGAAGCGGGCGTGGAACACCGCGTAGTCAGGTCCACACCGTCCGCTTCGCCGTACCGGTCCCGTGCGTGGCCGCCCGGCGCCGCGGGGTCCGCCCCGGCCCCGCCCATCCGGACGGACCCGGCGCACCGCCCGGTCCCCGACGCCCCCGGGCGCACCGACGGCGCGGCGGCCACGGCCCCACCGGCGGCCCGCTCCGCCCCGCTCCCGGCCCGGCCCGCCGCCGCCACCGGTCCGGACGAGCCGCTCGTCAGCGTCGTCGTGATCACCTACAACGACGCCGAGCGACTGGTCCGGGCCGTCCGGTCCGTGCTCGCCCAGTCGCTGCGCGCGCTCGAGGTGATCGTCGTCGACGACGCCAGCACCGATGGCACCGCGGACGCGATCGCCGCGATCGACGACCCCCGGGTGCGCTACGTCCGGCGGCCGGCCAACAGCGGCGGCTGCGGCGCGCCGCGCAACGACGGCCTCAGCCGGGCCCGCGCGCCGTACGTGATGTTCCTCGACAGCGACGACGAGCTGCCGCGGCACGCCTGCAAGAGCATGCTCGCCGAGATCGAGCGCACCGGCGCCGACTTCGTCACCGGCCAGCTGGCCCGGCTCTTCGAGCGGGACGGCCGGACGCGGCGGTACTACCCCGACCTGTACCGGCGGCGCGTGGTGCACGGGGTGCGCGAGGACCCCGAGATGTTCCTCGACTGCTTCTCCACCAACAAGCTCTGCCGGACCGAGTTCCTGCGCCGCGAGGGCCTGTGGTTCCGGGAGGACCTGCGGTACGAGGACCATCTGTGGTCCACTCGGCTGCTGTGCGCCGCCCGCCGCTTCGCCGTGGTGCCGTGGGTGGTCTACCTCTGGCACCGGGCCGCCGAGGACGGGCCGTACCGGGTGTCGATCTCCCGGGCCGTGCACGACCTCGGCAACCTCGCCGACCGGGTGCGCATGGCCTGGCTGTGCGACCGGCACCTGGTGTCGGCGGGCTTCGCCGACCTGCTCGCCGCCCGGCAGCGCCGGTTCCTCCGCCAGGACCTGCGGGTCTACCTCAACGAGGCGGTCCCGGTGGCGTCCCGGGACTGGATCGCGGGCCTGCAGCGCATCGTGCGGCCCTACCTCGCCGAGGTCCGGCCGGAGGCGTACGAGGGGATCGACCCGCTGATCCGGGTCTGCTGCCACCTGATCGCGCACGGCACGCCGGAGGAGCTGCGCGAGGCGGCGCGCTCGCTCACCGGCCCGCGGGTGCCGCCGCGGCACGCGGTCCGGGCGGGCGGCCGGACCTACTGGGGCACCGTGCCCGAGCCGGGCCGCGACATCACCGCCTGCCGCATGGCCGAGCTGCCGTTCTCGGCCGCGCGGCTGCGGCACGAGATCGAGCGGATCACCGCCGAGGGCGGCCGGCTCCACCTCACGCTGCGCACCTACGACCCGTTCGGGGTGCTCGACGGGCTCGGCGAGCGCCTCGACGTCCACCTCGCGGTGCGCGGGCTGCGCGTGCCGCTCGAGCTCGAGCCGCGGCCGGACGGCGGCCACCTGTCCCGCGCCGAGCTCGACCTCGCCGCGGTACCGCTCCCCCGGCACGGCTTCACCGGGCAGTGCGTCCCCAAGGTCGTGGTCACCCGGCGCGCGGACGGCCACGCCACGCGCGACGTGCTGCTGCTGCCGCACACCGCCGAGCCCGTCGTGCTGCGCGCGGGCGACCACGAGGTCACGGTGCGGCCCGAGGGGCACGCCGGGGTGCTGTGCCTCGACTGGCGGTACGCCGGCCGGCCGCGCCCGCTGCACCGGCTGCGGCGGCGGGTCACCCGGGCGCTGGTGCGCCGGCTGGGGCGGAGCGAGGTGAAGCTCGCCGTCTACAAGGCGCTCATCCGCGTGGTGCCGCGCCGCCGGGACCTGGTGCTGTTCGAGTCCGACGCCGGGCGGGGCTACACCGGCAACCCCCGCTACATCTACGAGGAGATCCGGCGGCGCGGGCTGCCGCTGCACGCGGTGTGGTCGACCTCCCGCGGGCGGCGCGGCTTCCCCGCCGACGTGACGCTGGTGCGCCGGGGGAGCTGGCGGTACGTGTGGACGCTCGCCCGCGCCGCGTACTGGGTGGACAGCCACAACCTCGCGCCCGCCTTCCCCAAGCCGCGCGGCACCCGCTACCTGCAGACCTGGCACGGCCAGGGCATCAAGACGATCGGCTTCGACGCGCCCGAGCTGCGCGGCGACTTCGACGGGCCGCGCCGCCGGTGGCGGGCCGCGGTCGCCCGGTGGGACGTGCTCGTCTCCCCAGGCGCCGAGTTCGAGCGGGTGTTTCTGCCCGCGAACGGCTACACCGGCCCGGTGCTCCGGTACGGCTCGCCGCGGTGCGACGTGCTCGTGCGCGGCGACGCCGAGACCGCCCGGCGGGTGCGGGCCGAGCTGGAGATCCCCGACGGGGTGCGGGTGCTGCTGTACGCGCCCACCTACCGCGACTTGGGCCGGGGCCGGTCGGTGCGGGCGGACCTGCGGATGATGGCCGAGGCGCTCGCCGGGGAGTGGGTGGTCATCCTGCGGCCGCACCCGATCGAGCGGTACACCGTGCCGCAGGAGGTGCGGCACTTCGTCCGGCCCGCGGGCCGCCACTGGGAGATCAACGACCTCATCCTCGCCTCCGACGCGCTGCTCACCGACTACTCGTCGGTGATGTGCGACTACGCGGTGACCGGCAAGCCGATGCTGTTCCTCATCGACGACTGGGACGAGTACCGCAGGAGCGAGCGCGGGGTCTACCACGACCTGCCCGCGATCGCCCCGGGCCCGTGCCTGTACACCACCGCGGAGGTGATCGACGCGCTGCGCGACCTCGACGCGGTGAGCGCGGCCTACGCCGCCCGGTACGCGGAGTTCCGCCGCACCTGGTGCGCGGACGAGCAGGGGGACGCGGCCGCCCGGGTGGTGGACGCGTTCTTCGGGGAGGGGCGGTGAGGCCGGTGCGCGCCGCCGGGAACGGCCGGGCCGAGCCGGTGGTGTTCGTCACCTGGGACGCCGACACGCTCGGCGGCATGCAGCGGGTCACCCACACCCTCGCGCAGGGCCTCGCGGTGCGCGGCCACGAGGTGCACGTGGTCGGCATCCACCGCAGCAGCGCCCCGTTCCGGTACGTGGCCGAGCCCGGATACCACCGGCACGTGCTGCAGGGCCGCATCGGCCGCCCGTCCCGGCGGCGGCTCGCCGCGCTGCTCGGCGCGCTGCGCTTCGGGTACGTGATCCTCACCTCGCCCGCGGCGGTGGCCTGGGCCCGCGAGGCGGTGCCGCGGCGGCTGTTCACCGTCGGCCAGTACCACGGCTCCTACGAGCACGCCCGCTCCACCTGGCACCTGCGGTCGATCCGCCGCCACTACCCGGAGCTCGACCAGGCGGTGTTCCTCAGCCCCGAGGACGCGTGGCGGTTCACCGCGGACTGCCTGCTGCCGAACGCCGCCGACGTGCCGAACCCGCTGCCGGTCTGGCCCGGCCGCACCTCGCCGCTCACCGCGCCGCGGGTGCTCGGCGTCGGCCGGCTCGCCGGGGTGAAGCGCTTCGACCGGCTCGTCTCCGCGTTCGCCGCGGCCTGCCGGGCCGTACCCGAGCGGTGGGAGCTGCACCTGGTCGGCGAGGGCGAGGACGAGCCGCGGCTGCGGGAGCAGGCGGCCGCCGAGGGCGTGGCCGACCGGGTGGTGTTCCACGGCCGCCTGCCCGCCGAGCAGATGCCCGCGCTCTACCTCGGCGGCTCGATCCTCGCGCTCACCAGCGACCACGAGGGGCTGCCGCTCGCCGCGGCCGAGGCCGCCTCGTACGGCGTGCCCGCGGTTGCCTTCGACGTGTCGAGCGGGGTGCGCGCCGTGGCCGCGCGCACCGTGCCGCCCGGCGACCTGGCCGCGTTCACCGCCGAGCTCACCGCCCTCATGGCCGACCTCGCGGCCCGCCGCCGGCTCGGCGCCGCCGCCCGGGAGCGGGTCGCGGCGCTGCGGCCGGGGCACGTGCTCGACCGGTGGGAGGAGCTGTTCGCCCACCTCCGGCTGTGACCGCGCGGGCTACTCGGCGGCGCGCACCTCGGCGCGCAGCTCCTCGAACTCGGCGGTGAGCTCGGCGAGCCGGGCCCGGTAGCGGGCGACGTTGCCGAGCTTGACCTGCTCGTAGCCGCGGACGAGGTCGGGCAGCTCGGCGATCGCCACCGCCGTGGCGTGCGTGCCCGGGGTGAGGCCGTCGAGCAGCCGGTCGACGACGCCGAGGTACTCGGCGATCAGCTCCCGTTCGACGCGGCGCACGTGGGCCCGGCCGAACGGGTCGAACGGGGTGCCGCGCAGCCGGCGCAGCCGTACCAGCAGGGCGAGCACCGGCCGGAACCAGGGGCCGAGGCTGAGCTTGCGGCGCAGCCCGAGCGCGCGCAGCGTCGGCGGGTGGAGCCGGTAGCGGACCCGGGCGCCGTCGCCGAACCGGGCGCGGACCGTCTCGGCCAGCTCCGGGTCGAGCGAGAGCCGGGCCACCTCGTACTCGTCCTTGTAGGCCATGAGCTTGTACAGGTTGCGGGCGACCGCCTCGGCGAGCGCGGCCGACCCGGGCATGCGCTCCGCCTCGACGCGGCGCACCCGCTCCACGACCTCGGCGTACCGGCGGGCGTACGCCGCGTCCTGGTAGGCGACGAGGTCGGGCACCCGGATGCGGACGAGCCGGTCGAGCTCGGAGCCGGGCTCGGCGGCCACCGGCGGCACGTCCGCGGGCCACTCGGGCGCGGCCCGCCGCGCCGGCGGCTCCGCCGGGGCGGTGAGCGGGGCGACCCGCTCGGGGTCGGCGACCGCGAGCCGGCCGAGCCGGAACGCGCGCAGGTTCTGCTCCACCCGCACGCCGTTGAGCCGCAGCGCCTCCTCGATCGGCTCGGCGGGCAGCGGCAGCGCGCCCGCCTGGTAGGCGGCGCCGAGCAGCAGCACGTTCGCGTACTGGTCGTCGCCGAACGCGGCCTCGGCGAGCGCCCGGGCGTCGAGGAACACCGCGTGCTCGCCGCGGGTCGCCTTGCGGATGCCGTCGGTGACCTCGGCCACGTCGGGGAACGCGGTGCCCGGGTCGATCACCATCTGCCCGGTCGGCACCTTCGCGGTGGACACCACGGCGATCGTGCGGCCCGGGTCGGCCGCCTCGAGGTTGCGCGGGGCCGCCCCGACGAGCAGGTCGCAGACGAGGTAGAGGTCGCAGCCGCCCGCCGCGGCCTTGTTCGACTGCTCCACCGGCCGGTCGCTGATCTTGATGTCGGAGACGACCGCGCCGCCCTTCTGGGCGAGCCCGGTCTGGTCGAGCGCGCGCACGTACCGGCCCGCGAGCGTGGCGGCGGTGCCGAGCACCTGGGAGACGGTGACCACGCCGGTGCCGCCGACGCCGGTGATCCGGGTGGTGTGCTCCCCGGCCGGGGTGAGCCGGGGCGGCTCCGGCAGCCGCGCCGGGTCGGCGAGCTCGGCGAACTCGGCGAGCAGCGGCGACTCGCGTACGGCGCGCCCGCCGGGCCCGCCGCGCCGCCGGTCGGCGGCGGGGACCACGGCGAGGAACGCCGGGCAGTCCCCGGCGACGCAGGAGAAGTCCTTGTTGCACGACGGCTGGTGGATGCGGGTCTTGCGGCCGAACTCGGTCTCCACCGGCTGCACCGACAGGCAGTTCGACTTGGCCCCGCAGTCGCCGCAGCCCTCGCACACCCGCTCGTTGATCATGACGTGCTCGGCGGGCTCCGGCGCGAGCCCGCGCTTGCGGCGGCGGCGCAGCTCGGTGGCGCACTCCTGGTCGTGGATGAGCACGGTCACCCCGGGCACCTTGGCGAGCGTCTCCTGCGCCTCGACGAGCCGGTCCCGGCTCCACACCTCGACGCCCCGGGGCAGCCGGATCCGCCGGTACCGCCGCAGGTCGTCGGCCGTGATGATGATCCGCTTGACGCCCTCGGCGAGCAGCGAGCGCACGATCTCCGGCAGCGGCATCACCCCGGCGGGCACCTGGCCGCCGGTCATCGCGACCACCGAGTTGTGCAGCAGCTTGAAGGTGACGTTCACCCCGGCCGCGACCGCGGCCCGGATCGCGAGGCTGCCGGAGTGGTGGAAGGTGCCGTCGCCGAGGTTCTGCACCAGGTGGTCGCGGTTCACGAACGGCGCCATGCCGATCCAGTGCGCGCCCTCGCCGCCCATCTGGGTGAGCCCGATCACCTCGCCGACCTGCCGCGGGTCCATCAGCATCACCATCGCGTGGCAGCCGATGCCGCCGCCGACGAGCGACCCCTCCGGGATCTTGGTGGTGGAGGAGTTGTGCGGGCAGCCGGAGCAGTAGTACGGCATGCGCGGCAGCAGCGGCAGCTCCACCCGGCGCCGCGCCCGCCCGGCCCGGCCTGCCCCGTCCAGCCAGGCCCGCACCGAGGGGAAGTCCCCCATCCCGGCGAGCACGGGCGCGAGCCGCCGGGCGATCAGGTCGGCGTCGAGCTCGCCGGTGCCGGGGAAGAGCGCGCTGCCGTCGGGGTTGCGCTTGCCGCGCACCGCCGGGGCGTCCGGCCGGCCGTACAGCAGGTCCTTGATCGCGGTCTCGATGAGCGGGCGCTTCTCCTCCACCACGATGATCTCGCGCAGCCCGGCCGCGAACCGCGCGACGATCTCCGGCTCGAGCGGGTGGACCACGGCGAGGTGGAGCAGCCGCACCCCGCGCCGGGCGAGCTCGGCGTCGTCGAGGCCGAGCGTGCGCAGCGCCTGCCGCAGGTCGAGGAAGGTCTTCCCGGCGGCGACGATGCCGATCCGGTCGCCGGGGGCGCCGCCGACGATGCGGTTGAGCCCGTTGAGCGCCACGTAGCGGCGGGCGACGTCCAGCCGCACGCCCTCCCGGGTGCGCTCCATCGCATCGAGGGTGGGGCCGAGCATGCGGGTCTCGATGCGGTGCCGGTACGGCTCGCCGCCGTCCTCGCCGCGGACCGGCACGGGCACCACCCGCTCGGGGTGCACCTCGACCCGGCCGGAGCCGTCGGCGACGTTGGTGGCGATCTTCATCGCGACCCACAGCCCGCTCGCCCGGGACAGCGCCACCGCGTGCAGGCCGAGGTCGAGCACCTCCTGCGAGTCGGCGGGGTAGAGCACGGGCATGCCGAGGTCGGCGAGCAGCCCCTCGGAGGCGCTCGGCACCGTCGACGACTTCGCCGAGGGGTCGTCGCCGACGAACGCCACCGCGCCGCCGTCCGGATGGGTGCCCATGAGGTTGGCGTGCCGGAGGGCGTCGGTGGCGCGGTCGAGCCCCGGCGCCTTGCCGTACCAGAAGCCGATCACCCCGTCGACGCGGCGGTCGGGGTGGGCGGCCGCGAGCTGGGTGCCCTGCACCGCGGTGGCGGCGAGCTCCTCGTTGACGCCGGGCCGGAAGACGATCTCGTACTCGTCGAGCAGGGCGCGCTGCCGCTCGAGCTCGAGGTCGTAGCCGCCGAGCGGGGAGCCCTCGTACCCGGAGACGAAGGCGGCGGTGCGACGCCCGGCCCGCCGGTCGGCGCGCCGGGCGTCGATGGGCAGTCTGGCCAGTGCCTGAATCCCGGTGAGGTGGACCGTCCCGGCTTCCAGCAGGTAGCGGTCGGCCAGGCTCGGCCGAGCGTGCTTATCGGTCATGGCCCGCTCCTTCGCCCAAGGTTCCGCCGAAAAGCCTCCCAAAACACAGCAGAAGTCGGCTTTATAGATGCGTCACAGACTTCGCCCGCAAAACGTGCGCGACAGCGCCAACTTTCGCGGGGAGCCGTGCGCCCGGCGGATGCGGCGAAGGGCGGGCCGCGGCGGCGGAGCGGGCCGCGGTGAGCGGCCTGCCCGCAGGTCAGGCCGGCACGCAGTGGAGACGCTGGTAGCGGGTGAGCATGGCGGCCACCGGGCCCGGCTCGCGCAGCCGGCTGACCCGGTCGCGGGCCTCGCGCTTCCAGCGCGCCCGGCGCCGCCGCCAGGCCGCCGCGCGGTACTTCGACACGTGCTCCCGGGACGCGCGCGGCGCGCCGGACAGCTCGTAGCCGAGGGCGGTGAGCCGCTCGCCGAGCACCGTCTCGCACAGCGAGACCTCCCACGGCTCCAGCCGGTTCGCCCAGCTGCCGACCCGGGAGCGGTTCACCTCGCGGTGAGTGTTGCGGTGCCACACCTTGTGCGGCGGCACCGCCTGCGACGCCACCTCGCGCTGGTCGCGCATGGCCGGGTCGTACTCCTCGCCGAGGAAGGTGCACAGCGCGCGCAGCGCGCCCTCCGGGTCGGCGGTGAGGTCCTCGTAGCGCAGCTCGAAGTAGGCGTCCTTGGGCAGCTCGGCCGCGTGCCTGCGGCCGAAGTCGATCGCGTCCGCCCAGTTCGCCACCGCGGTGTAGACGTTGCCGCGGTACCACGGCATCTCCTTCAGCGAGGCCACGCAGTCCCGCCCGTCGCGGATGAGGTGGATGAACTGGGCGTCCGGGAACATGCGGCGGAGCGTGCCGACGTGCTGGAAGTAGCTGGGCCGCTTGTCCCCCCAGCGCGGCTTGCCGAACCGCCGCGCGTACTCCGCGAACGCGGTGCCGATCACCGAGCCGAGGCTGCCGGGCGCGTGCACCGCCGCCGTGACGAACTCGTCCCGGTCGAGGCCGAGCTCGTGGAACTTCGTCCCCTTGCCGGTCGCGATCCACTGGGCGAGCCGCCGCCGGTTCTCCGGCTCCCGCATGTCCCCGTAGACCTTGCGGTGGAAGTACGCCGGGATGACGAAGCGGGTCTCCGGCGCCACCGCGATGCGCGGGTGGGAGTGCAGCATGAGCTGCAGCAGCGTGGTCCCGGAGCGCGGGCACCCGATGATGAAGATCGGCCGGTCCGACTCGAACACGATTCACTTCCCCCGTATGAGTTCTGGCGCGCGGTTCGGCGTGGTGACATCGAGCTGTGACGCGACCGGGTTCGGCTCGCGCAGCCGGATCAGCCGGTCGCGGATCGCGTCGTAGCGCAGCCGCCGCCGGGCCCGCGCCGCCACCTTGCGGTACTCGCGGCGCACCGCCCGCTCCGGGCGGGGCGCGCCGGTCGGCTCATAGCCGTACGCGGCCATGCGCTCCCCCAGCACCGCCTCGCACAGCCCGGCCTCCCACGGCTCCAGCCGGCGGGTCCAGCTCCCGGCGCGCCCGGTCATCACCTCGCGGCGCACGTTGCGGTGCCAGTGCTTGTGGCTCGGCACGACGTCGGCGACCTGGCTCGGCTCGAGCATCGCCTCGTCGAACTCCTCACCGAGGAACGCGCACAGCTCGGTGAGCGTGCCGCGCGGGTCCGCGGTGAGCCGCTCGTACTGGATCTCGATGTAGCCGCCGGCGGGCAGCCGGCGCGCGGCGCGGCGGCCGAGGTCGATCGCCTCCGCCCAGCGGTGCGCCGCCTCGGCGGTGGTGCCGCGGAACCACGGCATCTCCTTCAGCGAGGCCACACAGTCCCGCGGGTCCCGGATCAGGTGGATGAACTGGGCGTCCGGGAACATCCGCACGATCGCGTCGATGTGCCGGATGTACGGCGGGCGCTTGTCGCCCCAGCGCGGCTTGCCGTGCCGCTCGGCGTACATGCGGTAGACGATCTCGAGCACCGAGCCGAGCGTGCCCGGGCCGTCGCCGGCCCGCTCGACGAACGTCGCGGCGTCGATCCCGAGGTCGCCGAACTGCAGCCGCGGCCTGCTCGCGATCCACTCGGCGAGCGCCTCGCGGTTGCGCCGCTCCGACAGGTCGCCGAACCGCAGCCGCCGGTTGTAGGCGTGCACGAGGATGCGGGTCTCCGGCGGGATCGCGAGGCGCGGGTGGGCGTGCAGCATGAGCTGCAGCAGCGTGGTGCCCGAGCGCGGGCAGCCCACGATGAAGAAGGGCCGGTCCTGCTCAGGCACAGACGCCCTCCCTCCGGTCCGCGGCGTGATCGGCCGCCGTCCGGGCCTCGGCCTCGTCCGCCGCCTCGCCGGGCAGCGGGCCGGTGATCACGTGGGTGGGGTGCGGCGCCGCGGTGACGTTGGCGAGCTCCCGGGAGACGAGCCACATGCGGTAGACGAGCACCGCCTCGAAGAGCAGGAGCAGCAGGCTGCCCGCGACCACGGCGGGCAGCAGCGCGGCCGGGCCGATGAGCGGGGCGATCACGAACACCAGCGCGTGGTACTCGATGCCGCTCACCACGTGGGTGCGCACCCGGTGCCGGGCGAGGGTGCGGCGCACCCGGTCGTACCAGGGGAACCGGGCGCGGAACCGGGCGTACAGGTCGATGAGCGGCCGCCCGTCGCTGGGCGCCTCCCCCGACTCGACCCGGCGCACGACGACCGGCCCGGTCTGCCCGCCGTGGCCGGCCGCCGCGTCCGCGCGCTCCGGGCCGGCCCCCGCGGCCCGGCCGCCGCGCGGATCGCGCGGGTCACCCGTCCGGTCGCCCGGCGCGGCGTCGCCCGGCCGGGCCGGCTGCGGCACCATGCCGTACGGCAGCGCGCCGCCCGCGAGCAGGTCGCGTACCCCGGTCTGCGGGGCACGGCTGAGGATGTCCTCGACGAACACGCACTCGGCCGACCAGCGGGCCTCGGCGGCGGCGCGGGCCTGCTGCCGGCTGGCCTCGCGCACCCGCTTGAGCTGCGGCCCGTTGATGTACCGGAACAGGTCGAGCACGATCACCGCCCCGGCCATGAGCAGGTACGCCGCCTCCCCCGTCGCGGCGTACTGCCCGTAGCCCAGGCCCGCGGCACAGCAGGCCACCCGCAGCCGGTCGCCCACGTAGTCGAGCCACAGCCCGAACGGGGTGCCGTTCCCCTTGAGCCGCGCGAGCTTGCCGTCCACGCAGTCCACCAGGAAGCTCAGGTAGAACAGCGCCGCCCCGGCGGGGAGCCATCCGGCGCCGAAGCAGGCGGCCGAGGCGAGGCCGAGGAGGATGGACAGCCGGGTCACCCCGTTGGGGGTGAGCGACGTGTGGTTGGCGATGAAGAGGGTGAGCCGGCACGCCACGGGATCCACCAGGAACACCGTCCACCAGGAATCCCGCGGTTTACGTACCGCCTTGACATCGTCGATCGTGAAGGCCGCCATGAAGGTAAGAATGGCCACCGTTCGTGGCCATGCGTCGACCTTCGGTGACGATCGGGCCGTCTCGTTGCGATCTCTTGACCCAGTCCTGACCGCCGCCTCCGTTTTCCCTCAACCACGGAACCTGCGCCGATCGCCCTAAGCTACATTTCTGTCACTCAGCGTTGTGGAGGGACAGATGCGCAAAGCGGTGCGCCGGGCCCGCAGGATCTACCATCGCGGGGTCAGGCCCGCCCGAAGGCTGCTCCTCGGCCTGCGGTCCCGCCGGCTGCCCGGCGGGCTGGTCCTGGTCCGGACCCCCGAGGGCATGCGCCCGGCACGGGTGCGAGAGGACGCCTGCCCGCTGCAGGCGATGCGGGAGAACCTCGACCTGGTGTGCGCGGTGCTGGAGCGGGCGGACGTGCCGTACTTCTGCGTCCGGCCGCTCGCCGGGCAGCCGCCCGCCGTGGGCGTGCCCGCGGTGCACCGGTCCCGGGCGCTCGCCGCGCTCGCCGAGGCCGCCGGGACCGCGTCCGGGGACGCCGGGCCGCTGTACGTCGGCACCGGCCCGGAGAAGCCGGCCCGGCTGCTGCGCCGCGCGCTGCCGGAGCTGCGCACCGCCACCGCGGTCCGGGTGGCCGGGTACTTCGTCAGCCCGTCGGGCACCCTCGTGCTCGGCCCCGAGTACGGCTGCGACCTGGAGTTCTGGCCGAGCGAGGGGCCGAACCTGCTCGTCGCCCCGCGGCCGAACCCGACCACGCGCACGCTGCCCGCGGACGAGCCGCCGGTGGAGGGCACCGAGGACCTGTTCAACCCGCTCGTCTCCCCGGCGCGGCGCGGCCCGCGGCGGTACCGCACCCGGCGCGAGTTCACCGTGCGGCACGTCGACGACATCGACTTCCCGATCGACGCGGTCTACACCTGGGTGGACGGCTCCGACCCGGCGTGGCGGGCCCGGCGGGACGCGGCGCTCGCCGAGGCGGGCCGGCTCACCGAGCTGGCGGCGGGCGCGGCCCGGTTCACCAGCCGGGACGAGCTGCGCTACTCGCTGCGCTCGCTGCACATGTGCGCGCCGTGGATCCGGCACGTGTGGATCGTCACCGACGGCCAGTGCCCGGAGTGGCTCGACACCGACCATCCGGACGTCACCGTCGTCGACCACAAGGAGATCTTCACCGACCCGTCGGTGCTCCCGGTGTTCAACTCGCACGCGATCGAGACCCAGCTCCACCACATCGACGGGCTCAGCGAGCACTTCCTCTACCTCAACGACGACTTCTTCCTCGGCCGCCCGCTGCCGCCGAGCACGTTCTTCGAGGCGAACGGCATCACCCGGTTCTTCCCGTCGGCGGTGCCGGTGCCGTTCGGCTCGCCGGAGACCGAGGAGTCGCCGGTGCACGCGGCCGGGATGAACAACCGGCGGCTGCTGGAGGAGCTCACCGGCCGCACGCTGACGCTGAAGATGCGGCACGCGCCGTACGCGCTGCGGCGCAGCCTGCTCGCCGAGCTGGAGGAGCGGTACGCCGCGGAGTTCCGGGCCACGGCGTCGCACCGGTTCCGGGACTGCACCGACATCTCGGTGGTGTCCTCGCTCGCCCACTACTACGCCTACCTCACCGGGCGGGCCGTACCGGGGACGATCGAGTACACCTACGTCGACCTCGCGCTCCACCGGGCGCGGCGCAAGATGCGGAACATGCTCGCGCTGCGGCAGCACGACACGTTCTGCCTCAACGACACCGCCCCGACCACGCCGGAGCAGGACGCGCTGCTGCACAGCTTCCTCGAGGCGTACTTCCCGACGCGCGCTCCGTGGGAAAGGTAGGATGCTGGGCCTATCAAAGTGAACAAAGTGCCGTAAAGGCAGCAAAGAGTCCCGAGTTACGCCCGAGGAGTTCCGTCATGCGACAGCCGATCAGGCTCGCGACGTGTCTCGCACTGATCGCCGCGGTCTGCGCACCCACGGCCCCCGCGTGGAGCTCCGCCGCCGACCCGGGGGCGGGCACCGGAACCACCAAGGATTCGGCCAAGGCTTCGGCGGCGACCGCCAAGAAGACCGAGAAGACCAAGAAGGCCCAGCAGGTCGACTGCGCGAAGGTGAAGTGCATCGCGCTCACCTTCGACGACGGGCCCGGCAAGCGGGTGGGCGCGCTGCTCGACACCCTCAAGAAGCACAACGTCAAGGCGACGTTCTTCCTCGAGGGCCAGTACGTCAAGGCGCGGCCCGAGCTGGCCAAGCGCATCGCGAAGGAGGGGCACCAGCTCGGCAACCACAGCTACCGCCACCCCGACTTCACCAAGATCAAGGAGTCGGAGATCAAGTCGGAGATCGTCCGGACCCAGGAGCTGGTGCACAAGCTGACCGGCAAGTACCCGACCACGCTGCGGCCGCCGTACGGCCTCTACAACGACCAGGTGCAGGAGGTCGCCAAGGAGCTCGGGCTGCCGATCGTGCTGTGGAACACCGCCTCGCACGACTGGGCGAGCCGGGACCAGAAGGCGATCTACCGGGAGGTGCTCAAGGGCGCCCGGCGTGACTCGGTCGTGCTCATGCACGACTGGGTGGACGCCACAGTAGACGTGATGCCCCGCCTGCTCACCGCGCTGAAGAAGAAGGGCTTCCACGTGGTGACCGTGGACACGCTGGTGCGCGGCCGGACCAAGCTGCAGCCGGGCGAGGTGTGGCCGGAGGACGCCACGATCGACTCCTCGGACTCGCCGCTCGTCCCGTACCAGCACTGAGCGGGCGGGCGGCATCGCGCATGCGGCGCTCCGCCGCGGCCCTCCCCCGCGCGTCCTCCGCGCCCGGGCCGCGGCGCGGCGCCGCCGCGGCCGGCCCGGCCGTGCCTTTCGGCCGGAGCGCGCGCCCGGGAGCCCGCGGCACCGGCCCGGACGCCCCGGGCGCGGTTCCCGTTCCCCGTGTCCCCGTGGAATGATCACGACCATGACCAAGCGCCCCCTCGCCGCGCTCGCGCTCGCCGCCTTCGCGTCGGCCCCCGCCGCGCTCCCGCTCCCCGCGCAGGCCTCCGCGGCCGCGCCCGCGGCCGCCGCCCGGCCCGCCTCCGCCGCCGCACCGGCCGCGCAGGCGTCCGGCGCCGCCACGCGGGTGGACTGCGCCAAGGTGAAGTGCATCGCGCTCACCTTCGACGACGGCCCGGGGCCGTACACCGCGCGGCTGCTCGCCACGCTGCGCAAACACCGGGCCAAGGCGACGTTCTTCCTCGTCGGCAAGCGGGTCGCGGAGCGGCCGAAGCTCGCCCGGCGCATCGCCCGGGAGGGCCACGAGATCGGCAACCACTCCTACGGGCACGAGTCGCTGCCCGCGCTCCCCGACTTCGACCTCGCCGCCGAGCTGAGCCGTACCCAGGACGTGATCCGCCGCGCGACGGGGAAGCGCCCGCGGATCATGCGGCCGCCGTACGGCCACACCGACGCCCGGGTCCGCGCCGCGGCCAAGGAGCACGGGCTCGCGCAGGTGCTGTGGACCGGCACCACCCTCGACTGGTCGCTGCGCGACACCCGCAAGATCGAAGACACCGTGCTGCGGCTCGCCAAGCCGAACGCGGTGATCCTCATGCACGACGTGGTGCCGCACACGGTGCGGGCGATGCCGCGCGTGCTGCGCGAGCTGCGCAAGCGGGGCTACCGGTTCGTGACGGTCTCGGCCCTCGCCGGCCCCGGCAGGCTCACGCCGGGGGCGAGCTTCCCGCGCTGAGCGAGCCGCGCGCCGACGCGGCGGCCGAGCCGCTGCATCGGCAGCTCGACCAGCCCGTAGGTGAGCCGGCTCAGCGCGAGCGTCACCGCCAGGTACCCGGCGATCACCGCGGCCTGCACGACCGCGTCCGCGGTGCGCACGTCGCCCATGATCTCCGGCACCCACCGCAGCACCGGGTGGTGCAGCAGGTAGACCGAGTAGCTGATCAGGCCCAGCCAGACGAGCACCCGCGGCACCCGCCGGTTCCGCAGCGCCATCGCCCCGGCGAACGTCGCCGCGGACAGCGCGAGCGTGGTCAGCCAGGGGCCCGGCTGCACCCACCACCACCCGGCCTGGATCGCCCACACCGGCGCGACGCCGACGAGCACCGCCACCGCGGCCACCGGCCACAGCGTGCCCTCACCGCGCTCCCACCGGTAGATCGCGGTCCCCGCGAACATCACCGCGAGGATCGCCGCGCCGAACCAGATCACCCGGGCGCCGGTGAGCAGCAGCACCAGCGCCATGGCGCCGAGCAGGTACGCGGCGGGCACCCGCCACCGGCCGCCGATCAGGCAGGCGAGCCCGGCGACGAAGACGACCGCGGAGACCACGGCCGCGGGCGGGCCGGGCAGCAGCGGCGCGGTGACCACCAGGCCGGTCCCGACCGCCACCACGCCGAACCCGATCGCGATCGGCCCGCTGCGGCGGTGCAGCCCGGCCGTGAACAGGGCGGTGACGAGCAGGTAGAAGACCATCTCGTAGGAGAGGGTCCACATGGTGTCCACCACCCCGGCGCCGTCCACCACGTCCATGAGCATGGTGATGTGGGCCGCGACCGCGGAGATGTCGCGCTGCACCGCGGGCCGGATCGGCATCCAGTACGCCGTGGCGAGCGCGACGGCGATCACGAGCAGGTAGATCGGGTAGAGCCGGAACAGCCGGCTCACCCAGAAGGTGCGCACGTCGCCCCGATGCTCCAGGGACCTGGGGATGATGTAGCCGCTGACGAGAAAGAAGACCAGGACGCCGTACATGCCGAGATTGAACCAGTACGGCCGCAGCGACGGCGCCGTCCACTGCAGCATGTGCTCGGCGACCACGGCCATCGCCCCGATCCCGCGCAACGCGTCCAGCCAAGCCAATCGCGGCCGGCCGGTGCCGGTCGCGACGGAGGGGGCGGTTGTCTGAGCGGCGCTGCTGGGAGTCGTCTCAGGCACCTACCCCAAGTTACCCCGGCGAGGTCGATCAAACTCCGCCTCTTGGCAAAACGGGGCGAGTGTGTGTCAAATCACTCCCATTCGATCGTGCCCGGCGGTTTGCTCGTCACGTCGAGCACGACCCGGTTGATCTCGCGGACCTCGTTGGTGATCCGCGTGGAGATGCGCTCCAGCACGTCGTACGGCACCCGCGCCCAGTCGGCCGTCATCGCGTCCTCGCTGGTGACCGGGCGCAGCACGATCGGGTGGCCGTAGGTGCGCTCGTCGCCCTGCACGCCCACCGAGCGGACGTCGGCGAGCAGGACCACCGGGCACTGCCAGATCTCCCGGTCGAGCCCGGCCCGGGACAGCTCCTCGCGGGCGATCGCGTCGGCCTCGCGCAGGATGTCGAGCCGCTCCCGGGTGACCTCGCCGACGATCCGGATCGCGAGGCCGGGGCCGGGGAACGGCTGCCGCCACACGATCGCCGGGGGCAGGCCGAGCTCCTCGCCGGCCCGGCGCACCTCGTCCTTGAACATCGTGCGCAGCGGCTCGACGAGGGTGAACTTCAAATCGTCCGGCAGGCCGCCGACGTTGTGGTGCGACTTGATGTTCGCGGTGCCGGTGCCGCCGCCGGACTCCACCACGTCCGGGTAGAGCGTGCCCTGCACGAGGAAGTCGACCGGCGCGTCCGCGGCGGCGATGATCGCCCGCTGCTCGTCCTCGAACACCCGGATGAACTCGCGCCCGATGATCTTGCGCTTCTCCTCGGGGTCGGTCACCCCGGCCAACGCCTTGAGGAAGCGGTCGGCGGCGTCCACCACGCGCAGCTTCACCCCGGTGGCGGCGACGAAGTCGCGCTCGACCTGCTCGGCCTCGCCCTTGCGCAGCAGCCCGTGGTCGACGAAGACGCAGGTGAGCCGGTCGCCGATGGCCCGCTGCACGATCGCGGCGGCCACCGCCGAGTCGACCCCGCCGGACAGCCCGCAGATCGCCCGGCCGTTCGGGCCGATCGTCTCGCGCACCTTCTCCACCGCGTCCTCGACGATGTTGAGCATCGTCCAGGTGGGACGGCAGCCGGCCGCGTCGAGGAAGCGCTTGAGCACCGCGGTGCCGTGCTCGCTGTGCAGCACCTCGGGGTGGAACTGCACGCCGTACAGGCCGCGCTCGGGCGCCTCCATCGCGGCGACGGGGGTCGCCTCGGTGCTCGCGGTCACCGTGAACCCCTCGGGGGCGACGGTGACGCTGTCGCCGTGCGACATCCACACCGTCTGCTCGGCGGGCAGCCCGGCGAACAGCACGCCCTCCTGCGCCACCCGCAGCGGGGTGCGGCCGAACTCGGCGACGCCGGTCCGCGCCACCGTGCCGCCGAGCGCCTGGGCCATCGCCTGGAAGCCGTAGCAGATGCCGAAGATCGGCACGCCCGCGGCGAACAGCTCGGCGGGCACCCGCGGCGCGCCCTCGGCGTACACCGAGGACGGGCCGCCGGAGAGGATGATCGCCTTCGGGCGGCGGGCGAGCAGCTCCGACACGGGCGTCGTCGACGGGACGATCTCGGAGTAGACGTGGCATTCGCGTACCCGACGCGCGATCAGCTGCGCGTACTGCGCTCCGAAATCGACCACAAGGACCGTGTCGAAATCAGACACCGGGACGACCCTTTCCTGCATCTCGGGGTGGAACCCCAAGTTTACGGGGCCGTGCCCGGTGCCTCGCGCTCAGCTCACCGATCGCCGCCCCGGCACCGCGACCGGCACGATCTCCGGCGCGCCGAGGCGGATCGCGTCGGCCTCCTGGTCGGTGTCCTGCTCCTGGGAGAGGCGCTCGGCCTCCACCCGCTTGGCGTAGTACTCCACCTCGCGCTTGATCTGGTCGCCGTCCCAGCCGAGCGGCCCGGCGAGCAGCTCGGCGACCTCCTGCGCCACCCCGGTGCCGCGGTGGAAGGTCTCGATGGAGATCCGGGTGCGCCGGGAGAGCACGTCCTCCAGGTGCCGGGCGCCCTCGTGGGTGGCCGCGTACACGATCTCGGCCCGCAGGTAGTCGTCCGCGCCGTCGAGCGGCTCGGCGAGCGAGCGGTCGGCCTCGATGAGGTCGAGCACCTCGTCGATGAGCGAGCCGTACCGGTGCAGCAGGTGCTCGATGCGGGCGACGTGCAGGCCGGCGCGCTCGGCGATGCGGTAGCGGGCGTTCCACAGCGCGGGGTAGCCGTCCGCGCCGAGCAGCGGGATGCGGTCGGTGCAGGACGGCGGCACGAGCTGGTCGAGGCCGTGCGCCACCGCGTCGACCGCGTCGCGGGCCATCACCCGGTAGGTGGTGTACTTGCCCCCGGCGACCATGACCAGGCCGGGTACCGGGTGGGTCACCACGTGCTCCCGGGACAGCTTGGAGGTCTCGTCGGACTCCCCGGCGAGCAGCGGCCGCAGCCCCGCGTACACGCCCTCGACGTCGTCGCGGGTGAGCGGCACCGACAGCACCGCGTTGACCCGCTCGAGCACGTAGTCGATGTCGGCCCGGGACGCGGCCGGGTGGCTGCGGTCGAGGTCCCAGGGGGTGTCGGTGGTGCCGATGATCCAGTGGCGGCCCCACGGGATCACGAACAGCACCGACTTCTCGGTGCGCAGGATGATCCCGGTCGAGGAGTGGATGCGGTCGCGGGGCACCACGAGGTGGATGCCCTTGGAGGCGCGCACGTGGATGCTGCCCCGGCCGCCGACGAGCTCCTGGATCTCGTCGGTCCACACGCCGGTCGCGTTCACCACCTGCCGGGCGCGCACGTCGTACTCGTCGCCGCTCTCCAGGTCCCGCACCCGCACGCCGGTGACCCGCTCGCCCTCGCGCAGGAAGCCGATCATCTGGGTGCGGGAGGCGATGTGCGCGCCGTACGCGGCGGCGGTGCGCAGCAGCGTGACCACGTACCGGGCGTCGTCGACCTGGGCGTCCCAGTAGAGCACCGCGCCGGTGAACGCCGAGCGCTTCAGCGCCGGGGCGAGGCGCAGCGCGCGGCGCCGGGACAGGTGGCGGTGGCCCGGCACGCCCCGGGGGACCCCCGGGGTGAAGCCGAGCGAGTCGTACAGCACCAGCCCCGACCCGACGTAGAAGCGTTCCCACACGTGGTGGGTGAGCGGGAACAGGAACGGCACCGGCCGCACCAGGTGCGGGGCGATGCGCTGGAGCAGCAGCGACCGCTCCTGCAGCGCCTCGCGCACCAGGTCGAAGTTGTACTGCTCGAGGTAGCGCAGGCCGCCGTGGATGAGCTTGGAGGAGCGGGACGAGGTGCCCGAGGCGAAGTCGCGGGCCTCGACGAGGCCGACGGTGAGGCCGCGGGTCACCGCGTCGAGGGCGACGCCGGCACCCACCACGCCGCCGCCCACCACGACCACGTCGAGCTCCTCCGCCGCCATGTGCGCGAGCGCCGCCGACCGCTCCGCCGGGCCGAGCTTTGCCGTACCCATCCGCACCGTCATCGTGCCCCCTTGTCGTGGCGGTCCGTCCCTAGCCGTTCTTCCGATATGTCCAGCTCGGCGCCCTTACCCCTCTGTTCAGGCTTGTCGGTACTGTCCTTTTACCCCGCCGCCGTCGTCGAATCCCGTTCGACCGGCCGCGCCCGCCCGTGATCCGCCGCACACCGCCCACCGCACGAGCGGCCGCGCGGTTCTGTGATGCTTGACCCATGGGCATGACACTCGTGAACGCCCGGCTGGTCCGCACCGACGAGGTGCGGGAGGGCTGGCTGACGATCGAGGACGGGCGCATCACCCACGTCGGGTACGGCGCGGCGCCGCGGGACGGCGTCGACCTCGCGGGCCGGTACCTGGTGCCCGGCTTCGTGGACATCCACAACCACGGCGGCGCGGGCGGCTCCTTCCCGGCGGGGGACGCCGAGCAGGCGGCGCGGGCGGCCGAATTCCACCTGCGCCACGGCACCACCACCGCCGTCGCGAGCCTCGTCACCGGCGCCCCAGGCGACCTCGCGCGGGCCGTGGCCGTGCTCGCCGAGCTGTGTGACGACGGCATCCTCGCGGGCGTCCACCTGGAGGGCCCCTACATCTCCCCGGCGAAGTGCGGCGCGCACGACCCCGCGCAGCTGCGCGACCCCGACGCGGCGGAGCTCGCCAGCCTCGTCGCGGCCGGGCGCGGTCACGTGCGCATGCTCACCATCGCCCCCGAGCTGCCCGGCGCCGCCGAGGTGATCCGCCGGGCGGCGGACTGCGGGGTGATCGCGGCCCTCGGGCACAGCGACGCGGACTACGCGCAGACGATCGCGGGCATCGGGGCCGGGGCCACCGTCGCCACCCACCTGTTCAACGCGCTCCCGCCGCTGCACCACCGCGAGCCGGGCCCGGTCGCCGCGCTGCTGGAGGACGAGCGGGTCACGGTCGAGCTGATCAACGACGGCGTGCACGTGCACCCGGCGATGCTGCGGCTCGCTTGGGCCGCGGCCGGGCCGGACCGGGTGGCGCTGGTCACCGACGCGATGGCCGCCGCCGGGCTCGGCGACGGCGAGTACACGCTCGGGTCGATGGCGGTGCGGGTGACGGACGGCGTGGCCCGCATCGTCGAGGGCGGGGCGATCGCGGGCAGCACGCTCACCATGGACACGGCGTTCCGCCGTACCGTGCAGAAGGTCGGGCTCGGCCTGCCGGAGGCGGCGCGGGCGGCGAGCCTCACGCCCGCGCGGGTGCTCGGCCTCGACGACCGCATCGGCTCGATCGACGTGGGCAAGGACGCCGACCTCGTCGTGCTCTCGGCCGACCTGGCGGTCGAGGGCGTGATGCGGCGCGGGGCCTGGGTGGTGCCGCCGGCCTGACCGTCGTGCCGGGGCGGGCCGCCGGCCCGCCCCGTCCGGGACGCCGGGTCAGGAGCCGATGTGCGGGGCGACCACGACCTCGACCCGCTGGAACTCCTTCAGGTCGGAGTAGCCCGCGGTGGCCATGGTGCGCTTGAGCGCGCCGAGCAGGTTCATCGAACCGTCGGCGAGCGTGCTCGGCCCGTACAGGATCTGCTCGATCGTGCCGATCGTGCCCACGTGCACCCGGGCGCCGCGCGGCAGCTCGGGGTGGTGGGCCTCCGAACCCCAGTGGTAGCCCCGGCCGGGGGCCTCCACGGCGCGGGCGAGCGGGGAGCCGACCATCACCGCATCCGCGCCGCACGCGATCGCCTTGGCGATGTCGCCGGACAGCCGCATGCCGCCGTCGGCGATCACGTGCACGTACCGGCCGCCGGACTCGTCGAGGTAGTCGCGCCGGGCCGCGGCCACGTCGGCGATCGCGGTCGCCATCGGCACCGCCACGCCGAGCACGGTGCGGGTGGTGTGGCCGGAGCCGCCGCCGAAGCCGACGAGCACGCCGGCCGCGCCGGTGCGCATCAGGTGGAGCGCGGCGGTGTAGGTGGCGCAGCCGCCGACGATCACCGGGACGTCGAGCTCGTAGATGAACTGCTTGAGGTTGAGCGGCTCGGCCCGGCCGGACACGTGCTCGGCCGAGACCGTGGTGCCGCGGATCACGAAGATGTCGACCCCGGCCTCGATCACGGTCTTGTAGTGCTGGACCGTGCGCTGCGGGGAGAGGCGGGCCGCGGTGGTCACCCCCGCCTCGCGGATCTCCTCGATGCGGCGGCCGATCAGCTCGTCGCTGATCGGGGCGTTGTAGATCTCCTGGAGCCGCTTGGTCGCCTGCTCCTGGGGCAGCGTGGCGACCTCCTCCAGCAGCGGCGTGGGGTCCTCATACCGGGTCCACAGCCCCTCCAGGTCGAGTACGGCGAGCCCGCCCAGCTTGCCGATCTGGATCGCCGTGGCCGGGGAGACCACGCTGTCCATGGGGCTCGCCACGAGCGGCATGTCGAACCGGTAGGCGTCGATCTGCCAGGTGATCGACACCTCCTCCGGGTCCCGGGTGCGCCGCGCGGGCACGATGCCGATCTCCTCCAGCGCGTAGGCCCGCCGGCCGGTCTTGCCGCGCCCGATCTCCACCTGGCTCATCTGCTCGCTCTCCGATCTTCCGTCCGCGCTCGCCGTACCCGTCCCCGGCGCCGTTCCCGGCGCCCGCGGCCGCTCAGCGCCTGTGGTAGTTGGGGGCCTCGACGGTCATGATGATGTCGTGCGGGTGGCTCTCCTTGAGGCCCGCGACCGTGATGGGCATCAGCAGCCCCTTGGTGCGCAGCTCCTCGATGGTGCGGGAGCCGGTGTACCACATCGCCTGGCGCAGGCCGCCGACGAGCTGGTGCGCCACGGCCGCCACCGGCCCGCGGTACGGCACCTGCCCCTCGATGCCCTCGGGAATGAGCATCTCCTCGTCGGACACGTCGCCCTGCGAGTAGCGGTCCTTGCTGAACGAGGTGCCGCCGCGCTCGCGGTTGCGCATCGCGCCGAGCGACCCCATGCCGCGGTACGCCTTGTACTGCTTGCCGTTGACGAAGATCAGCTCACCCGGCGACTCCTCGCAGCCGGCGAGCAGGCTGCCGAGCATCACCGAGTCGGCGCCCGCGGCGATCGCCTTGGCGATGTCGCCGGAGTACTGCAGGCCGCCGTCGCCGATCACCGGGATGTTCGCCGGGCCGGCGGCGAGCGAGGCCTCGTGGATCGCGGTCACCTGCGGGGCGCCGACGCCCGCCACCACGCGGGTGGTGCAGATCGAGCCGGGCCCGACGCCCACCTTCACCGCGTCGACGCCCGCGTCGATCAGCGCCTGGGCGCCGGCGCGGGTGGCGACGTTGCCGCCGATCACGTCGATGTTCGTGTTCGCCTTGATCTTGGCGACCATCTCGCACATGCCGCGCGAGTGGCCGTGCGCGACGTCCACGACGATCACGTCGACGCCGGCCTCGACGAGAGCCTTGACGCGCTCCTCGGCGTCGCCGCTCACGCCGACCGCGGCGCCGACCCGGAGGCGCCCGTCGGAGTCCTTGGTGGCGAGCGGGTACTGCTCGCTCTTGGTGAAGTCCTTGACGGTGATCAGGCCGCGCAGCCGGTTGCCCGAGTCGACGATCGGGAGCTTCTCCACCTTGTTCGTGCGCAGCAGCCGGAACGCCTCCTCACGGGAGACCCCGACCGGGGCCGTCACCAGCGGCATCGGGGTCATCACCTCGCGCACCGGGCGGCTCTGGTCGGTCTCGAACCGCATGTCGCGGTTGGTGACGATGCCGACGAGCACGCCGGAGGAGTCGACCACGGGGAGGCCGGAGATCCGGTAGCGGGCGCACAGCCGCTCCACCTCGGCGAGGGTGTCGTCGGGCGAGCAGGTGACCGGGTTGGTCACCATCCCGGCCTCGGAGCGCTTGACAAGATCGACCTGCTGGGCCTGCTCCTCGATGGACAGGTTGCGGTGGAGGATGCCGATGCCACCCTGCCGGGCCATCGCGACCGCCATCCGCGCCTCGGTCACGGTGTCCATCGCCGCGGAGATCAGCGGGATGCGCAGGGTGATATTGCGGGAGAGCCGCGTGGTCGTGTCGGCCTCACCCGGCTGCAGATCGGAATAGGCCGGGACGAGAAGTACGTCGTCGAACGTCAACCCCGGCTCGGTGAATCTCGCCATCCGCAACCCCCTATCGCCGTGATGGGGCCGCCGAGCCCCTGGCTCAGTCTAGTGGCCGGTCACCGGCCGCCTTGCCGGTACAGGGCCGGTACCGGGGCCGCCCCGGCCGCGGCCGCCGCCCGCGGCGGGCCCGCCGCGGCCCGCCGTACGCACCGGGCGACCGCAGGCCGCGCCGGTGGGCGGCCGCGACGTGCCGATCGAGGCCGACGATCCGGATCGACGACCCAAGCTGACGATCACGCGGTCGATCCCGCGGGGCCATGATCCCGGTCATCCGGAGGCCCCGCCCGCGCCCGTCCGCGCCGTCGTCCCGGGCCCCGCGTGGCGCGGCGCCTCACCTCGGCAACGCCGCCGCCCCGGCCGGGATTCCGCCGGGGCGTCCCGGGCGCGCCGGGTCCGGCGGCGCGACCGAAACCCCGGCGGGCACGGGTCCGCGGCGCGCGGCGGGCCCGCCACCGACGCGGGCGGGACACCTCCGGGACACGGGCGGCGGTGCCCGCGGCGCCCGCCCGCGGCCGCACCGAAACCCGTAAAGGTGACCATTTCAAGCCCACGCGGGTCACAATTCGTCGCACGGCCGCTTAATGCCCGCCGGGCGCCCGGCGGCCACCCCGGGCCGTGGCGCTCGCCGGCCGCCGGAGCCGTTCTTCTCCGGAAATCATTCGCAGGGGCCCGCATATGCGGCGGGAAACACACGGCGGGCGATAACGGGATTATTGCGCGGCCCGCGCCGTGGGCGGGAAACGGCCTTCCCCACCGGCGGGCCCGCCCGCATACCGGCGCGCCGCCATTCCCGCGGCCGCCGCGCATTCCTTTCCCGCCGCGCCGGGGCGTGGGTCTCCCGCGCCACCCATCGGCGCACCCTCGGTGACCGCACCATGACGGCCGGTGAGAGCCGCACGCCGGCGCCGGACGGGGGACACATCTCGTCCCGGGCGTCCTCCCCCGCCGCACCCGGCTCACCCGCCGGCCCGGCCGCCGCGGCCGCGGGGCCCGCCCGCGGGCGCCACCGGCGCCGGCACGCAATTGCGCGTTAAAGGAAAACGTCTCGCGCAATGCCGCTGCGGGCGGACCGGCGGAACCGCCGGGATATTCGCCGGATAGAACGGACGGGTAATTTATTCGCCCGGCATCGTGTCCGGCGGATTACCGTCCGCGATCGACGCATCAATGTGACCAATCCGTAGCCGTCCGATATGCGGACATCGGCGATCGTGGCGGGCATCATGCGTAACGTGACCGAGGGATGCGTCGCCGACGCCGTTACAGAGGTGGGGCTCGCGACGGCTTCGGAGGAATCAGACCTCCGGGAACTGACGAGCCTCGCCGTTCAGGGGGATCGCGCCGCGATCGAGGCATTGCTGGCGCAGTTGCGCCCGATGGTCGTCCGATACTGCCGGGCCCGATTGGGGAGGATTTCCGGTCACTACCACATCGCCGACGACGTGGCGCAGGAGGTGTGCATCGCCGTCCTCGCCGCGTTGCCCCGGTACCGGGACATCGGACGCCCGTTCGCGTCGTTCGTCTTCGGCATCGCGTCGCACAAGGTCGCCGACGCGTTGCGCAACTCGGTGCGCTCGGCCGTACCGACCCAGGACCTGCCCGACGGCCCCGACGATGGACCCGGCCCGGAGGAGACCGTGGTACGCCACACCGAGGCCGCCCAGGCCCGCGAGCTGCTGGCGCGGCTCCCCGACACCCAGCGGGAGCTGCTCATGCTGCGGGTGGTGTCCGGGCTGTCGGCGGAGGAGACCGGCAACGTGCTCGGCATGTCGGCGGGCGCGGTACGGGTCGCGCAGCACCGGGCGCTCGCCCGGCTGCGGCAGCTCGCCGACCAGTCGATCGCCTGACCGGGGCGCGGCCGCGGCGAGCGCGCCCCGCGGGCGCATCCGGCGGCACGCCACCGGGGACCGGCCGGGGTGCGGGCGCCCACGGCGTCCTCCCGCCCGCGGCGGGCCGGGCCGCGGGCGCGCGGCGCCGCTCAGCGGCTCTCTTCGGTGTCGATCACGCCGTCCACGTAACCGCGGGCGTAATCCCAGCTCACATAGGCGGACGGGTCGGGCTGGTAGGCCGGCTCGTGCACCTGGGGCCGGCCCTCGTCGATCATCTGGCGCAGGTTGCCGCGCAGCAGATCCCAGTCGAAGTAGTGCTGCTCACCGCACTCCGGGCACTCCAGCACGAGGCCCTGGATCCCCTGCGGCTCCAGCAGGGCACGGAAAACCTCCACGTCGGCGAGGTCGGTGAGGGCCTCTTCGCGCTCCGCGCTGGTGAGCGGGTCGACACCGTCGAGCTCGCCCAGCATCGCGGCCGGGTCGTTGGGGTCGTCCGCGAACGGATCGCGGGGGACGTCGTCCAGCACGGATCCACACTACGACGCCCGGCCGGTGTCTCGTCGACCGCTCCGGCCGATCGAATCCCCCGTTCGGCCGGATCGGGCCGCGGAGCGCGCCGCCACGCGCGCCGGGATGACGTTGGCGACCGTGACGGCAGGTGGAATACTGATTCTGGCACTTTCCGTCATGCTCCGGATACGAACGGTGATACCTGCAGCTCCGGGGCGCATCCTTCATGGGGGGCAAACGCCATGCTGCGTCGCATTCTGGTTCTCTCGGCCTGCGCCGGTGCCGCCATCCTCGCCACGCCCGCCGCCCACGCGGACCCCGCCGCGCAGGGCCGGGCCGCGGCGGCGAGCGCGCCCGCCGCTCCCGCCTCCGACCCGCTCACCGGCCTGCTCGGCGGCTTGCTGGGCGGGCTGCTCTCCATCGGAAGGTGAGCCCGGCGGACGGCACGAGCGCACGACGGCGAGACGCCCGGCGGTTCACGTACGTGACGCCGGGCGCTCCGCTCATCGGCTCGCCCCGTCCAGCCAGCCCTGCCGTACCGCCTCGACGCCCGCCTGGAAGCGCGACCGCACCCCCAGCTCGGTTATCGCCTCGGCGAACCTACTGCGCACGGTCCGCACGCAGACGCCCAGGTGACGGGCGATCACCTCGTCCGGCAGCCCCTGGGCGGCGAGCCGCAGCACCGTGACCACGCTCTCCCGGCCGCCGGACGCGGGCGACGGCGCGGCCCGGTTCCACAGCTCCTCGAACAGCGCGCGCAGCACCGCCACCATGAGCGGCGAACGGACCAGGCGAAAGTGGTAGGCGCAGTCGGGCAGATTGCCGCCCCACCGGACCGGCAGCCAGGACGTCTCGTCGCCGATCACCGCGTACCAGCCGGGCGGCCGGTCGAGGAACCGGATCCGCAGGCCCGCCTCGGCGAGCCGCGCGAACAGCTCCCGCGCCCCGGGGATGGCGGGCGCGCCCACCGGCGCGATCACCCGGGCCGAGCCGAGCGCCTCGCGCTGGGCCCGCAGCCACTCGTCCTGGTACGCGCGCGCCATGTCGCGTACCGTGCGCCGGTCCGGGATCACGGCGACGAGCTCCGGCGACGGGGTCGCCCGGGCGACGGCGGCCATGGTGGTGCGCAGCGCCTCGGCCCCGCTGTGCGCCTCGATCGTCAGCCGGCCGGACCGGAAGTCCTGGCCGGCGTCGTAGTCGCGGGCGAGCGTCCGGACCGAGCTGAGCAGCTCCTCGATCTGCCGGGTTTCCTGGGCGATCTGCTCGAGCCGCTGCGCGATCAGCGGGCTCAGGGCCGCGGCCGGGTGCCGGGCGCGGTAGCGGCCGTCGTGGTGGGAGTCGACGACGCCGAGCTTCGTCAGGGCCTGTAGGTCCGGCTTCACCCGTTCCTCGGGCTGGTCCACGGCCGCCGCTACCTCCGGCGTCTGGGCCAGCTGCAGGCGTAACAGTGCGGTGTAGACGGCGGCCTGGGACGTGTTCAGCCCGAGCGGCCGCAATGGCTCTTTCACCGGCGGAGTGTCGTGGCGCATCAACGACTCCATCTGTCACAGAGAGTGTCGAGATGGTAACTCGACATCTCCCGTTTGTCCGCCGGTCCGGGCATTAGAAACCGATTGGTTACGGCCGGATACAGCTTGCTGCACTTGCAGCTTCTCACGTTGCGCCCGAACCGCCGCCGATGGAGCATGACGGTACGTGTCATCGGCCGTACGGTGAGCGGTCATTCGAGCGCGGAGGGGGTCCTATGGCCGCCCGGCCGTACGGCCTGCCGGCACCAGGGGGCCGGGCGGGCCCGCCCGTTCGGCCCCCGCGGGGAACACGGGCCCGGACGGGCGGGCCCGGCCGCGGAAGGGCGGCCGAGCGGCCGCCAGGGCGGGTCCGCGGCCGGGTCCGCCCGGGAACGGGTACGGCTCGCACCCCGCGCGGGATGCGAGCCGTACCCGGCCGTCTCCGGATGTCTCCGAGCCGTCGCTGAGTCGGATCAGTGGCCGTGGCCGTGACCGTGGCCGTGGCCGCC
>QGUZ01000258.1 GCA_003242605.1 Actinomycetota bacterium
GTGGGCGATGGGGAGGCTGCCGACGAGGTCCACGAACCGCCGGTCGTGCACGTCGACCCCGACGGAGCTGCGGAACCCGGCGACCAGGCGGGCGGTGACCTCGTCCCAGGCCGGGTAGAGCGCCCGCTCGGCGGGATCGAGGAACACGTCGTGCAGCCGGTTGCGGCCGGGGACGAGCCGGGGGGAGAGCGCGGCGGCGGCCTGGTTGGCGGCGAGCACGTCGAAGTAGCGCCCCTCGACGAAGGCGGGGAACCCGATGGTGTCGACGAGCACCCGGATGCCGGGCGGCACGGTCTCCCGGCGGGGCCGCCGGCGGGCCGCGCGCGGCCGGGGCTCGGCGAGGGACAGCAAATACTCGGTGCCGTCGTCGTCGAGCAGCAGCGCGCGGGCGAGGGCTTCGAGCACCTGCCGGGACGGGCTGCGGTCCCTGCCCTGCTCCAGCCGCAGGTAGTAGTCCGCGCTGATGCCCGCGAGCATCGCCACCTCCTCGCGCCGCAGGCCGGGCACGCGGCGGATCCCGGCCCGCGGCAGCCCGACCTGTTCCGGTGTGATCAGCTCGCGGCGGGCCCGGAGGTACTCGCCCAGCAGGTTCGCGTCGGCCATACCGCCACCCTAGGCGCGGCGGCCGCGTGCCCGGGTGGCCCCGTCACCCCCAGGCACGGCCGATCCCGGCCGCCGCGCCACGGCCGGCCGCCGCGGTCCCTGGTCCCGGCGGCCCCAGGATCGCCGGGGTACTGCCGGGATCCGCGCGGCGCGCCGAGACTGAGGGCGGCCGCATCGGACAGCGGGTCCGGTGAGGCCCCGCAGAGAGGAACCGTCGCATGAACGCACTCGCCCTGGTCACCGGCGCCACCTCCGGCATCGGCCGCGCCTTCGCCGACCGCCTCGCCGCCGACGGGTACGACCTGATCGCGGTCGGCCGGGACACCGCCCGGCTGGCGGACCTGGTCGCCTCCCACCCGAACGTCACGGTCCGCCCGCTCGCCGCGGACCTGGCGACGCCCGACGGCATCGAGAAGGTGGCGGCCACGGCCGCGGCCGAGCCCGTCGACCTGCTCGTCAACAACGCCGGTGTGGCGCACTACATGCCGTTCGCCGAGCTGCCCGCGCATCGGGCGGCCGAGGTGGTCAACGTGAAGATCCTCGCCGCCACCCTGCTCGCCCGGGCGGTGCTCGGCGGCATGCTCGACCGCGGCGCCGGGACGATCATCAACGTCGGCGGCATGATCGCGTTCAGCGGTCCCGCGCCGTCGTCGGTCACACCCCGGCGCGCGGTGTACGGCGGGGCGCTCGCCTACCTGCTCGCGTTCTCGCAGCTCCTCGCCGCCGAGCTGGAGGGCACCGGGGTTCGGGTGCAGGCCCTGCTGCCCGGGGTCGTGGCGACCGAGTTCCACACCCGCCAGGGCATCGACCTCAGCGGCATCCCCCGCATGTCGGCCGAGGACGTGGTCACCGCGAGCCTGCGCGGGCTCGAGCTCGGCGAGACCGTGACCGCGCCCGGCGTGGCGGACCCCTCCCTGCTCGACGCCGCCTTCGCCGCCTCCCTCGCCGCGTTCGGCGGGCAGCGCCCCGAGCTCGCCGCCCGCTACCGGAGCTGACGCCCCGGATCCGGAGGGCCGGGACGAGCGTGATCGTCCGCGGCCCGGTGCCGCCGGGTCCCGGGCACCGGTGGCCGCTCCGGCGGGGTGGCCGTCCGCGGGGCAGGCCGGCGCGCGCGGTCCGCGCGATCACGCTGCCCGGGCGCGCGGTACGGCGCCGGCGACGTGCGGATCGCACACCCGGAGCCGGCCTCACCCCCGGCACGTACGGCCGACGGCGACCCCGCCGGGGCATCGCCGGGGGCATCTGGCCGCGCGCGCCGTGCCGTACGCCGTGGGCGCACGCGGGGGCACCTCGCGGTCCGGCACGCGTCCGGGGGTCATAAGCTACGGGGCGAAACACGTGGCCTTGTCAGGTTTCCGCCCTGACCGTCGTCGCGGGCCGCTCGCGGAGACGGCGGGGACACCGCCTGACGCGAGGCCGGTACGACCGGAGCCCACCGGGTGGCCGGACGCCCGCGGCGCCGACACATCCCAGGAGGTCATCAGATGCAGCGTGTCCTGCTCGGCGGCAAGATCCACCGGGCCACCGTGACCCAGGCGGATCTCCACTACGTCGGGTCGATCACGATCGACCGCACCCTCATGGAGGCCGCCGACATCGTCGAGAACGAGCAGGTCCACGTGGTGGACATCGACAACGGCGCGCGGCTGACGACCTACGTGATCGAGGGCCCCGCCGGGTCCGGCGTGATCGGCATCAACGGGGCCGCGGCGCGGCTCGTCTCCCCGGGCGACAAGGTCATCATCATGTCGTTCAAGCAGGTCGACGAGGACGAGGTGAAGACGCACGTGCCCCGCATCGTCCACGTCGACGAGCACAACCGGATCATCGAGCTCGGCGACGACGCGGCGGCCCCCGTCCCCGGGGCTGCCGGCCAGCGCAGCGGCCGCACGGTCGAGGCCTGACGGCGCGCGCCCGCGCACCGGCCGCCGCGGGAGCCTCCCGGCCGCCGCTTTCCCCGGTGCCGCCGGGCCCGTACCGTCCTGTTCGTGCGGACATCCCCGTTGGGACCGGCGTACGCGGTGCCGCCGTGCCCGCCCCACCTCCGGCCGCGGCCGGAGCTCGCGCAGGTGACCGCCGCGCTCCTGCGGGACGACGGGACCGGGACGGCGAGCAGGATCACGGCACTGGTGGGCCCGGCCGGGTCCGGCACCACCTCGCTGGCGCTGCTCGCCTGCCACGACGCCCGGGTACGGCACCGCTTCGGCGGCGGCGTCCTGTGGCTCACCGTCGGCCGGGAGCGCGCCCCGGCCGAGGTGGCGGCCCTGCTCTACGGCATGTTCCGGGAGGCGGCCCGGGCGCGGCCCCCGGGCTGCCGCGGGCTGCTCCCGCCCCTCCCGGTGGACCGGCCGCCCGCCGACGCGGGGCCGCTCGCCCGGCACCTCGCCGACCAGCTGCTCGGGCACGGGCCGATGCTGCTCGTCGCCGACGACGTGGCCACGCCCGCGCAGCTCGAGCCGCTTGAGGTGCTCGCCCGGCAGATGTGGCTGCTGGTGACCACGTCCGATCCCGGCCTGCCGCCGCCGGGTCACCGGCGGGTTGAGGTGGGCGCGCTCGACGAGGCGGCGGCCCGCGAGGTCCTCACGCGCGGGCTGCCGCCGATCGATCCGGCGCTGCGGGCCCGGCTCGCCGCGGCGACCGGCCGCCTGCCGCTGGCGCTCGCGCTCAGCAACGCCCGCCTCGCCGCCGACGTGGCCCGCGGAACGGCGGTGGACGCCGCCGCGCGGCGCGCCGCGGACCGGCTGGAGCGGGCCGGGCCGTACCGCCCCGGCGGCGCCGGCAGCCGGTCCGGGATCCTGGCGGCGGCGATCGGCCTCGCCGCCGAGGCGCTGCCGCCCGAGCTGCGCGACCGGTTCGCCGAGCTGGGCGTCTTCCCCGCGGACGCGGAGATCCCGGTGGAGGCGGCGCACCTGCTGTGGTCGGCCACCGCGGGGCTGGGGCGCGACCAGGCGGAGCGGGTGTGCCGGACGCTCGCCGGCCTGGCCCTGGTCACCCTGCGGGACGCGGATCCGGACCGCCCGGCGCTGGTCGTGCACGACGCGGTGCGGGATCGGCTCCGCGCCGACCTGGGCGCGCGGCGCGCCGAGGTCAACCGGCTGCTGGCCGACCGGTACCGGCGCCGGTGGCACCAGCCCGAGGCGCGTTTCGTGCGGGACCACCTCGCGTTCCACCTCGCCGAGGCCGGCCGTACGGCGGAGCTGACGGAGCTGGTGACCGACGTGCGCTGGATGCTCGCCCGGCTCGCCGACTCCGGCCCACCGGCGCTCGAGGCCGACCTGGCCCGCTCCCCCGGCCCGCGGGCGGCGGCCGCGCTGCGGCACCTGCGGCGGGTGGGGCACCTGCTCGGCGATCTGGACGCGCGGGGACCGACCGAGAGCAACCGGCTGGCCCACCTTGCGGCCCTCCCCGAGGTGCGGGCGGCGGCGGAACGTGCGCCGCTAATCCTGCGGTGGCGGCGTCCCGAACCGCCCCCGGCCCGCGCGGTGGCCGCGCACGCCGCCCCGGTGTGGGGGGTGGCGATCGCGCCGGACGGGTCCCGGCTCGTCACCGTGGCGGCGGACCGCCCGGTGCGGATCCGGCGCGCCGACGGCCGGCTCGTCGCCGTGCTCACCGGCCACACCGCCGCGGTCGCCGCGGTGGCGTTCGCGCCCCACGGCACCTGGTTCGCCACCGGGTCCGACGATGCGACGGCACGGCTGTGGCGCGCCGACGGGCACCCGATCGGCACGCTCCGCGGCCACACCGGCCCGGTGAACGCCGTGGCCGTCGCCCCGGACGGCAGCTGGCTCGCCACGGGGTCGGACGACCGCACCGTGCGCATCTGGCGGTCCGACGGCACCCCGGTCGCCACCCTCACCGGCCACACCGGCCCCGTGTACGGCGTGGCGATCGCGCCGGACGGGTCCCGCCTCGCCACCGCCTCCGCCGACGCCACGGCACGGCTGTGGCGCGCCGACGTGCGCCCGATCGGCACGCTCGACGGCCACGCCGATCGGGTGACCGCGGTGGCGTTCGCCCCGGACGGCACCTGGCTCGCCACCGCCTCCGCCGACGCCACGGTGCGCACCTGGCGGCCCGACGGCCACCCGATCGCGGCGCACCGGACCCCCGCCCCGGTGAACGCCCTGGCCGTCGCCCCCGACGGCGGCCGGCTCGCGATCGCCTCCGCCGACCACACCGTGCGCATCCGGCGCCCCGGCGGCGCACCCCTCGCGACGCTGGAGGGCCACACCGGCGAGGTTTACGCGGTGGCGTTCGCCCCGGACGGCACCTGGCTCGCCACCGCGTCCGAGGACGAAACCGTACGGATCTGGCAGGCCGCGCCGTACGACGCGGACGGCCACACCGAACCGATCACCGCGATGGCGGCCGCCCCGGACGGCACCTGGCTCGCCACGGGTTCCGACGACGCCACGGTGCGGCTGTGGCGCGCCGACGGCGATCCCGTCGCGACCGCGCACGACCACTCCGGCCCGGTGAACGCCGTGGCCGTCGCCCCCGATGGCGCCTGGCTCGCCACGGCGTCGGACGACCACACCGTGCGCATCCGGCGGCCCGACGGCACCCCGGTCGCCACCCTCACCGGCCACACCGGCCCGGTGTACGGCGTGGCGATCGCCCCCGACGCGACCTGGCTCGCCACCGCCTCCGCCGATCACACCGTGCGCATCTGGCGGCCCGAGGGCGAGCCCATGGCAACTTTGACCGGCCACACCGACGCGGTGGTGCGGGTCGCGATCGCCCCGGACTGCGGCTGGCTCGCCACCGTGTCCCGCGACCGCACGGTGCGGCTGTGGCGCGCCGACGGCGAGCCGATCGCCGCCGTCGGCCACCCCGGCGCGGCGAGCGCCATTGCGATCGCCCCGCACGGCGGCTGGCTCGCCGCCGCGTTCCCCGACGGCTCGCTGCGGCTGCTGCGGCCCGACGGCCGTCCGATCGCCACCGTGGCCGCCCACCCCCGGCGGGTGAACGCGCTGGCCGTCGCCCCGGACGCCGCCTGGCTCGCCACCGCGTCCGACGACCGCACCGTGCGCATCTGGCGGCCCGACGGCACCCCCGTCGCCACCCTCACCGGCCACACCGGCGGCGTGACCGCGGCGGCCGTCACCCCGGACGGCTCCCGGCTGGTCACCGCCTCCGCCGACGGCACGCTGCGGGTATGGCGCGCCGCCGCCTGGCCGGAGTGCGCCGCCGCCGTACGCCTCGACGGCCCGCTGGACGCCCTCGCCGTGGCCGCCCCGCTGGTGATCGCCTGCGGGGACGCCACCCTGTACGCCTTCGACCTGCCCGCCTCTTGACGGACGTCACCCCGGCCGCCGGTGGCGCGTCCCCCGACCGGCCGGGGTGACCTCGCACGATCGGGTGCGGCCGGTGACGGCGCGCGCCCCGCCGGGCCCGCTCACGCGGGCGCGAAGGTGAGGCACTCGGCCATCTGGTGCTTGGCACCGACCTCGATGCCCGGGGCCTGGCACTCGAACTGCGAGTTGTGCCGGCACTCGGACATCTTGCACGCCCCCACCTTGCCCATCGCCTCAGGGTCGCCGCCCTTGGCCGGCGCGGTGAAGAAGGTGTCGCACTGGGCGAGGTGGGCGTCCCCGATCGTGATGGCGAGCGCATGACAGGTCCGGTCCCGGTTGTAGACGCAGGACTCCACCTGGCACGCGTTGATCACAGGCATATCCATTTCAGTGATCTCCCTGGAGTACGGCGGGCCCCGGCGCGGCGCGCCGGCCGGCCGGACCCGTGCGGCACGGACGACTTCGCAGTCCACGTACCGTGCCTTGCGCCACGCCATGCTCCGCCGTACCCCAACCCTCCCCCGATCGCCGGTCAGCGCCGGGTAACGGCCTCAGCCCGCGGCGCCGAGGGCCGCGCGGAGCGCCTGGCGGGAGAGCCGGTCGGCGTGGCGGGTGGTCTCCGGGAGGCGGTAGGCGGGGGCGAGGCGCAGGGTGAGCTCGGTGGCGGCGGCGAGCGAGATCCGGTGGCCGACCGAGACGAACACCGGCCGCACCCCGGTCCGGGTGCGCAGCGCCCGCCCGACCACCTCGCCCGCGTCGCGCACCGGCGCCCAGGCGCCGCGCGGCGCGGCGGGCTCGGCGTGCTCGCCGACGAGCGACTGCTTGGCGACCCCGATCGACGGCAGGCCGGTGATCACCCCCAGGTGGCAGGCGAGCCCGAACCGGCGCGGGTGGGCGAGGCCCTGGCCGTCGCAGACGAGCAGGTCGGGGGCGACGGTGAGCCGCTCGAGCGCGGTGACGAGGGTGGGCAGCTCGCGGAACGCGAACAGCCCCGGGATGTACGGGAACGCCGCCCGCCCCACCGCGGTGGCGCTCTCCACCACCTCGAGCGTGACCGCGTCGAGCACCACCACGGCCGCGGCGAGCCGGTCGTCGTCCGTGGCGTACGCGACGTCGAGCCCGGCCACGAGCCGGGGCCGCGGCGGCGGCGCGTCGTCCGGCTCCACCCGCACCGCCGGCCGCAGCCGGTCCTGGATCGCCTCGGCCTCGGCCCGGTCGGCCGGCCACCGGTGCGGCACCGCCACCCGCATCGCCTCGCCACCCTTCGCTCGCGGCCCGTCGGTACGGCTCGGCCCGGCGGCCCGCCCGCCAGCGGGGCCGGGC
>QGUZ01000020.1 GCA_003242605.1 Actinomycetota bacterium
TAGTGGGTGTAGACGAACGGGCGCACGCCGGTGCGCTCGATCACCGCGGCGCACCAGCGGCGGGCGAACCGGGCCACCTCGTGCGGCTTGCGCCGGTCGTTCGTCTCCAGGTCGAGGGCGAGCAGGTCGCCGTGCCGCAGCCCGGGGCGGCCGGAGGCGGCGGAGGCCCGCCGTACCGTGCGCAGGAAGTGCAGCGCCTGCTCCTCGGGGTTCTTGCCGCCCGGCCGGGCGAAGTGGTACGCGCCGCGGACGATCCAGTTCTCCCGCATGCCCTCCCAGTTCCGCGCGAACCACGGGTCGACGAACGAGTCGCCCTCGGTGGCCTTGGCGAACGCGAAGGCGACGCCGCGCTCGGCATGCGCCCGCCAGTCGACGCGGCGCTGCCAGTTCGAGACGTCGATGCCCTGCAGCACGCGTGCCCCCCGTGACCGGATCGCCAAAAGATCAACTACTGCGATCCTAGCCGCGAAACCCCACGAAATCGGGCAAGAGATCACTATCTGTGTTCAATATGTCGCTCTTCGTGCACAAGACGCCAAACTCCGATCCATGGCCATCGCGACGGGGTACGGCCGGGCCGGCTCCGCGGGCGCCGATGCCGGCGTCCGGCGTGACCGCCGCCAGGGCGGGGAGGAAAGGCGGGAAGGAAAAGGGACGCGGGCGATCCGGCCGCCGTCGCCGCGACGGTCCCGTCACCGGCGGCACGGCGCCGCCGATCCGGCCGGGCGGGGTGCCCGGCGGGCGCCGCGGGGCGATGCCGGAGCGTCCGGACCGGCCGAATAGGCTCGCATGCGTCAACTCGCACCGGGGTCAACGAATGGTGTCACCGTGACCGAGCTGAGCCGCCGCCGACGGGTGGCCGTCCTACTGCTCTGCTGCACGAGCCTCTTCGTCGTGTCCCTGGACGCCACCATCGTCAACATCGCCCTGCCGGTGATCGCCCGCGACCTGAACGCCCCGATCTCCGGCATGCAGTGGGTGGTCGACGGCTACGTGCTCGTGGTCGGCGGCCTGCTCATGCTCTCCGGCTCCACCGCCGACCGCATCGGGCGGCGCCGCGTCTTCCAGACCGGCCTCGCGCTGTTCTCGCTCGGCTCGCTGCTGTGCAGTCTCGCCCCGAGCCTGGGCTGGCTGATCGCGTTCCGGATGCTGCAGGCGACCGGCGGCTCGATGCTCAACCCGGTCGCGATGTCGATCATCGCGAACGTGTTCACCGACCCGCGGGAGCGCGCCCGCGCGATCGGCGTGTGGGGCGGCATCGGCGGCATCAGCCTGGCGGCCGGCCCGCCGGTGGGCGGGCTCATTGTGGAGGGCTTCGGCTGGCCGGGCATCTTCTGGATCAACGTGCCGATCGGCGTCACGGTGATCGTCCTCACCGCGCTGCTCGTCCCCGAGTCGCGGGCGCCGCGGCCCCGCCGCCTCGATCCGCTCGGCCAGCTGCTCGTCATGGTGACGCTCACCGCGCTGTGCTTCGGCATCATCGAGGGCCCCAACCTCGGCTGGAGCGCGGCCCCGGTGCTCGGCTGCTTCGCGGCCGCCGCGCTCTGCCTCGCCGCCCTGCTGTGGTACGAGCCGCGCCGCGAGGACCCGCTGATCGACCCGCGGTTCTTCCGCAGCGCGCCGTTCTCCGGCGCGGTGGCGATCGCGGTGTGCTCGTTCGCGGCGCTCGGCGGCTTCCTCTTCATCAACACGCTCTACCTGCAGAACGTGCGCGGCCTGTCCCCGCTCGAGGCCGGTGTCCACACGCTGCCGATGGCCCTGGCCACGCTCGTGCTCTCCCCGGTGTCCGGCCGGCTCGTCGCCGCGCGCGGCGCCCGCCCGCCGCTGGTGATCGCCGGGGCGCTGCTCACCCTCGCCGGGCTGCTGCTCACCCGGGTGACCGCGGACACGCCGACCTTCCCGCTGCTCGTCGTGTACGTGGTGTTCGGCGCCGGGTTCGGCCTGGTGAACGCGCCGCTCACGAACACCGCGGTGTCCGGCATGCCGCGCGCGCAGGCCGGGGTCGCGGCCGCGGTGTCCTCCACCGGCCGCCAGGTGGGCCAGCTGCTCGGGGTGGCGATCGCCGGCTCGATCGTCGCCTCCTCGCTCGCCGTACCGCGGGGGCCCGCGTTCGCGCAGGCGAGCGAGGCGGTGTGGTGGATGGTCGCCGGGTACGGCGCGCTCGTGCTCGCGCTGGGCCTCGCCACCACCGGCCCTCGCGCCCGTGCCACCGCGGCCCGGGTCGCCGAGCGGCTCTTCCACGAGGAGCCCGCGTTCGCGGAGGGAGGCGCGCCCGCCGGTCCCGGCGCGAGCGGCGGCGCAGCGTCCCCATGACACCGTCCCCGTGACGCCGTCTCATGACGCCGTCCTCGCCACGCCGTCCTCGTGACGGCCGCCATGACCTGCGGCCTCGGCGGTGCCGGGAGCGGCCGCCACGCGGGCGTCCCCGGGCGGCGCCGGGTGTGCCGGGCGCCGGTCCCGCCGGGTGCGGTGCGGCGGGAGGCGCGGGGCGTCGCCCGGCGGCGGCGCGGCCTCACAGCCTGCGCAGGCCGGTCAGGACGCGTTCCAGCAGGTTCCGGTCGGGGGCGCCGCTCGACTCGAGCTGCGGCTGGTAGACGCGGACCAGGCCCTCGTTGGCCATGTCCGCGACCAGCACGCGGGTCACGCCGAGCGGGATGTTGAGCAGGGCGGAGATCTCCGCCACCGACCGTACCTGGAGGCAGAGCCGGCTGATCGCCCGGTACTCCCGGGAGTAGTTGAGGCCGAGCTGCATCGATGTGGCCGAGGAGACGAGCGCCTCGAGCGCGAGGTGCATGCGCGGGGCGGTCCGCCCGCCGGTGACGGTGTACATCCGCACCAGGGACGGTCTCGGCTCCTGCGGCTCCTGCCGGTAGCCGCCGCCGTAGTGCGGGCGTTCCGGGGGGTTCCAGGATCCACCTGACAACGCGTCTCTCCTGTCACTCGTGGCGGAATAAACGACTCACGCGAAGCGCGTTGATCACGTCTCACTCCCCTTTCTCCTCGGTCGTTCCGGTAGTGCCGTCGGCCGCGGTCCCGGCGTTCTCGCGGCGGATCGCCTCCCGGCCGCGCCGCAGCCCGGACTGGTAGCTGGACAGCCGGCTGCGCATGCGGTCGGGCGAGAGCTGCGGCCGCTGGCGGGGGCCCGGCGGGGCCGCCGGGCCCACCCGGCCGGGCACGAGGTTCGCCTTCGGCACCCGCTTCGGCAGGCCCCCGGCGGTGACGCCGCCCTTGGTGGGCTGGGCTGCGGACTGGGCCGCGCGCCACCCCTCGTCGGCGGGCGAGGACCAGCCGGCGGAGCCCTTGCCGTCGCCGGAGGCCGAGGACGAGCGCCGGAACCAGTGCGACTCGACCTCGGCGTAGATGGGCAGGTACTCGTCGTCCTGCTGCTCCGTCCGCCCGGCCTCCTGGGCGGCGGGCCGCTCGGCGGCACCCCACTCGCCACCGGTCGCGGAGCCCCGGTCGCCGGGGTCGGACGGCGCGGCGCTCCAGCCCGGCCCGGACTGCGGGGCGGCGGGGCGCCCGGGCTGGGCGCGGACGGGCGGGAGCGACGGGGGCTCGGGGACCCCCGACCGGGCCGGCGGCAGCTCCGGCCGGGCCGGGGCGTCGCCCGCGGCCTGCTCGGCCGGTGCGTCGAGCGTCTCCGCGCCCGGCCAGGGCGCGTTGAGGTGCGGCGGCTCCGGCGGCGTGAACGGCCGCAGCCGGTCCATGCCGAGGGTCTCGCCGGTGCGCGCGGCGGGGCCGCCGGCCGGTGCGGCGCCGGGGAACGGCGCGGCCTCCGCCGGGCCGGACAGCGGGCCGGGCCCGGCCTGCGGCGGGATCGTGCCGAAGGGCGCACCGGGCGGGGGCGCGAACTGCCCGGTCACCGGCGCCTGGCCGGGCGGCATCGGCATGCCGGGGAACGCGCCGGGGATGGGCACGATGAGGTTCTCCGGCAGCAGCACCATGGCGGTGAGGCCGCCGGAGTCCTGGGAGCGGAGCTGCACCCGGATGCCGTGCCGCATCGCCAGCCGGCCGACCACGAACAGGCCCATGCGCCGCGAGGCGGCGACGTCCACCACCGGCGGGTCGGCGAGGCGCCAGTTGACCTGGGCGAGCTCCTCCGGCGACATGCCGATGCCCTGGTCGGTCACCGAGATCATCACGCCGCTGCCGTCGATGCGGTTGCTGGAGATGTAGACCTTGGTGTCGGCCGGGGAGAACCACAGCGCGTTCTCGATCAGCTCGGCGAGCAGGTGGACCACGTCGTTGACCGCCTGCCCGGCGATCGCGACCTCCGACTGCAGCCGCAGCACGGCGCGCTCGTAGTTCTCCACCTCCGACAGCGCGGCGCGCACCACGTCCATCAGCTCGACCGGCTCGCTGTGCCGCCGCGACACGTCCTGGCCGGCGAGGACCAGCAGGTTCTCGCTGTTGCGGCGCATGCGGGTGGCGAGGTGGTCGAGGGTGAACAGGTCGGCGAGCCGCCGCTCGTTCTCCTCGCCCTGCTCCAGCCGCTCGATGAGGGCGAGCTGGCGCTCGACCAGGGTCTGGCTGCGCCGCGACAGGTTGACGAAGATCGCGTTGATGTTGCTGCGCAGCCGCGCCTCCTCGCTCGCCAGCCGCACCGCCTCGCGGTGGACCTCGTCGAACGCCCGCGCGACCTCGCCGATCTCGTCCTTGGTGTGGATGCCGATCGGGGCGATCTCCGGCGGGGGCGCGTCCGAGGCGGTCTCCCGGAGCCGCTGCACCACCTCGGGCAGCCGGCGCAGGGCCACGTCGAGCGCGTCGCTGCGCAGCCGCCGCAGCGGCCGTACCAGGGACTGGGCGACGCCGGTGGTGACGAGCAGGACCACGACCACGATGAGGCCGACGGCGCCGGCGAGCAGGAAGGCCGAGCCGCGCTCGGAGCTCTCCAGGTCGGCGCTGCGGGTGAGGATCGCCTGCATGTGCCGCTGCTCGACCCGGTGCATCGCGTCGATCACGGCGCTCGCGGCCTTGAACCACTCCTGCGCGTCGTCCTGCCTGCCCCTGGTGAGGTCGAGGCCCTTGAGGCTCGCGCCGACGGTGGCGCGGATCAGCACGAGCTGCCGCAGGAAGGACGCCCGCTCGGTGACGCTGCCGTTGACGGTCTCGTCGAAGAAGCGCCGGTCGGCCCTGCTCGCCTCGGCGAGGAAGGCCCGGCGGTGGGCCTCCTCCTGGGAGATCGCGCCGAGGAAGTCCTGCAGCTGCCGCTGCTCGAAGCGGTCGGCGGTGATGACGACGGCGACGAGGCCGCGCTGCCGGGAGAGCGCCTCCTTCGCCCTGGTGAGGGACTCCAGGGTCGCCGCGCCGCCGAACAGTTCGTCGTCGCCGCTGCCCTTGCCCAGCTCGTCGTAGAGCGAGAGCAGGTCTCCGATGATCAACGAGTACTGCTCGAACGCGGCGTCCGGCAGCAGCTGCCGGCTCGCGGCCTGCCGGCGCAGCGTGGGCAGGTTGCCGATCCGGTTGAGCACCGTCGCCACCTCGTCCGCGGTGCGGCCGGTGACCTCGTTCTGCACCACCGCCGCCTGGGCGCGCACCGCGGCGGCCGCGGCGTCCACCCGGCCCATCTGGGCGTCCAGGCCCGCCTTCTCCGCGTCGGGGTGGCCGCGGGCGATGTGCATGGCGGTCATGTCGCGTTCCGCGGACAGCTCGTGGCCGAGCTCCGAGACGCTCTGCACCAGCTTGGCGAGCTGGTTGACGCGCTGGAACTCCTCGGCGGCGCTCATCGCCGAGGCGATCTGGTAGCCGCCGATCAGCACCACCGCCACGGTGGGCACCAGGATCAGCGCGACCAGCCGGGTGCGCACCCGCCAGTTGCGCACGTCGAGCACGCTCAGCAGACCGCCCGGCGGCGCCGTCCGCGCCCGCCCGGCGGCGGGACCACCCGCCCGCGGCGCGCCCGCGGCGGGCGCGTCACCCGGTCCTTTTCCGGTGTGGGGCACATGTGTCGTACTCACGCCAGGTCCGACCTCTCGCCGACCTCGGCCCACAGCGGGACGCCCGGCCTAGGTGAGCCAAGCGACCCCTGAAGAAGCCAGTTGGGGGAGCAGCAAATTGAGCACACCAATACCAGGCGCACCAAGTTGAACGTAGTCACGAAAAAAGGGATCTGACACCCCCCCATTACCAGAAAGCTGGAGCCCCAACTTGACGCATGACGCGCAAACACGCACATCATGGGCTTAACCGGACATCACGCTCAACAACTCAACTCGACAAGAGGTAACAGAATGGACCTCGCGACATCTCCGTAGCATCACGGCGTACCGATTCCCGGCGTTTTGCCCTATCCTCCCGCGCAGTACTCGTAGGCTCGGATACACCGCGGATAGCGTTAGCGTTCCTCGGTTCCGGCGGGACTCGCGTGCGTTCCCGCCGGAATTACGGGCCGGCGATTGGCCACCGCAGTCGTCGGCCGAAATTGTCAAACACGACCGTTATGTGCGTCGTCGCCGGCGACTCCCGACGCCGGGTCAACGCCCTCTGGAGGACACGAATATGCGACGAATTCGGCTCATCACCGGGGCACTCCTGCTCGCCCTCGCCTCGACGAGCTGCGGTGGCGCGACGGTGGACGGCGGAACGTCCTCCGGTTCGGCGGCTCCGTCGGCGGGAGGCGCGGGGGCGTCGTCCGCGGGCACCGTGAAGATCGCGATCAACCCGTGGGTGGGGTACGAGGCGAACGCGGCGGTCGTCTCCTACCTGCTCGAGCACGAGCTGGGATACAAGGTCGAGAAGAAGGAGCTCAAGGAGGAGATCTCCTGGCAGGGCTTCGCCAACGGTGAGGTCGACGTCATCCTGGAGAACTGGGGCCACGAGGACCTGAAGAAGAAGTACATCGAGCAGGACCAGGTCGCCGTCGAGGCCGGCCCCACCGGCAACAAGGGCATCATCGGGTGGTACGTCCCGAAGTGGATGGTGGAAAAGTATCCCGACATCACCGACTGGCGGAACCTCAACAAGTACGCCGACCTGTTCAAGACCTCCGAGTCGGGCGACAAGGGGCAGCTGCTCGACGGTGACCCGTCTTTCGTCACCAACGACGAGGCGCTGGTCAAGAATCTGAAGCTCAACTTCAAGGTGGTCTACGCCGGGAGCGAGCCGGCGTTGATCAAGGCGGCGCAGCAGGCCACCGCCCAGCGCAAGCCGCTGCTCATGTATTTCTATGAGCCGCAGTGGCTGTTCTCCCAGATCGAGCTGGTGCGGGTGAAGCTGCCGGAATACACCGAGGGGTGTGCCGACGACCCGAAGAAGGTCGCCTGTGACTATCCGGAGTACGACCTTGACAAGATCGTGTCAAAGCGATTCGCGGAGACCGGCGGCAAGGCGTACGAGCTCGTCAAGAACTTCCAGTGGACCAACGACGACCAGAACCAGGTCGCCAATGACATGGTGAACAACGGGATGACGCCCGAGGAGGCGGCGAAGAAGTGGGTCGACGCCAACCCCGACAAGTGGAAGGCGTGGATCCCGCAATGATCGGTTTCGGCGCCGCCGGACGGCGGGCCGGCCGCGGCCCGCTCGCGGTGATCGCGGCCGTCGCGGTCCTGCTCCCCCTCGCCGCGTGCAGCGGCGACACGGAGCCGACGGGGACGGGCGGTGGCGAGGCGCAGAGCGGCCTCAACCGCCCGATCCGCCTCGCGATCAACCCCTGGGTGGGCTACCAGGCCAGCGCCGCCGTCGTGAAGTACCTGCTCGAGCACGAGCTCGGCTACCAGGTCGAGACCAAGGAGCTGACCGAACCCGACTCCTGGAAGGGGTTCGAGAACGGCTCGGTCGACATCATCATCGAGAACTGGGGGCGGGAGGCCGAGAAGAAGGAGTACATCGAGCAGAAGAAGCTCGCGGTGAACGCCGGGCCGAACGGCAACATCGGCGTGATCGGCTGGTACGTGCCCCAGTGGATGGCCGAGAAGTACCCCGACATCACCGACTGGCGGAACCTCAACAAGTACGCCCACCTGTTCCGCACCGCCAAGTCCGGCGACAAGGGCCAGCTCCTCGACGGCGACCCGACGTACGTCACCAACGACGAGGCGCTGGTGCGGAACCTGAAGCTGGACTACAAGGTGGTCTACAGCGGCTCGGAGAAGGCGCTCATCGCGGCGGCGAAGCGCGCCACCCGGAACAAGACCCCGCTGCTCATGTACTTCTACGAGCCGCAGTGGCTGTTCACCCAGCTCAAGCTCGTCAAGGTCAACCTGCCGCCGTACGCGATCGGGTGCGACGCCGACCCCAAGAAGGTGGCCTGCGACTACCCGCCCTACCTGCTCGACAAGATCGTCTCGGCGGACTTCGCCCGGAACGGCGGGACGGCCTACGAGCTGGTCCGCAACTTCCAGTGGACCAACGACGACCAGAACGCGGTCGCCAACGACATCGTGAACAACGGCCTCACCCCGGAGCAGGCGGCGAAGAAGTGGGTCGACGCCAACAAGATCGTCTGGCAGGACTGGATTCCCCGGTGAACCAGGCCCGCACGCCGGCCGGCCCGCGCGAGGCACGGCGGGCCGGCCGGCCCGGTTCCCCGGGCCCTCCCCTTCCGCACACCCGCGCCCCGGGGCGCAGGAAGATCCCGATAGGGTGGTACGCGAAGAAATCAGCAGGAACGAAATCAGCAGGAACACGGACGGCCGGGGCACGGCAGCGGCGGGGGGCGGTGCCGGTGCGGCGCCGGCGACGGACCGGGGTGCGGGGAGACGGTGAGGAAGCGGTGACGGAGACGCCCGACCACGTCCTGGTGCTCAACATCGGCTCCTCCTCGATCAAGTACGAGCTGCTCGACATGACCGGGCGGCAGCGGCTCGCCACCGGGCGAGTGGAGCGCATCGGCCAGGACGAGGGCATGCTCACCCACCGGCCCGCGGGCGCCGAGCCGTACGTGCGGCACGAGCCGTACCCGGACCACGAGACCGGGATGACCGCGGTGGTGCGGGCGTTCGCCGAGACCGGGCTGGCGCTGGAGCGGCTCAGCCTGCGCGCGGTCGGGCACCGGGTGGTGCACGGCGGCGCCCGGTTCCGGGACCCGGTGCTCATCGACGACGAGGTGCTGCGGACGATCGACGAGCTCGCCGTGCTCGCCCCGCTGCACAACCCCGGCAACCTCATCGGCATCCGAGCGGCGCTGCGCATCTTCCCGGACATCCCGCACGTGGCGGTGTTCGACACCGCGTTCCACCAGACGCTCCCGCCGGAGGCGTACACCTACGCGGTGCCGGCCGAGTGGGCCGCCGAGCACGGGGTGCGCCGCTACGGCTTCCACGGCACCTCCTACGCCTACGTCTCGCGGCGCGCGGCCGAGCTGCTCGGCCGGGACCCGTCCGAGCTGAACCAGATCGTGCTGCACCTCGGCAACGGCGCGAGCGCGGCGGCGATCGAGCGCGGGCGCAGCGTGGACACCTCGATGGGGCTGACGCCGCTGGAGGGCCTGGTGATGGGCACCCGCTCGGGCGACGTCGACCCGGCGCTGCCCGCGCACCTCGCCCGGACCGCGGGCCTCACCCTGCAGGAGGTAGACGACGCGCTGACCCGGCGGAGCGGCCTGCTCGCCCTCGCCGGGGCGAGCGACATGCGGCAGGTGCGCGCCAAGGCCGAGGCCGGGGACGAGGGCGCCCGGCTCGCCCTGGCGGTGTACTGCTACCGCATCCGCAAGTACGTCGGCGCCTACTACGCGGTGCTCGGCCGGGTGGACGCGGTGGTGTTCACCGGCGGGGTGGGCGAGAACGACCCGTACACCCGGGCCGACTCCCTCGCCGGCCTGGACCGGCTCGGCATCGCCGTCGACCCGGAGCGGAACTTCGCCGCCGCGCCGGCGGAGCGGTTCATCTCCCCGCCGGACGCCGAGGTCGCCGTACTCGTCATCCCGACCGACGAGGAGCTCGAGATCGCGGCGCAGTCCCTCGCGGTCGTCCGCGGCACCCGCTGAGCCGCCTCAGGCCGGGGGCGTTCCGCCGTCCCGGCGGGCGGCGGCCTCCGCGGCAGCGGCCGCCTCGCGGGCCTCGCGCAGGCGCCGCCGCAGCACGAGCAGGTCGATCGCGGCGATCACGGCGACGGCGGCCGAGATGATCGCCTCGGCCCACCACACCGGCGCCCCCTCGCGCAGCGCGCGCACCGTGAAGTAGACCGCGGCGATCAGCGCGATCGGCAGCACCACCCCCGACAGCACGGCGCGCGCCCGCAGCGGGCTGCGCGCGGTGACCGGCTCGGTCCCGCTGCGATTCCGTCCGAACCCCATGGCTCGTCACCTCCCTGGCGGTCTGGTCCCTTCCCCGCCAGGGCCGGGGCATCCGCGCCCGCGCGGACGGGTACGGCACGGCCGTGCCGTACCGGGGCGCGCACGGGCGTGCGGGGCGGGCTCAGCCGCCCGGCCGGTCGACGGTCCACAGCTGCACGACGTCGCCCGCGGCCACGGCGAGGACGCGGCCGCCGGGGCCGAACCGCACCTTCCTGACCTGGCCGGCGGCGGCCAGCGCCGCTCGATCGCCACCCGGTAGCCGGTCTCCTCCGCCACCTCCCGGATCGCCGCGTCGTACGGGTCCTCCCCCGGCTCGACGCCCCCGCCGGGCAGCGTCCAGCGCGGCCTGTCGTGCCCGATCCGGTGCGCGAGCAGCACCTCGTCGTCCCGCAGGCAGACCGTGTACGCCGCGAGCCGGGTCCGTGGCACGTGGCGGGACGCCCGCCACGGCGGCCGTATTCGCACATCGCCCTGGCGGCCCAGTGCGCCGTGCCGCGGGCGTCCCCGGCAGGTCGTCTTCCGCGCGGTACGGCGCGGCCGGGTCAGCGCTCGGCGTCCCGGCCGGGGATGGCGACGGCGATCGGCTCGGGCGCCGGGCCCGGGTGGATCACCCCGAGGCGCTGGGTGGCGCGGGTCATTGCGACGTACAGGTCGTTGCGGCCGCGCGGGCCGGCGGCGAGGATGCCGCCCGGGTCGGCGATGAGCACCGAGTCGAACTCCAGGCCCTTGGCCTGGCGCACCCCGAGGACCACGAGCGGGCTCTCCAGGTCCGGGTCGTCGCCGTAGGAGGTCTCCGGCACCACGGCGGCGACGGCCGCGCCGAGCTCGTCGCGCCGGGCGTCCGGGACGATCACCGCGAGCCGCCCCTCGTCGAGCGTGGCCAGCTCGAACGCGGCGCACCGGGCGAGCATCTCCGGCAGCTCGTCCGGCTCGGTGCTCATCCGCCACGGCGGCACGCCGGTCTCCCGTACCGAGCGGGGCGCCGCCACCTCGAGGTCCGGGTCGCCGGACGCGGCGGCGAGCGCCCGGGTCGCCGCGGTCATGATCTCCGCGGGGGTGCGGTAGTTCACGGTGAGCCGGGCGAGCCGCCACCGGTCGCCCACGTGCGGCTCCAGCACCCGGCTCCACGAGGTGGTGCCCGCGGGGTCGCCGGTCTGGGCCACGTCGCCGACGATCGTCATCGACCGGGTGGGGCAGCGCCGCATGAGCATGCGCCAGGCCATCTCCGACAGCTCCTGCGCCTCGTCGACGACGACGTGCCCGAACGTCCAGGTGCGGTCGCCCGCGGCGCGCTCGGCGAGGGTGCGCAGGTCGGCCGCGCGGTGCCGGTCGGCGAGCCGGTGGGCGTCGATCACGTCGGAGGCGATGAGGATCTCCGCCTCCTCGCCCTCCTCCAGGTCGCTCGACCGGGAGCCGACCAGGACGTCGAGCACGCCCTGCGCGTAGGCGACCTCCTCGGCCCGCTCGATCTCCTCCCGCGTGCGGCCGGTACGGCGGGCCTCGCCGAGCAGCTCGGCGGCCTCGTCGAGCAGCGGCACGTCGGCCGTGCTCCAGCCGCCGCCCGGCTCGCGGAGCAGCAGCTCGCGCTCCCGCTCGGTGAGCATGGGCGCGGCGGCGGCGAGCCGGTCGGCGTCGGCGAACAGGTCCGCGAGCAGACGCTGCGGGGTGAGGATGGGCCACAGCCCGCGCAGCGCGGCCCGCACCCCGGGATCGGCGTACAGCTCCTTGCGCAGCTCGGCGAGGTCGGTTTCGTCGAGCAGCGGGCGCGGCCCGTCCCCGGCCTCGTCGCCGGCGAGGGCGAGCTCGAGGTCGAGCAGCTCCTCGGGGTATCCGGCGGCGATCAGGGCGCGCCGGTCCTCCTCGGTGAGCGCCCCGCCCGGGGCGCCGTCGAGCGGCTCGCCGTTCTCGTCGAGCACGACGGCCTCGAGCCGCTCGGCGACCTGCCGGGCGAGCAGGTCGACGACCGCGCGCAGGAAGGCGCGCCCGGCCTCGTTGTGGGTGGCCCGGCGGGCGCGTGCCCGCCGGGCGAGCCGCAGGTAGTCGCGCTCGGCCAGCACCAGCGTCCCGTCCTGGTACGGGATGTCCCCGCGGGGTGGCGCCTGGCGGTCCAGTACGGCGTTGGCGATCACCTCGGCCATCACCGCCCGGCCCTTGATCTCGGCGGTCTCCGGCCGCTCGGGCCGGTCGGCGACCACGCCGGGGAACATCCGGCCGACGGTGGTGAGCAGCACGCTCGTCTCGCCGAGGCCGGGCAGCACCTGGCCGATGTAGCGGAGGAAGGCGTCGTTCGGGCCGACCACGAGCACGCCGCGGGTGGCGAGGTGCCGGTGGGTGTAGAGCAGGTACGCGGCGCGGTGCAGCGCGACCGCGGTCTTGCCGGTGCCGGGGCCGCCCTGCACGACGAGCACGCCGCGGGCGTCGGCGCGGATGATCTCGTCCTGCTCGGCCTGGATGGTCTCGACGATGTCGCGCATCCGGCCGGTCCGCGCGGCGGTCACCGCGGCGAGCAGCGCGGCCTCGCCGACGAGCCCCTCCTCCTCGGCGCCGACCGCGTCCCGGTCGAGGATCTCGTCGTCGAGGGCGACCACGCGGCGGCCGCGCAGGGTGATGTGGCGGCGCCGCCGTACCCCCTCGGGGGCGGCGGCGGTGGCGATGTAGAAGGGGCGGGCGGCCGGGGCGCGCCAGTCGAGCAGCAGCGGCTCGTCGTCCCCGTCGGCGGTGCCGGAGTCGTCGGAGATGCCGATGCGCCCGATGTAGCGGCGGCGGCCGTCGCGCATGTCGAGGCGCCCGAAGCACAGGCCGTGCTCGGCGGCGTCGAGCTGGGCCACCCGCGCGGCGTACCGGGCGAACATCGCCTCGCGTTCCACGCGGGACTGCTCGGTCTCCCCGTCCTCGCGGAGCACCGTGGCGAGCCGCCGTTCGGCCTCGTCCCGCAGCTCGTCGACGCGCCGGTAGAGCCGCTCCACGTACGCCTGCTCGCGCGCGATCTCGGTGTTGACCAATTGCCCACCCTTCCGGTAGAATAGAAGTGAGGGACTTTGCGCATCAGCGCTATAGCGTGCAAGAGTGAAGGCTAGCACGCCTTCTTCGGGCACGCGTATGCTCGCGGCCATCCGGATCCGGCCACGCCGTCCTGTCGTACGAAATCCACTGCACGCCGGCGTCTTCCCGGCGGTGTCGCGTCCCCGGCCTCGGCACGCCGCCCGCCTCGCGCGGCGTCGTGTGCGGCCGTGCCGGTGCGACGCGCGGAAGCGCCGATCGAGGTCACGCGGGCGCCGCCGATCCGGGCCGCCGTCCCGCCGCCGGCGGCGAGATCACGGCGGAAGGGGCGCCCGCCGCCGTGGGGATGGGGAACGGCGGCGAGCGCGGTCTGTCACGCTACCGGCGGTCGGTCACGAGCCGGCCATTCATGCCTTTCCGGCATCCGACGCGGCGTGGCGCGGCTCCCGGCGCCCGCGACGGCGGTTGAGCGTCGCGTTGACCCCCTCGACGAGCCGGGACACGAGCAGGCCGGCCACGACCATCCCCCCGCCGAAGGCCTGGACCAGCCACGCGGGCGTGTTCTGCATGGCGAGCAGCGACCCGGCGCTCACCATGATCACGACACCGAGGAGGGTGCCGAAGATGCCCGCCCGGCGCCCATAGACGCTCACGCCCCCGATGAGGACCGCGGCGAGCGCGGTCACCGGCACGATCTCGGCCGCCGCCGCGGCCGAGTTGAGCCGCATGAGGTCGAGGATGCCGGCCGCGCCCGCGAGCAGGCTCGACCCGGCCAGCCCGGCGAGCGCGCCGAGCCCGGCCCGCAGCCCGGCCCGCTCGGCGGGGTCCCCCTCGCGCCGCAGGCCGGCGAGCGCCCGCCGTACCCCGGGGATCAGCCACACCGCTCCCCCGATCATGGACAGCGCGGCGAACGCCACGAAGGCCGGGATGGCCGGGAACGTCCCGAGCGAGGCCTCGACCGCGGTCCCCTGGGTGAGCCCGGGGACGGCCGCGGCCAGCACGACGGCCGCGCCGAGCGTGACCGCCCAGGCGGGCACCGACAGCACCATGACGAGCAGGCCGAGCAGCACGCCCACCGCCAGGGCCGCGCCGATCCCGGCCGCGATCGCCGTCGTCGCGGACCAGCCGTCCCGGACCAGGACGGCGACGAACGCGCCGGTGGCCGCGGCGATCGCGCCGACGGCGAGGTTGGGCGCCACGGTGCGGAACGAGAACGACAGGCCGACCGCGAGCAGCCCCACGACGCCCGCGGAGCCGAGCAGTCCGGTGAGGTGCTGGGCGGACGCCTGGGAGAGGTTCGCCATCACGAGCCCCGCCGCGGCGATCGCCAGCAGGATCTCCCACACCACGTGCACCGCGATGCGGTCACGCACCTCGGGCTCGTCCGCCGGTGTCGCCGGCTCGTCGAACACCCGCCGCGGCGGCGGCGTCGACAGCACCTCCTTCCAGGACGGCAGCGTGACGTCCGTCTGCTCTGCTCGTCCCTCGTTCATCTGATTCCTCCCCCGTCAGATTGGTACCTGCCCATATTGGCGCAGACAGGGGACGCATTTGGTCGCAATTGACCCTTCGCGCCCTTCTGCCGGTCAAGGGCGCATGTCATCCGATACCGCCACAAGGCACGCATGACCGGGCGGCGTTCCCGCCCGTCCCGGCCCTCTGGCCGGGCGCCGCACGGCGGTTCGGGCGCGCGCGGGCGGCGCATCCGTCAAATGTCGCTGGGCGGCCGGGTCATGGCTCCGAGGGGCGCCGGGACGATGCGCGGTGCCCGATTCCTCCCGGCTGACCTAGGATGAAGTGCCTCGCGAGGGAGGACCGGTCCGCGGCCCACCGGCCGCCCGTCGTCCCCGCGGGCAGGACCGGGTCACCGGACGGTCATCCGCCGGGGCGTCGGCGACGCGGGCACGCCGATCGGCGGGCGCCGGGCCGTCCGGGTGGGATGGCGGCGGGCGGGGAACATGCGGACGCTGCTGATAGACAACTACGACTCGTTCACCTACAACCTCTGGCACTACCTCGCGGAGCTGAACGGCCGTCCCCCGGTCGTCATCCGCAACGACGACCCCCGCTGGCGGCCGTCCGACCTCGCGCACTTCGACAACGTCGTCATCTCGCCGGGGCCGGGCGCGCCGTACCGGGAGGCGGACTTCGGCATCTGCCGCGAGGTGATCGAGCGGGCCGAGATCCCGCTGCTCGGCGTCTGCCTCGGCCACCAGGGCGTGGCGTACGTCCACGGCGGCACGGTCGGGCCCGCGCCCGAGCCGCGCCACGGCCGGCTCTCCCCGGTCGAGCACCGCGGCGACCGGCTGTTCGCCGGGGTGCCGTCCCCCTTCGAGGTGGTGCGCTACCACTCGCTCGCGGTGACCTCGCTGCCCGAGGAGCTGGAGGCGACCGCGTGGACCCCCGACGGGGTGCTGATGGCGCTGCGCCACCGCACCCGCCCGATCTGGGGCCTGCAGTTCCACCCCGAGTCGATCCGCACCCGGTACGGGCACCGCATCCTCGCAAACTTCCGCGACCTCACCCGCGAGCACCCCCGGCCGCGCCCGGTGGTCCGCCTCTCCGCGGCGCCCGCCCCGCCGCCCCCGGTCGCGTCCCCCGCAGCGTCCGTCCCGGCGTCCCTCACAGCATCCGTAACAGGGTCCCTCACAGGGTCCGTCACAGGGTCCCTCAGCATGCCGGACCGGCCGGCCGCGCCGGACCCGGTGGAGGCGGAGGTGCTCGTCCGCTCGCTGCCCACCGAGTGGCACGACGAGGTGGTATTCGAGGCGCTGTTCGGCGGCTCCGAGCACGCCTTCTGGCTCGACAGCGGCCTGGTGCACGAGGGCGCCGGGCGGTTCTCGGTGATGGGCGACGCCTCCGGGCCGCTCGCGCGCGTGGTGACCGCCGACGTACGGCACGGCACGGTGACCGTGACCGAGGGCGGGCGGACGCGCACGGCCGAGCGGCGCTTCCTCGACTGGCTCGACGCCGACCTGCGCCGGTGGCGGGCGCGGACGCCGGCGCTGCCGCTGGAGTTCGCGCTCGGCTGGGTCGGCTACCTCGGCTACGAGCTGAAGGCCGAGTGCGGCGGCGCGGACGCGCACCGCTCCCCCACCCCCGACGCGGCGATGATCTTCGCCGACCGGGCGATCGTGTTCGACCACGCCACCGCGACCACGCACCTGCTCGCGCTCGCCGCGGGCGGCGACCGGGACCCGGCGCTCGCCTGGCTGGCGGAGACCGCGGCACGGCTGCGCGCCCTCGCCGGCCGCCGCCCCGGCCCGGTCGGCTCCCCCGGTACGGCGGGGCCGGTGCGGCTGCGGCACGACCGCGCCCGCTACCTGGAGCTGATCGCCGCCTGCCAGGACGCGATCCGCCGCGGCGAGACGTACGAGGTGTGCCTCACCAACATGCTGCACGTGGCCGGCGAGTTCGACCCCTGGCAGTGCTACCGGGCGCTGCGCCGGATCAGCCCGGCCACGTTCGGCGCCTACCTGCGGCTCGGCCCGGTCTCGGTGCTCAGCTCCTCGCCCGAGCGGTTCCTGCGGGTGTCGGCGGACGGCACCGTGGAGTCCAAGCCGATCAAGGGCACCCGGCCGCGCGGCCGCACCCCCGCCGAGGACGCGCTCATCGCCAAGGAGCTCGCCACCTGCGAGAAGGACGTCGCCGAGAACCTCATGATCGTCGACCTGGTGCGCAACGACCTCGGCCGGGTCGCCGAGGTCGGCTCGGTGCACGTCGCCAAGATCTTCGACGTGGAGACGTACGCCACCGTGCACCAGCTCGTCAGCACGGTACGGGCGCGGCTGCGGCCGGACGCCTCGGCGGTCGACTGCGTGCGGGCCGCGTTCCCCGGCGGCTCGATGACCGGGGCCCCGAAGATCCGCACGATGCAGATCATCGACGAGCTGGAGGCCGGGCCGCGCGGCGTCTACTCCGGCGCGATCGGCTTCTTCTCGCTCACCGGCGCGGCCGACCTGAGCATGGTGATCCGCACCGCGGTGATCACGCCCGAGGGCCTGTCGTACGGCGTGGGCGGGGCGATCGTCGCGCTCTCCGACCCGGCGGCGGAGTACGAGGAGACCGCGGTCAAGGCGATCCCGCTGCTGCGCGCCCTCGGCATCGCGTTCCCCGGCGCCGACCCGGACGGGGCGACCCGGGACGCGTCCGGGCCCGCCGCGGTGGCGGCCGGGGCCCAGTAGCCCCACGGACGGCGCGCCTCGCGCGTCCCCTGGGGCACGCGGGCCGCGGCAGCGGACGGGCCGGAGAGCCAGGGCACCGCGGTCGCGTCCGGATGAACGCGAGGCGTCCTTCACCTCGCCGCGCGCCCCGCGCCTCCCGGGGCGTTTTCCTTGGCTGCGCTGCGTCGGCGGCGGGAACGGCGGGCCGCGCGGCATGCCCATTCGTGACGTCCGAGCCCGGCGTTCATTCGTCGTGGATCAGAACGCCTCTAATTCGGTTGTGTTTTGAGTACACAGGTGCTCTAATAGTGGCTGTCGACAGCGCTGGCGATGGTGTGGCTCGTGGGCGCGACGCGACCGGCGCGGTCGCGTCGCGCGCACCCCGCACGTGGCGGCGGGGCGTTCCGCCGCGCCGCGCACGCCGGGCCTGCCGGGGTGCGCCGCACCCACCGTTCCCGTTCCTGCAGCACCCGCTTGGAGTCCCGTGCACAGCAACCCAGGTCATCCCGGCCCGCATCAGGTCCCCTACGGTCAGGTCGCGCCGCCGCCCGGCGGGCCGGCCGCGCCGTACCCGCGGCGACCCGCCGTGGCACGGCGGCGCGGCGGCCGCCTCACGGCGGTGCTGACCGGCGTCGCCGTGCTCCTCGTGCTCGGCGTCGTCGGCGTCCTGTCCGGCGGCGGTGACGGCATCGCGGCCGACCGGTCGGCGTCCGCGGGCGCGGCCGCGGGCGAGTCCAGGCCCTCCGGCGGCGCCAACCCGCGCACGCCCGGCATCGGGGACGTGGTGCGCGACGGCAGGTTCGCCTTCAAGGTGACCAAGGTGCGCAAGGGCCTGTCCCGGGTGGGCGAGGGCCTCGCCGCGTCCACCGCCCAGGGCCAGTACGTGCTCGTCCACGTGACCGTGAAGAACATCGGCGACGAGGCCCAGGTGTTCCACGGCTCGTCGCAGAAGCTCATCGACGCCAAGGGCCGCCGGTTCGACGCCGACTCCGGCACGGCCGCGGTCAGCCTCAAGGACTCCAACGCGTTCCTCACCACGATCAACCCGGGGAACAGCGTCAAGGGGATCCTGCTGTTCGACGTGCCGAAGGACGCCGTGCTCACCGCGATCGAGCTGCACGACTCCCCGTTCTCCGGCGGCGTCACCGTCGCGCTCCGCTGACCTTCCTCTCCTCCGGTCCTCTCCGCCGGTTCCCTCCGCCCCGGCGGGCCCGCCCGTCGGCCGCCACGGGCCGCCGCGCGCGTTCGACGCGTCGCCTTCCGGGCCCCGCCGGTCCCGTCCGCAGCACAGTCCCGAAAAGCCTCGTCGAGGAGATCAGCCATGTTCCGCCGCATGCTCGCCGTACCGGCCGTGCTCGCCACTCTGCTCGCCACTCTGCTCGCCCCCGTGCTCGTCACCGGCCTCGTCTCCGCCCCCGCCGCGGCCGCCGCCGATCGGGCCTCCCAGGCGGCCGCCGCCGACCGGCGCTACCAGGGGGTGGGCGACGACGTGATCCGCGTCCGCGTGACCCGCAAGCCCGGGCTCATCCGGTTCACCCACGACGGCGACTCGAACTTCATCGTCCGCACGCTCGACCGCCGGGGGAAGGTGAGCGAGTACCTCGTCAACGAGATCGGCGAGTACGACGGCACCGTCCTCTACAACGGGTACGGCTCGCGCGAGGTGGCCGCGCTGAGCATCCGGGCCGACGGCCACTGGACCGCCACGTTCATGCCGGTCGGCAAGGCCCGCTGCTGGTGCAAGGGCACCATCCGCGGCCGGGGTGACCAGGTGCTCAAGCTCACCCCCACCCGAGGGCTGCGCACGATGCGCGCCGTCCACACCGGCGGGTCGAACTTCATCGTCCACGGCCACACCCGGCTCGGCCGCTTCCCCGAGCTGCTCGTCAACGAGATCGGCCGCTACCGCGGCAGGGTCGTGCTCCCCACCGGCACCCGGCTCGTCACGGTCAAGGCCGACGGCGCCTGGACGCTGACCCGCCGCTGACCCCGCGTCGCCCCGCCCGGCCCGTCCCCCGCGTTACGGCACCGCCTACCGTGGGAGACGGGCCGCACGTGTCCGGGACGCCGTCGAGGAGGGCATCATCACCGAACGCAAGCCGCCCGGCATGAGCCAGGAGACCTGGGTGGAGGTGCAGATCCGCCGGGCGATCGAGGAGGGCAAGTTCGACAACCTGCCCGGCGCCGGGAAGCCGCTGCGCAACCTGCACCGGGCGAGCGATCCGATGTGGTGGGCGCGGCAGAAGGCCATCGCCGAAGGGCTCGACCCGTCCGCGATGCTGCCGCCCGCCCTGCGGCTGCGCAAGGAGCGGCAACGCCTGCGGGAGACGGTCGCCGACCTGCCGTCCGAGCAGGCGGTCCGGGACGCGGTCGAGGACCTCAACGCGCAGATCAGGGAGCACTGGCGGGCCCCGTCCGGCCCGAACGTCCCGGTCGGGCTGGTCGACCTCGACGAGATGCTCGAGCTGTGGCGGGCCGCCCGGCGCGCCCGCGAGGCCGAGGCGGCCGCCGCCGAGCCGGAGACCCCGCCGGCCCGCGAGGAGGCCGCGCCCCGGCGCCGCCGGTGGTGGCCGTGGGGTCGCCGCCGGGCCTGAGATCCCTGGGGCCGCTCCCGGCTCCGCGCGGCCACCCGGCCGCGCGCCCGGCGGGCGGCCGGACGGCCCGGTGGACCCCGGGCCCCGCCGACCCTGCGGGCCGCACGTCCCGGCGGGCACGGCGCGGGTCCGGCACGCAACGCGACGATGGGCCGCCCGCCTCAGCCACCCGCCCGGTTCGCGGAATTGACTCTGATATCTCCCGAATTGGCGCGTCGAGAACCACGGAAACGAGCCCCGACCGCAGCGCGTCCGCACCGATCTCAACGACGCCGTCCGCCTTTGTTGATCCCACCGTCCATGCCGATATGACGGTGCGGTTTCAAATACTCATCAGTGCTCGGTAATTGCTCGGGAAAATGCCCGGCAAGGCCCCGCAGGAGGCCCTCGACGTGCTTTTCTGTAAGGCAACTCGCGTGTCCGTACGCGATTTCCGTGCACAGCCGGAGTAATGTATGATCACCGTCCGCGAAGGCGGCCTCCGTCTTCTGTCACTCGGATCCGGCGACGGCGACCGCCCATAAAGCGAAGGACGCCGACCGCCCGAACTTCGCGGGAGGCGACAAGATGGAGAAACAGAACCGACGCCGTGCGGTCATCGTTTTAGTCGCGGCGCTGTGCGGCGTCTCCCTTTTGGCGTCGGCGGCGATATACCTCTTCTCGCCGACGGGCGTCCGGGAGCGGCGCCCGGACGAACCCGCCGCCCCGCCGTCGGTGGACGCGCACCCGATCCCGGATCCCGTGCCGACCGGGTCGCGCCCGGCTCGCAGCCGCAACCGCGGCGAGCAGGCCGTCTCTCCCCGGGATCACCGCCGCCACCGCCCGGCCGCCACCCGGCCGAGCGCCGCCGCGACCCGGGCCGTCCCGTCTTACCACAGGCCCAAGGTCCCCGAGCGGACCCCGCCGCCGCGCCCCGCCGAATGGCCGGAGCCCACGCACCCCGCCTCCACGCCCGACCCCGTGGAAACCGAGACCGTCGGCCCGCTGGCGGACCAGTGGCCGCCCGAGGAGGAGGTCGGCAACCCGGGTTTCCCCGAGGTGCGGCTTTTCTGGCAGGAGATCGTCATCAGCGAGACCGACGATGCCGAACGACCCTGACCAGATACTCATCCACCTGTCGCGGGCGGCGCGGTGGCTGATCCCGCTCTTCTCCGCACCCACCCTCGTGGCCCTCGCGGTGTATATGGGCCTGCACCGCTACAACGCCGTGACCCGGCACTACGGAATGAGCGTGGGCCTGCTCAACCCCACGTTCACCGATTACATCGAGAAAGGGATCAAACCGGCCGCGCTCTCGGTGGGCCTCACCGCCGGGATCGGTCTCGCGATGTTCCTCGCGCACGCCGGGATCCGGAGACTCGCCCGCGGCGCGCGCCTCGCCATCGGGACCGGGTGCGTCGTCGTCGGCTCCGTCGCGCTGGTGCTCGGCGCGATCGGAATGGCCGACCTGTACGTGTTCAGCACCACCCACCCGGTGCCGCCGATGCTCGTCGCGGCGGCCGTCAACCTCATGCCCTACGGCCTGTTCCTCTGCCGCCGCGCGGTGCACTTCAGCGCGCTCGCCGGGAGCGCGATCGCCGCCAGCATCATTCTCATCGACACCTTCCTGGCCCTGTGGATCATGGGGGTTTACGCCCGCAACAGCGGCCTCGCCGCCGCCGGCGAGGTCGACGGGCAGCGGCCCGTGACACTGTGCGCCGGGCGGGACCTCGCCCTGCCCATTCCCGCGGCCGAGGACGACCGCTCCGGCTGCCGGTACCGCTACGGGGAGCTGCGGCAGATCGCCTGCGGCGAGGACGCGTGCATGTTCCTCCGCCGGGAGCGGGACGGGAGCCGCACGGTCGTGCTGGTCCGCCTCGACAACGACGTGGTCGTCGTCGGCACCCCGCCGCCCCGCCGCCGCTCCCCCGCGCTCTGACCGCGAGCCGCCGGTACGGCCCGGCCGCGCCGTACCGGCGGCCCGCGGGGGCCCGTGTCCGGGCGCGGAACGGGCCGATGCCATCATGGTCCGCGGCCCGGGCCGGGCCGCGCGGACGAGACGGGCGTGGCGGCTCCCCGGTTTCCGCGGGGACGGCGCGGGCCTGCGGTGCACCGATCCCGGCGGCAGGCCGGGTGCCGGGCGTCTCCGGCGGAGGCGCCGTCCGGTGGGGAGGGAGAGAAGCGATGCCAGGCAAGGACGCCCCCATCGCCGTGATCACGGGCGCGGCCCGCGGCATCGGCGCGGCGACCGCGCTGCGGCTGGCGCGGGACGGCTGGGCGCTGCTGCTCATCGACGCGTGCCGGCCGCAGCCGCCGGCCACCTACCCCATGCCGGACCCCGACGACCTGGAGGCCGTCGCCGACGAGTGCCTGCGGGCGGGCGCCGCCGGGGTGCGCACCCGGATCGCGGACGTCGCCGACCCCCGGCTGCCCGTGCTGGTGCGCGGCACGCTCGCCGGCCGCGCCCCCACAGCCGCGATCGCGGTCGCCGGGCTCATCCACGGCGCGGACGCCTGGGCCACCCCGGACGACGCCTGGGAGGCGCTGCTCCGCGTCAACCTGCACGGCACCCGCCGCCTCGCCGAGGCCACCGTGCCCGCCATGATCGCCGCCGGGCGCGGCCGGTTCGTCGCGGTCGCCTCGGCCGCCGGCCTGCGCGGCATGCGCAAGCTCGGCGCGTACTCGGCGGCGAAGGCCGCGGTCATCGGGTACGTGCGCGCGCTCGCCGCCGACCTCGACGGCACCGGGGTGACCGCGAACGCGATCTGCCCGGGCTCCACCCGGGGCGCCATGCTCGAGGCGAGCGCCGCCGTCTACGGGCTGCCCGACCAGGAGAAGTTCGCCGAGCAGCAGCTGACCCGCCGGCTGCTCGAGCCCGCCGAGGTCGCCGAGGCGATCGGCTGGCTGTGCTCCCCCGCCGGGTCCGGCTGCACCGGGGCGGTCATCCCGGTCGACGGCGGGCTCACCGTCTGACCGCGCGGCCCGGGCGGCGTACGGCGGCGCCGTGCCTCAGCCGCGGGCGGTGAGGGCCTCGTCGGTGAAGCCGGTGCCGATCAGCCGCATCGCCTCGTCGATCAGCGCGGTGAGGTCGCTCGACTCGTCGTCGAGCCACTGCCGGTAGGCGGTGATCGCCGCGGCGAGCGCGGTCTGCGCGACGAGGCGCGGCACGAGGCCGGTGACCGGGTGCCCGGTGCGCTGCGCGACGAACTCGGCGACCGCCGCGGCCCACAGGTGGTAGCGCAGGGTGGAGTCGGCCTGCAGCGCGGGCACGTTGAGGATCAGGCGCATCCGGGTGCGGTGCTCGGGCAGGACCGAGGCGTCGTAGGTGTTGAACTCGACCACCGCCTGGCGCAGCGCGTCCATGATCGGCACGTCCGGCGGCGCGGCGGCGAGCAGCCGCCGCAGCCGGGCCACGTCGTGCTCGAACCTGCCCCAGACCAGGTCGTTCTTCGAGGCGTAGTAGTTGAAGAACGTCCGGCGACCGATCCCCGCGGCCTCGGCGATGTCGTCGATCGTGGTCTGGTCGAAACCCTTCTCCGCGAACAGGCCGAAGGCGACGCGTTCCAGCTCGGCGTGCGACGTGCGCTGCCTGCGGCCCCGCGCCGGCCGGTCGACGGCGACCGGTCGCGACGTCTCCATCCTGCCCCTTCCCTTTTTTGCACCGAGTGCGTTAAATATGGGGCAACACGCCCCGGGCCGCGTCCGCCCGGGCCCCTACCTGCCCCTACGTACACAAGAGGAGCCTGCCATGTCCGACAGCGCGGCGCTCAACGCTTCGGCCGTCGAGTCGACCGAGATGATCGAGGACGAGCTGCTCGTCGAGGACGTGTCCATCGACGGCATGTGCGGCGTGTACTGATCCAGCCGCCCGCATCGACCCCGAAGGGCCGCTGAGATGAACGGTTTCGACCTCGACCGGGCCTGGGACCTGCACCCGCAGGTGTCCGTCCGCCCCGAGCCCTTCGGGGCACTTCTCTACCACTTCGGCACCAGGCGCCTGTCGTTTCTGAAGGACCGGGTGCTGCTCGACGTGGTGCGGGCGCTGGGATCCCATCCCACCGCCCGCGCCGCGTGCGCCGCCGCCGGAGTCACCGGCGACGCCGCGATCGCCCGCTACGCCAAGGCCCTGGCCGTGCTCGCCCGCACCGACATGATCGTCGAGCGTCGCCGCGGGCCCGCCGATTCGGAGGACTCATGACCGCCCTGGTCGACCACTTCAAGGCCGGTCTGGACGCACCGATCTGCCTCACCTGGGAACTCACCTACGCCTGCAACCTCGCCTGCGTCCACTGCCTGTCCAGCTCGGGCCGCCGCGACCCGCGCGAGCTCACCACCGACGAGTGCAAGGCCGTCATCGACGAGCTGGAGCGCATGCAGGTCTTCTACGTCAACATCGGCGGCGGCGAGCCGACCGTGCGCTCCGACTTCTGGGAGCTCGTCGACTACGCGACCAGCCACCACGTCGGCGTGAAGTTCTCCACCAACGGGGTGCGCATCACGCCGGAGATCGCCGCCCGGCTCGCCAAGAGCGACTACGTCGACGTGCAGATCTCGCTCGACGGCGCCACCCCCGAGGTGAACGACGCGGTACGCGGCCCCGGCTCGTACGCCACCGCCATCCGGGCGATGGAGAACCTCGCCGAGGCGGGCTTCCGCGGCTTCAAGCTCTCGGTGGTCGCCACCCGCCACAACATCCCGCAGCTCGACGAGTTCAAGGCGATCGCCGACCGGTACGGCGCGCAGCTGCGGATCACCCGGCTGCGCCCCTCCGGCCGCGGCGCCGACACCTGGGACGAGCTGCACCCGCTGCCGGAGCAGCAGCGGCAGCTGTACGAGTGGCTGCTGGCGCACGGCGACAACGTGCTCACCGGCGACTCGTTCTTCCACCTGTCCGCGTACGGCAAGGCGCTGCCGGGCCTCAACATGTGCGGCGCGGGCCGGGTGGTGTGCCTCATCGACCCGATCGGCGACGTGTACGCCTGCCCGTTCGCCATCCACGAGGCGTTCCTCGCCGGGAACGTGCGCGACGAGGGCGGCTTCGCCAAGGTGTGGCGGGAGTCGCCGCTCTTCCGCGAGCTGCGCCGGCCGCAGGCCGCGGGCGCGTGCGCCTCGTGCGGCCACTACGACGCCTGCCAGGGCGGCTGCATGGCGGCGAAGTTCTTCACCGGGCTGCCGCTCGACGGCCCCGACCCCGAGTGCGTGCGGGGCGCGGGCCAGGCCGCGCTCGCCACGGTCCCCGAGGGCAGCGCGCCCAAGCCGTCGCAGGACCACTCCCGCACCGCCAGGCCGCGCCGCCGCGGCGGGCCGGTGCCGGTGACGATCGGCATGCGCCGCCCCGCCGCCCCGGCCGCGATCCCGGCCAAGCCGTGCGACGAGAACCCGCTCAGCGGCATGCCGCTGCCCGAGCCCGCCCACGCGGCGACGCCCGCGCACGCCCCGGCCAAGCCGTGTGACGAGAACCCGCTCGCCGGTCTGCCCGCGCCGCGACCGGCCGAGGAGGCGGCGGTGGCGGGCGTCGCGTCCGGTGTGGAGCGGCCGTGACCGAGGAGTCCCCCAGGCTGACCGACCCGATCGGGCTGGCCGGCCGTACCGCCCCCTCGCGGGTGATCTTCGGCCCGCACGTGACGAACCTGGGCCGCCGCCGCGCGCTCACCGACCGCCACGTCGCCTACTACCGGCGGCGGGCGGCCGGCGGCGCCGGGGTGATCGTGGTGGAGACCGCGTCGGTCACCCCCGACGACCACCCCTACGAGCGCGCCCCGCTCGCCGCGGACTGCGGGCCCGGCTGGGCGGCGATCGCCGAGGCGTGCCGGCCGTACGGCACCGTGGTGCTCGCCGGGCTCGGCCACACCGGCTCCCAGGGGTCGAGCGCCTACTCCCAGTCGGTGCTGTGGGCGCCCTCGCCGGTGGCCGACGCGGTCAGCCGGGAGATGCCGGCCGAGATGGAGCAGGAGCAGATCGACGCGGTGGTCGCCGGGTTCGCCGACGGCGCCCGCCGCGCGGTCGCGGCCGGGCTCGACGGGGTGGAGCTCGACGCGGGCGCGTTCTCGCTGCTGCGCCAGTTCCACTCGGGGCTGACCAACCTGCGCGGCGACGCCTACGGCAAGGACCGGCTCAAGTTCACCCGCGAGGTGATCGCCGCGGTGCGGGAGGCGATCGGCCCGGAACGGGTGCTCGCGCTGCGGCTGTCCTGCGACGAGCTCGCCCCCTGGGCCGGGGTCACCCCGGAGCAGGCCGCCGCCCAGGTGGACGCGCTCGCCGGCTCGATCGACCTGCTCACCGTGGTGCGCGGCGGGCCGTTCGCCACCTCCGCCTACCGGCCCGACGGGCACACCCCGCCGAACTTCAACCTCGACCTGTGCCACGCGATGCGCAAGGCCGCCGCGGGCCGGGTGCCGGTGGCGCTGCAGGGCAGCGTCGTCGACCTCGACGCGGCGCAGGCCGCGCTCGACGCGGGCGCGGCCGACCTGGTGGAGATGACCCGGGCGCAGATCGCCGAGCCGCGGCTGGTGGCGCTCGCCCGGGCCGGGCTCGCCGACCGGGCGCGGCCGTGCGTGCTGTGCAACCAGACCTGCCTGGTGCGGGACAACCGCAACCCGATCGTCACCTGCATCGGCGACCCGGGCAGCGGCCACGAGACCGAGGACGCCTACCTCGACCCGCTCCCCGGCGAGGCGCCCGCCGTCGCCGCGTCCCCCGCCGGCGACCGCGAGGTGCTGGTGGTGGGCGCCGGGCCCGCCGGGCTCGAGTGCGCCCGGGTGCTCGCCACGCTCGGCCGCAAGGTGCGGGTGGTCGAGGCCCGCGAGCGCGCCGGCGGGGCGCTGCGGCTCGCCGCGACCGGCGGCCCGTTCCGGGAGCGGCTCGCCCGCCTCGCCGACTGGCTGGAGGCCGAGTGCCGCCGCCTCGGGGTGCGCATCGACACCGGCGTCGCGGCCACCCCGGCCGACCTGGACGGCGAGGTGGTGCTCGCCACCGGCGCCCGCCCCGGGCCGCGGCCCGAGTGCCCGGACGGCACCGTGACCGTGCTCGGCGTGCGCGAGTTGTGCGAGCGCGGCCCGGCCGCGCTGCCGGACGGCCCGGTGGTGCTCGACGACCCGATCGGCGGCCCGATCGCGGTCGCCGCCGCCGAGTGGCTCGCCGCGGCCGGCCGCAGAGTCGCGCTGATCACGCCGGACGGTACGGCGGGCAACAAGCTCGCCCTCACCGGCGACCTCGCCGACGCCAACGCGCGGCTGCAGCGGGCCGGGGTGGAGCGGGTGCTGCGCTCCCGGCTGCGCGAGGTCGGCGACGGCCACGTCACCGTGGAGCACGTGTGGACCGGCGAGCGGCGCCGCCTGCCCTGCGCGGTGCTCGTCGACTGCGGCTACGAGCTTCCCGAGGAGACGCTCTACCTCGCCCGGCCCGGCACGCCGCGCGCCGGGGACTGCGTCGCCCCGCGCACCGTGCTCGAGGCCGTGCTCGAGGGCCGCCGCCGCGCCGTGGAACTCGCCACCGGAGGAGCACGATGAGCGGAACCGGCCGGTACCGGTACCTGTTCAGCCCGCTGCGGCTGGGCCCGCTGACGCTGCGGAACCGGATCGTGTTCTCGGCGCACCTCACCAACTACGCCGAGGACGGGCTGCCGAGCGAGCAGCACGCCGCCTACTACGCGGCCCGCGCCGCCGGCGGCGCCGGCATGATCATCACCGAGGAGCACTCCACCCACCCCACCGACTGGCCGTACGAGAAGCTCATCCACGGCTTCAACCCGGAGGTGATCCCCGGCTACCGGCGGATCACCGAGGCGGTGCACGCGCACGGGGTGCCGATCCTCGCCCAGATCAACCACAACGGCGGCCAGGCCTCGGGCATGTACTCGCGGCTGCCGGTGTGGGCGCCGAGCCCGGTCGCCGACCCGCTGTTCCGCGAGGTGCCGAAGGCGGTCGAGGAGCACGAGATCCGGGAGATCATCGCCGGGTACGCGAAGGTCGCCGGGCACTGCATGGCGGGCGGCTTCGACGGCGTCGAGCTGCAGTGCTCGCACTCGTCGATCGTGCGCGGCTTCCTCTCCCCGGCGACCAACAAGCGCACCGACCGGTGGGGCGGGTCGCTGGAGAACCGGGCCCGGCTGCTGCTGGAGATCGTCGCCGCGGTGCGCGAGGTGATCGGCCCGGGCAAGGTGCTCGGGGTACGGCTCTGCGGCGACGAGCTGATCGAGGGCGGCACCACGATCGACGAGGCCGTGGCCGTGGCGAGGATGGTCGAGGCGAGCGGCAAGGTCGACTACATCAACACCTCGATCGGCGTCGCCACCTCGACCCTCTACATGATCGAGGCGAGCATGCGGATCCCGCCGGGGTACGCGATGTTCATCCCGAGCGCGATCCGCGCCGCGGTCAAGCTGCCCGTGGTCGGCGTGGGCCGGTTCAAGGACCCGCTGCAGGCCGACCGGGCGCTGCAGCAGGGCCAGGCCGACCTGATCGGCGTGGTGCGCGGCCAGATCGCCGACCCCGACTTCGTCGCCAAGGCCCGCGCCGGGCACGCCGACCGCATCCGCACCTGCCTGTCGTGCAACCAGGAGTGCGTCGGCCGCATGGGCCTCAACCGGTGGCTCGGCTGCATCGAGAACCCGCGCACCGGCCGGGAGGCGGTCCCGCTGCCCGAGCCGCGCCGCCGCGGCCGGCGGGTGCTCGTGGTCGGCGGCGGCCCCGGCGGGCTGCAGGCCGCGGTCACCGCGGCCGAGCGCGGCCACCACGTCACGCTGTACGAGCGCGCGCCGACGCTCGGCGGGCAGGTGGCGGTGGCGGCGTCGGTGCCGTCCCGGGCCGAGTTCCTCGACCTCACCCGGAACCTCGCCGCCCGGGCGCGCCACCTCGGCGTGGACGTGCGCACCGGTGTGGCGGCCGACGTGGCGATGCTGCGGGCGGAGAACCCGGACGCGGTGATCCTCGCCACCGGCGCCCGCCCGGCCCGGCCGTGGTGGGCGGGCGACCTCGACCGGGTGGTCGACGTCCGCGACGTGCTCGAGGGCCGCGCCCGGCCGTCCGGGCAGGTGGTGGTCGTCGACGAGCTCGGCTTCCACCAGGCGACCTCGGTCGCCGAGCTGCTCGCCGACCGCGGCTGCGACGTGGAGATCGTCACGCCCGGCATGGTGGTCGGCCAGGACCTCGGCATCACCCTCGACCTGGAGACGTGGAACGTGAAGGCGCACGAACGCGGCATCCGGCAGAGCACCGACCTGGTGCCGATGGGCGCCGCCGCGACCGGCGACGGCCGGGTGACGCTCACCCTGCAGCACCACCCCACCGGCACCGAGCGGACCCGCACCGCGGACTGGGTGGTGTGCGCGGTGCACCAGCGGCCCGAGGACGAGCTGTGGCACGCGCTGCGCGGCGCGCCGTTCCCGGTGCACCGGGTCGGCGACTGCCTCGCCCCGCGCCGGGCGCACGCCGCGGTCGTCGAGGGCCATCGAGTGGCGGTGGCCCTATGAACGGCCCTATGAACGGCCCTATGAACGGCACTGTGAGCGCGCGTACGGCCCCGCCCGGGCTCGCCGGGCGGCCGGTCGCCGTGGTGGTGGCGCGGGACGGGGCGCCGCCGGCCGGGGCCGGCGAGGCCGTGGCCGAGGCGGGCGGCGCGGCGATCGTGGTCGGCTCGGGCACCGAGCGGGCGGCCAAGGAGCTGGCCGCGGCCGAGCGGATCTGGTGGTGCGACACCGGGGCCGCGGTGCGGTTCGGGGCGCTCGCCGAGGCGCTCGCCCCGGTGGTCGCCGCCTCCCCGCTGGTGGTGCTGCCCGCCTCCCCGGACGGGCGCGACCTGGCGCCGCGGCTCGCCGCCGTGCTCGGCCGGCCGCTGCTCGCGCAGGCGATCCGCGCCGAGTGGGCCGACGGGGAGGTGCGCGCCGAGCTGGCCCGGCTCGACGACCGGCTGCTCGTCCCGGCCACCGCGAAGGGCCCCGCCGTGGTGACCCTGGTGCCGGGCTCGCGCACCGCCGAGCCGGCCGGGGACGCCTTGGTGACCCCCATCGAGCTGGGCCCGGTGCCGGAGCGGCCGGACGTGGAGCCGATCGAGGTGCTCGGGCCGGACGTGGCGACGATGGACCTCGCCGAGGCGCGGCGCGTGCTCGGCGCGGGCGCCGGGCTGGTGCCGCCGAGCAGCGACCCGGCCGCGGCCCGGGCCGTGCTCGAGCTGCTCACCCGGGTCGGGGCGCGGCTCGGCGCGGCCACCGGCGCCACCCGGGTGGTGACCGACGCGGGCTGGGCCGGGCACGACCGGCAGATCGGCACCACCGGGGTGGCGATCGACCCGGACCTGTACATCGCGTTCGGGGTGTCCGGCGCGAGCCAGCACACCGGCGGGCTCGGCTCCCCCCGGCACGTGGTGAGCGTGAACACCGACCCGCACTGCCCGATGACGGCCATGGCCGACCTCGGCCTCGTCACCGACGCCCGCGCGCTCCTGGTGGAGCTGGCCCGGCGGCTCGGCGTCGCCGTGCCGGAGGGCGTCCCGGGCGGCGGCACCGGGGAGAGGGGTCCCGATGCGTGAGGCAGGACGAGCGATGTGCGGTGACCGCAGGCCGCCGGTGGCGGCCGGCATGGGACGGAGGAGGCCGGGGCATGGCTGATCCGCGCGCTGACGGCCGGGCGGCCGCGGAGGTCGACGCGGTCGTCGTGGGGGCCGGGCCGGCCGGGTCCGCGGCGGCGTGGGCGCTCGCCAGGGCCGGTAAGTCGGTGGTGCTGCTGGAGCGCGGGCCGTTCCCCGGCAGCAAGAACCTGTTCGGCGGCGTGGTGTACGGCCGCATCCTCGACGAGATCGCGCCGCGCTGGTGGGAGGAGGTCCCGGTCCAGCGCTGGGTGGTGCGGCGGTCCACGATGGTGATGACCCCCACCCAGGCGCTCACCGTCGACTTCCGCACCCAGGCGTGGGGGCGGCCGCCGTACAACGGCATGACCGTCTACCGGGCGGACTTCGACCGGTGGCTCGCCGGGAAGGCGGTCGAGGCGGGCGCCACCCTGGTCACCTCCACGGTGGCGACCGGGCTGCTGCGGGACGAGGCCGGCCGGATCGCCGGGGTGCGCACCGACCGGCCCGGCGGCGAGCTGCGCGCCAAGATCGTGATCGCCTGTGACGGGGTGAACTCGTTCCTGGCGAAGGAGGCCCGCCTGGTGCCGCGCACCGACCCCGAGCACCTCACGCTCGGCGTCAAGGAAGTGCTGGCGCTGCCGCGCGAGGTGATCGACGAGCGGTTCGGGCTGCGCGGCGACGAGGGCCTCGACATCGAGATCCTCGGCTGCACCGGCGACATCCCCGGCGGCGGCTTCCTCTACACCAACGGCGACACGGTGTCGGTCGGCGTGGTGCTCTCGCTCGCCCACCTCGGCAGGTCCGGCCGGCGGCCGGAGGAGGTGATCGCCGACCTCAAGGCCCACCCGGCGATCGCGCCGTACCTGCGCGGGGCGACGCTCAAGGAGTACGGCGCGCACCTGATCCCCGAGGGCGGCTACAACCACATGCCGGCCCTGTACACCGACGGCATGCTCGTCGCCGGGGACGCCGCGGGGATGTGCCTCGCCGCGGGCATCTGGCTCGAGGGCGTGAACTTCGCGATCGGGTCCGGGCTCGCCGCGGGGCGGGCCGCGGCCCGGGCGCTGGACTCCGGGGACCTGTCCGCCTCCGGCCTGTCGGGCTACCGGCGGGAGCTGGAGAAGGGGTTCGTGCTCGCCAACCACAGGCGGCTGCGCGGCGCGCCGGACCTCGTGCTATCCGAGCGCGTCCAGCGCCGCTACCCGGGACTCGTCGCCGACCTGGTCGAGGGGATGTTCACCGTGACCGATCCCAAGCCCAAGCCGGGCCTGCTCGCGCTGCTCAAGCGGGCCGCCCGGCGCAACGACGTCAGGCTCCGCCACCTGCTGGCGGACGCGGTGCGCGGCGGGCGGGTGTTCCGATGATCCTGCGCAGGCGGCGCGGCGCCGCGACCGTCGACGCGAACGCCGCACCGGCCCGGGCGGCGGCGCCGGAGCGGTGGGGCGAGGTGTCGTTCGAGGACCGCATGGCCACCGTGGACTTCCGGGTGGGCGAGCGGCCGCACATCGTCGTCGACTCGGACGTGTGCCGGTCGTGCACCACCCGGGAGTGCGTGACCGCGTGCCCGGCGAACCTGTTCGCCCCCACCGCGGACGGCGGCATCCTGTTCAACTACGAGCAGTGCTTCGAGTGCGGCACCTGCTACCAGATCTGCAACCGGGAGGGCGCCATCACCTGGACCTACCCGGACGGCGGCCACGGCGTCGTCTTCCGCCACGGCTGATCCCCGGGCCCGCCGCGCCGGCGGGCCCGGACCGAGCCGCCCCGGCCGGACGGGGCGGGCGTTCGTCCACCGCGACAGTCACCCTCGGAGGTGCCCGATGAGCAAGGCAGGGTCCGGGCCGGCGGGGCCCGTGATCGTGGTGTGCCTGCGGCCCGCCGACCCGGCGGCCCGGGTCGACCCGGTGAGCGGGCACGTCGACCGCGACCCGGGCATGGCCGGCCTGCCGCCCGCCGAGGCCGCCGCCCTCGAGCACGGCCTGCGGATCGCCGAGGCCTGGTCGGGCCGGGTGCTGGCGGTCACCGCGGGCGATGCGTCGGCCGACGACGCGCTGCGGCAGGCCGCCGCGCTCGGGGCCGGCGTGCTCCGGCTGCCGTGGCCCGCGGAGGGCGAGGAGGAGTACGTCGCCGACCTCGCCGCCGACGAGCACGCGCTCGCGTCGGCGCTCGCCGCCGCGATCCGGGAGGCGACCGGCCCGGACGGCCCGGCCCTCGTGCTGACCGGCGACCGCTCGGCCGACCGCGGCACCGGCGCGCTCCCCGCCTACCTGGCGCACGAGCTCGGGGCCGCGCAGGCGCTCGGCCTCGTCGCCCTGGAGGCCGCGGGCGACCACCTCGTCGCCGAGCGCCGCCTCGACGGCGGGCGGCGGGAGCGGCTGCGGGTGCCCCGGCCCGCGGTGTGCTCGGTGGAGGCGGCCGGGGTACGGCTGCGCCGGGCGGGCCTGCCGGGCGTGCTCGCCGCCGCCTCCGCGCGGGTGCCGGTCGCGGCGGCCGCGGCCCCGGCCGGCGGGCCGCGGGTGACGGTGGGGCGGGCCCAGCCGTTCCGGCCCCGGGCGCGGGTGGTGCCGCCG
>QGUZ01000544.1 GCA_003242605.1 Actinomycetota bacterium
CTTAGTGTTTTCCTCTTTTTTCGTGGGGGGTAGGGAATTTTATAAAAGGCACGGTCCCGGCCCCCTCCCCCCCCCCCCCCGCCGGGCCCGCCGTACCGCCGCGGCGGGTACGGCCCGCCCGGCGGACGCCCCGGACCCGGCCCGGTCGCGGCCGTCGCCTTGACCCTGACACCGTGGTAGGCCGTACACCGGGGGGTGCCATGTTCACCATCGGAGACTTCGCTCGGCTCGGCCGCGTCTCGGTGCGGATGCTGCGGCACTACGACGCGCTGGGCCTGCTGCGGCCCGCCCGGGTCGACCCGCACACCGGCTACCGCTACTACGCGGCGGGGCAGCTGTCCCGGCTCAACCGGATCATCGCCCTGAAGAACCTCGGCCTCACCCTGGAGCAGGTGGGCCGCATCCTCGAGGAGAAGGTGGGCCCGGAGGAGCTGCACGGCATGCTGCGGCTGCGGCGTGCGGAGCTCGAGGCCCAGGTGGCCGCCGACCTGGCCCGGCTCACCGAGGTCGAAGCGCGTCTCCGGATGATCGAGACGGAGGGCGTGATGTCCATCGACGTCGTGGTGAAGAGCGTGCCCGGGGCCCGGCTCGCCGAGCTCAGCGGGATCGCCGAGAGCTTCGCCTCGGAGGAGATCGGCGCGGTGATCCGGCCGCTGTACGCGGAGCTCGGCAGGCGGATCGCCGCGGCCGGGCTCACCCCCACCGGCCCGGGGATCGCCTACTACGAGCCGGTGGCCGAGGGCGTGCGGGTGCACGCCGGGCTCCAGGTGAACCTCGAGCCCGGCGTCGCGTACGACTTCGACGTGGTGGACCTCCCGCCGATCGAGCGGGCGGCCACCGTGATCCACAAGGGGCCGATGGACACCGTCGGCGCCACCTACCAGCGCCTCGCCGCCTGGATCGAGGAGAACGGCCACCGGGGCACCGGGGTCGCGCGCGAGGTCTACCTCGCCTACGGGGAGGGCGACCCCGCGGAGTGGGTGACCGAGATCCAGGAGCCGCTGACCCGGCCCGCCTGAGCCGCGGCGGCCGTGCCCGCGTCCCGCGCCGGGACGGGCGGCGGCCGGGGCGCGGCGGCGCCGCGCCCCGGCCGCGGACGGGCTCAGGACACCCCGAAGTACCGCTTGGCCCCGTCGTGCAGCGGCACCGGGTCGGTCTTCGGCGCGTCCTCGCGGGAGATGTTGTTCGCCTCGGGGTGCACCTTCGCCAGCTCGGCCTGGTGCTCGAAGAGGATCCGGACGAGGTTCTCGGCCAGGTCGGCCGGCATCTGGTCGGACACGACGAGCATGTTCGGCACCACGATCGTGTTCACGTCCTCGGCCGTGCCGTACGTGTCCTTGGGCAGCCGGCCGGCCTGGTAGATCGGGCCGTGCTCGTTCTGCAGCCTGGGGAGCAGGTCGTCGAGCGGCACGAACGCGACCTGGTCCTTCATCGTGGTGACGAGGTCGGTGATGCCGCCCGTGGGCAGCCCGCCGGACCAGAACAGGGCGTCGATGGTGCCGTCCTTGACGCCCTGCACGGTCTCCGGCAGCGACAGCGCCTGCCGCCTGATGTCGGCGTCCGGGTCGAGCCCGGCCGCGCGCAGCAGGCGGAGCGCGATCGTCTCGGTGCCGGAGTTCGGCGAGCCGGTGGAGACCCGCTTGCCCTTGAGGTCGGCGACCGTGCGCACGTTCGCGTCCTTGCGGGCGAGCACGTGGGTGTAGTTCGTGTAGATGCGGGCGAGGGCGCGGATCGGCTGCGGCGCGGAGAACGCGTCCCGGCCGGTCGCCGCGTCGCTCGCGGTGTCCGCCAGCGTGAACGCGATGTCGGAGTCGCCGCGCACCACCCGCTGGATGTTCTCCACCGACGCCCCGGTGGCCTCGGCGGTGACCTGGTAGCCGGGCAGGTGCTTGGTGAGCAGGTCGGCGTACCCGCCGCCGAGCTGGTAGTAGACGCCGGTGGTGTTCCCGGTGGCGATCGACAGCC
>QGUZ01000545.1 GCA_003242605.1 Actinomycetota bacterium
CGTGGCGAGAATGCGCGTCGGTGGCCGCCGCAAGCTCGCCAACCCACCGCACCTCGGCCACCGCAACCACGGCACCGGCAACGTGGTCAAGCCCGGCGGGACCCTCATCTTCGTGGTGGACCTGCTCGCGGCAAGCTGATCCACCCGGTCGCGGGCGGAACGAGGCTCGTGGCCCGACGCCCGGCACCGCCGCCGGACGTGCCCGAGCCGCCGTGCCCGTCGCGCCGGGCGGAGGCCCGTGGCCGGGGCGGGTGGCCCGGGGCGGGTCTTGGGAAACGTCGGCGCCGTGGTGCAGGATGGCCGTGTGCTGCTGATCGAGCTGGCTCGGACGTCCACGGCCGTGGCCGCCGACTCGGCCAGGTCGGCCAAGATCCGGCACCTGGCGGAGCTGCTCGGCCGGGTGGAGCCGGGTGAGGCGGAGATCGCCATCGCGTACCTGTCGGGACTGCTGCCGCAGCGGCAGGTGGGTGTCGGCTGGCAGACCCTGCGCGATCTGCCGCCGCCGCGCCAGGTGGCCACCGTGACGCTCGGCTGGGTGAACGAACGGCTCGATCGGATCAAGGCGTGCACCGGCCCCGGATCCCAGGCCGCGCGCAGGGAGCTCGTCGCCGAGCTGTTCGGGTCGCTCACCGCGCAGGAGCAGTCGTTCCTCTCCCGCCTGCTGCGGGGCGAGCTGCGGCAGGGCGCGCTCGACGGGGTGATGATCGAGGCGCTGGCGAAGGCCGCCGACGTCCCCGCCGCCGAGATCCGCCGGGCGCTCACGCTGCGCGGCTCGCTGCCCGCGGTGGGCGCGGCCGCGCTGCACGGCGGGGTGGACGCGCTGCGCGCGTTCCGCCTCGAGGTGGGGCGGCCGGTCGCGCCGATGCTCGCGCAGAGCGCCCCGGATGTGGCCGCCGCGCTGCGCAGGATCGGTGGGCCCGCGGTGCTCGAGTGGAAGCTCGACGGCGTGCGGGTCCAGGCCCACCGCGCGGGCGACCGGGTCGCCGTCTTCACCCGGACCCTCGAGGAGATCACCGCCCAGGTGCCCGAGCTGGTCGAGGCGGTGCGGGAGCTGCCGGCGACCGACCTCGTGCTCGACGGCGAGGTGATCGCGCTGCGCCCCGACGGACGGCCCGAGCCGTTCCAGATCACCTCGGGCCGGGTGGCGAACAAGACCGACGTGGCGCGGCTGCGCGACTCCACCCCGCTCAGCGTGTTCTTCTTCGACGCGCTGCGCGTGGACGGCCGGGACCTGCTCGACCTGCCCGCCGCCGACCGGTACTCCGAGCTGACCCGGGTGGTCCCCGACAAGCTGCTGATCCCCCGGCTGGTCACCGCCGACCCGGAGGAGGGCACCCGGTTCTTCACCGAGGCGGTACGGCGGGGCCACGAGGGCCTGGTGATCAAGTCGCTGAGCTCGCCGTACGCGGCAGGGCGGCGCGGTGCCGGGTGGATCAAGGTGAAGCCGCGGCACACCCTCGACCTCGTCGTGCTCGCCGCCGAGTGGGGGCACGGCCGGCGCGAGGGCAAGCTGTCCAACCTGCACCTGGGCGCCCGCGACCCGGAGACCGGCGGCTTCGTCATGCTCGGCAAGACCTTCAAGGGCCTCACCGACGAGCTGCTGGAGTGGCAGACCCGCCGGTTCCTCGAGATCGCCGATGGCCCCACCGACGGATGGGTGGTCAAACTCCGCCCCGAGCTCGTCGTCGAGATCGCCTTCGACGGTGTCCAGCGCTCCCCGCGCTACCCCGGCGGCATGGCCCTGCGCTTCGCCCGCGTCCTCCGCTACCGCCCCGACAAACGCCCCGAGGACGCCGACACCGTGGACACCGTCCGCTCCCTCATGATCTGACCCGCCCTCTGGCCCTGTGAGCCGAAACGAGCGGCTCATACTCGTGATCTGAACGCTCTCGCGTGCCGAGCGCCCACCGGACCCCGGGCTCTCTCATCACCGGGCCGAGCGTCACCGGGCCGAGCG
>QGUZ01000259.1 GCA_003242605.1 Actinomycetota bacterium
CTCCCGGTTGGGGCCCCCCGGGGGGGGGGGCGGGCCGGGTGGGGGCCCCGGGGGTGTCCTTGGGGGGCACGCCCCGCTCCAGCCGCCGCGCGCCCGCCTCGCGGCCGGGGGGCAGCGCCGGGGCGAAGTCGACCCCGGCCCACAGCCCGCGGCCGCGCACCGCGGTCACCCCGCGGCCGACGAGCTCGCCGAGCCGCCGGTGCAGCACCGCGCCGAGCTCGCGGGCCCGCGCCTGGTACTCGCCGGTGCGCAGCAGCCCGATCACCGCGATCCCGACCGCGCAGGCGAGCGGGTTGCCGCCGAAGGTGGAGCCGTGCTGGCCGGGCCGGATCACGCCGAGCACGTCCGCGTTCGCGGCGACCGCGGACACCGGCACCACGCCGCCGCCGAGCGCCTTGCCGAGCACGTACACGTCCGGGACCACGCCCTCGTGGTCGCAGGCGAACGTCTCCCCGGTACGGCCCAGCCCGGACTGGATCTCGTCGGCGATGAACAGCACGTTGTGCTCGGAGCAGAGCTGCCGCACCTGCCGCAGGTAGCCGTCCGGCGGCACGATCACGCCCGCCTCGCCCTGGATCGGCTCGATGAGCACGGCCACCGTGTTCTCGTCGATCGCCTCGCGGATCGCGTCGGCGTGGCCGTACTTGACCACGGTGAACCCGGGCGCGAACGGCCCGAACCCGCCGCGGGCGTCCGGGTCGGTGGAGAACCCGACGATCGTGGTGGTGCGGCCGTGGAAGTTCCCCTCGGCCACGATGATCTTGGCCTGGCCGTCGGGCACGCCCTTGACCTCGTACCCCCACTTGCGGGCGACCTTGATCGCGGTCTCCACGGCCTCGGCGCCGGTGTTCATCGGCAGCACCATGTCCTTGCCGGTGAGCTCGGCGAGCGCCGCGCAGAACTCGGCGAACCGGTCGTGGTAGAACGCCCGGCTGGTGAGGGTGAGCCGGTCGAGCTGCTCCCGGGCGGCGGCGAGGATCGTCTCGTTGCCGTGCCCGAAGTTGAGCGAGGAGTATCCGGCCAGGCAGTCGAGGTACCGCCGCCCCTCGACGTCGGTCACCCAGGCGCCGTGCGCCTCCCGGATCACCACGGGCAGCGGGTGGTAGTTGTGCGCGCTGTGCCGTTCGGCGCGCTCGATGTGCTCGCTCGTCACGCTCATGACCGGATCTCCAGGGTGCAGCACTTGGGCCCGCCGCCGGCCTTGCGCAGCTCGCTCAGGTCGACGGGGATGACGTCGTACCCGCGGCGCTTGAGCTCAAGCGCGAGCCCGCTCGCCTCGGCGTTCAGCACCACGTGGCGGCCGTCGCAGACCGCGTTGAGGCCGAGCACGGCCGCGTCCTCGGCGGACGCGATCACCGCGTCGGGGAACATGCGCTCGAGCACGGCCCGGCTGCCGGGGGAGAACGCCTCCGGGTAGTAGGCGACGTTGTCGCCGCCGAGGGCGAACATCGCCGTGTCGAGGTGGTAGTAGCGCGGGTCCACCAGCCGCAGCGTCACCACCGGGCGGCCGAAGAACTCCTGCGCCTCCCGGTGCGCCTCGGGCCGGGTGCGGAAGCCGGTCCCGGCGAGGATCACGTGGTCGAGCACGAGGAAATCGCCCTCGCCCTCGTTGACGTGCTCCGGCTCCTTGATCTCGGTGAAGCCCCGGCGGCGGAACCAGTCCAGGTAGGCCGGGCCCTCCGGTACCCGCTCGGCGTTGGCGAACTTCGCGCCGTACACCTTGCCGTCCACCACCAGCCCGCCGTTGGCGGCGAACACCATGTCCGGCAGCCCCTCGATCGGCTCGACGACGTCGACCCGGTGGCCGAGCTCCTCGTACACGGCCTTGAGCCGCTCCCACTGCCGGAGTGCCCTGTCCCGGTCCGCACCGGCCGCCGGATCCATCCACGGATTGATCGCGTACGTCACCGCAAAGTGATCGGGCCGACACATGGCGTAATGCCGAACATGCGCCATATACCGCTCCACAAGGTCAAAACGGCTGGTCAGGGGATATGTTCAGGATAGAAATCGGTTTTCGTGCGGCCCAAGCGAAAAAATTGCGCGTTCCCGTCGATTCGTTGCGTATTTCGGCCTGAGGACGTCGATTTGTTGCACGGAAACGCGCCGTTGAGGTCCCGGAAACACCGCCGACGCGGCGCGGCCGGCGGCTACGGGGTGGGCAGCGGCGTGTCGACCAGCCGGGAGAGCACGATCGAGCTCTTGGTGCGCACCACGAACTCCTCGGCCGCGATCCGCTCGATCACCTGCTCCACGTGGCGCATGTCGGTCGCCCGGATGTGCAGCAGCGCGTCCGCCTCCCCGGTGATCGTGCACGCCGACACCACCTCGGGATGGTGCGCCACCGCCGTCGCGATGTCCGCGGGCGAGGTCTTCCCCCGGCAGAACAGCTCCACGTACGCCTCGGTCGTCCAGCCGAGCGCGGCCGGGTCGACCCGCACCGTGAACCCCTTGATCGCCCCCTTCTCCTGCAGCCGGTCCACCCGCCGCTTCACCGCGGGCGCGGACAACCCCACCCGCTGCCCGATCTCGGCGTACGTCGCCCGCGCATCCTCGACGAGCTCCCGAATGATGGCACGATCAAGCTGATCCAGCTCCACGCAGACCTGTATACCGCGCCCCGCCCGCCCGCACATGGTCGCGCCTGGTGATTCGGCCGGTGCCGGTGAACGGCCGCCATACCGGCGGAACACGCCGTGATCCGGCGGCGGATCGTGCACGGACTCGCCGGCCAAGCGCGCGCGAGTCAGCGGCCGACTGTGCACACCTGCCTCGGCCGACCGTGCAGCCACGTGCGATGAGCCGCGGTGACGGCCGCGTCGACCGTGCGCGGCGAGGGCCCCCGCGGACTGCGCCACCTGGCGGCACGGCTGGGACCGCGAATCCGCCCGGTTACGTCCGCTCCACGGGGGACGAGGCGCTCCCGTCTGGCGGGAGGCTCCGCGCCCCTGCCGATGGCGGTCCTCTGGATGCCGGGCTCCTCCTGAGATCCGGCGCACCCCATTACGGGTGACAGCGGCCTCGCGACCGGCCGTCTCGTGCGACGAGGCCTTCCGGGCCGGGCCGACGCGGCGGGACGAGTGCCCGGCCCCGGAGCGGTGAGCCGTACCTGTCGTCCGGCACGACCTCGCTCAGCGGCCGCCGCCGACCCCGTGGCCGGGCACGCGGGCGGTGGTCATTCGCCGCCCGGGCGGGCGCCGGGCTCGGCGCGGCCCTCGGCCGGGCGGGTGGCGCGCGCGGTCTGAATCATGGCGCGGTACAGGGCCGCCGGACTGGGGGCGGGCGGCAGCGGGGGCGGCTCGGTGCCGGGGGCGGCGAAGGCGCGGAGCATGTGGCCGACGAGGCGGTTCCAGGCGTCGGGCGCGGTCTCGTGGGTGGCCGCGATGACCCCGGCGTTCGCCATGAGCAGGATCGCCATGTCCTGGTCGGTGACGTCCTCGCGCAGGTGGCCGGTGGCCTTGGCCCGGCGGATGAGCTCGAGCAGCCCGTGGTACGCCTCGGCGCGGCGGGCCTCGAGCGCCGTGGCCGCCGGGAACGTCATCGCCAGCACCTCGGCGAAGCCGCGGTCGGCGGCCTGCATGGCGCAGACGTTGCGGACGAAGCCGGTGAACCCGTGCCACGGGTCCGGGTCGGCGAGGGCCTCGGTGACGGCGCCGACATAGGCGTCCATCCGGTCGGCGAACACCGCGTCGATCAGGTCCTCGCGGCTGGGGAAGCGGCGCGCCAGGGTGGCCTTGCCGACACCGGCCTCGCGGGCCACGCAGGCCATGGAGACGTCGAGCCCGTCGCTCGCGAACAGGCGGCGGGCCGCGGCGAGGATGCGCTCGCGGTTGCGCTCGGCGTCCGCGCGCAGTCCCGCCGGCCTGGTGCCGGGGGACGCGTAGGACCGGGTGGATGGAGCCATGCCCCTACTCTACAAGTGGAACGTCCGGTCCACTTGCGTTTATGCTGAAGGAGAGCTAACCGGGAAGCCCGTTCCACTTACCGGCTTCGAAAGGTGCAACTCATGCGTGCCGTAGCACTTGACACCGTCCCCGCCACCCCGGCCGTCACCGAGATCGACGTGCCCCGGCCCGCCGTTGGGGAGGTGCTGGTGGAGGTGGCGGCGGCGTCGGTGAACGCGTTCGACGTTGCGGTCGCCGCCGGGGAGCTGCGCGACCTGATGGAGCACCGCTTCCCCCTCGTGCTGGGCAAGGACTTCGCCGGGACCGTCGTCGAGGTGGGCGAGGGGGTGGACGGGGTCGCGGCGGGCGATCGGGTGTTCGGCGTCCTGATGGCACCGTTCCTGCAGGCCGGAACCCTGGCCCGGTACGCCGCCGTGCCGACCAGCTACGGCTTCGCCCGCATCCCGGAGGGCGTGTCGTTCCGGGATGCCGGGGCGCTCGGGCTCGCCGCCACCGCCGCCCTCGACGGCATCGAGGCGGCCGGGCTGAGCGAGAAGGACACCGTGCTGATCTCCGGCGCGACCGGGGGCGTGGGCGCGTTCGCGGTCCAGCTCGCCGCCGCGCGCGGCGCCCGGGTGATCGCCACCGCGCGTCCCGGCGCGGCGGAGGAGTTCGTCACCGGCCTCGCCGACGCGGTGCAGGTCGTCGACCACACCGACGACCTGGAGGCCGGAGTACGCAAGATCGCCCCCGATGGCGTGGACGTGATCCTGCACCTGGCGGGCGACGTGACCCGGCTCGCCGGCCTGCTCGCCGAGCACGGGCGCATCGTCTCCACCGTCGGCGTCCCCGCCGACGCCGTGCCGGGCGTCACCGTCCGCTCGGTGATGGCCGACCCCGGCAACAAGACCCTCGCCGCGCTGGCCGAACTGGTCGCCGCCGGAAGGCTGCGGGTCCCGATCGGCGCCGTCTACCCGCTGGAGCAGGCCCCCGAGGCGTTCGCCGCCTTCACCCGGGGCGCCCTCGGCAAGATCGCGATCTCCTGCTCCTAAGCCCTCGCCGTGCCCGTGCGGCCGCCGGACCCCCGGGGTGGTCCGGCCGCCCTCGCGCGCCCCGCCCGGCGAACCGGGGCCCGGCCGCCGATCCCCAGCCACGGCGCGATTCGGCCGCCCGCAGGCGTGATCCTTATCAGCGATTCGGCCGTCCTCGCTTGGGGACGCCACGCTCCCTGCACCGGCGGCTCCTTGCCGGAGCCGTCGGCACGGCGTTCCCGGCACCGACAACCCTGCCGATCACAGTACGGCCTCCGCAGCGTCCCGGGCCGCGGGCCGTGGCCCGGCCTGCGGAGCGCCGTGCTTTTCCTTCGCCTCGCCTCCCGGCCTGCGCGATCACGTCGTCCGTTCGGGCGGAGGCCGTCGGCCGCGCGCGGACCATACGCCTCCCCGGCGCGGCCAGGAGAACCCGTGCGAGCCGCCTTCCGGCGTGCGCCGCGGCTCCCGCCCCCGTGACGGAGCGACGGCGGTGCGGCTCTGGTGGCCAGCGCCGGACGATCCCGAGCTGCTCGCCGAGCGTGCCGAAGAGGGCCTCGGCCTCGGCGGCGTGCTGACCGGCCCGCACCGTTGCGGTCAGGAAGGAGGAGTGGCTCCGGCCCGGCCGATGGACCGGCGACCGCCCGCCGCTCGTGCCGACGGGCGCCACCGGCACGCCGGCCGACCTCGGCACGCGGTCGCCCGGCGTTCGGCGCGCGACGTGAACGAGTTGAATCACCCGGTTTCGGCGAGACGTCGTACCGGAGGGGGCGACGTGACACCCAGCGTTCCGGTCCTTGCCGGTACCTGCGCTTCTCACCCGCGTCGCCCCGCCTCGGTCACGGTGCGGCGAGGATGGCGGCCAGGCCGTGATCGACGACCGAGCGCCAGGAGGGGGAGGCGGCGGTGACGGCCCGGTGGAGGTGGGGCCTGTCGGCGAGGTGGGGCAGGTCGTCGTATGAGCCGCCGGTGTGGTTCACCCGGGTGGTGGCGCAGCCCAGGACGAACGAGGTCAGCGCGTAGGAGCGGGGGAGGATGTCCGGCGGGGCGGTCCCGGCCTCCGCCAGCAGGTGGCAGACGCGGTCCGCGAGGGCGAGATAGGCGGGGCCGAGCGGGGTGGTCCGGGCGACCTGCGCCGCCGCCCAGGGGTGATCGACGAGGTGGTCGTACCAGGCGAGCATGAGGCCGCGCAGGTCCCCTTCGTCCGCCGCCGCCCACACGCGCGGGTCGGCGGCGAGGGCGGCGTCCAGCGCGAGATCGAGCACGTCCTCGCGGGTGTCCACGTGCGCGTAGAGGCTCGACTGGGCGACGCCGAGGCGCGCGGCGAGCCTGCGCAGCGTGAGGTTCTCCGCGCCGTCCTCGGCGAGCAGGGCGAGGGCGGCCGCGGCGATGTCGTCCGCGGTGAGCCTGCGGTGCCGCCGCCCGGCCCGGGGCGGCCTGGTCCAGTACGGCATTGCGCTGTCGTCCCTCCGGCGGATCCTCGCCCGGTATGCTCGCCGGCATCTTAAACGAACGCTGATCGGTTAAGGGGAGTGTCGCGCCATGAGGGATCTCCACAGCCTGCTGCCGGTGGAGGGCGGTCGCCTGCGGCTGCGCGCCCTGGCGGAGCGGGACGCCGACGCGTACGCGACCGGCACGAAGGACCCCGCCGTGCAGGAGTTCGCCCATCTCCCCAAGCCGGACTACACCCCGCAGATCGTGCGCGATCTGGCCGCCACGGTCGTGGCCGACGGGCTGCGCACGGGGGAGCTCGCCGTCCTGACGATCGCGGACCTCGCCACCGACGCCTTCCGCGGCAGCCTTGTCCTCTTCGACGTCGGCGAGCACGACGCCGAGGTCGGGTTCTGGCTCGCCCCGGAGGCGCGCGGGCGCGGCCTCGCCCGCGAGGCGCTGGGCCTCGCGGCACGCCTCGCGTCGCGCATGGGGCTGCGCGCGCTGCGTGCGGTGACGGCCCAGGAGAACACCGCCTCCGCGCGGACGCTCACCGGCGCCGGCTTCACCCCGGTCGGTGAGCCGGGGCGGATGCGGGCGCCGTCCGGTGCGGAGCTGACCGCCCAGCGCTACGAGCTGCGCCTCGCCGCCGCAGGCGGGTGACCGCCGGGCACCGCCGGCCGTCCATCGCCCCCGCCATGCCCGCGGGCCGGTCCGGCCGGGCGATCCGTTCGTCGAATCTCGGCCCGGGTTCGTCGCCGTGCCCGCCCCCCGGTGCATCGGCGGGGGCCGGGTCGCGCGGGGCGCCCCCCACGC
>QGUZ01000260.1 GCA_003242605.1 Actinomycetota bacterium
AGATCGTCCAGGCGCTCTACCCGATCCAGAAGTTCGACTACACGATCGCCAACCCGCGCGTCCAGAACCTCTGGCCGAGCCCGATCTACCAGGGCAAGCGGCTGGCGGACGTCTGGCTGAGCGACTCTTGACCCCTGCCGCCGCCGCGGGACGGCGGTGGCCGCGGCCCGGCCCGGTGCGTCACCCGGCCGGGCCGCGGGCGTTCCCGGAACGGGCTCACCCCGTGGCCCGGCCGGCGGGGCGGCCGCGCAGGCTCCACCGGGCGAGCGCGTCGAGCAGGTAGCCGATCGCGCCGATGACCAGGATCACCGCCATGAGCCGGTCGAAGGCGAGCCGGTCGCGGGCGTTGCGGATGGCGTGGCCGAGCCCGGAGTCCACGCCGAGCATCTCGGCCGGCACGAGCACGATCCACGCGGTGCCGAGCGCGAGCCGTACCCCGGTGAGCAGGTGGGTGCGGACCGCGGGCAGCACCACGCTGGTGAGCAGCTCGGCGGGCCGGGTGCCGAGCGAGCGGGCCACGCCGAGGAAGCCCGGCTCGATCGTGTGCACCCCCGGCGATCGTGTTGAGCGTGATCGGCCAGACCGCGGCGATCGCGATCAGGAAGTAGACCGGCTGGTGGCCGATGCCGAACAGGGCGACCGCGACCGGCGCCCAGGACAGCGGCGAGATCATCCGCAGGAAGTGGAACGGCGGCCGGGTGGCGTGCTCGAAGGGCGGCAGCAGCCCGCAGGTGAGCCCGAGCGGCACGCCCACGAGCACGGCGATGCCGGTGCGGCTGCGCCGCGACGACATCGAGGTCCGGTTCCCCGGCCTGCTGCAGGCGAGATCCTCGCCGGTACGGCTCCGCCCGGCCCGCGGGGTGACGCGGACCGGGCGGAGGAAGCGGAGCGGCCGCCGGCGTGACCGGCCCGGCTCACTTGCCGATGCCGGCGGTAAGGCCGCTGAGCAGCTGGCGGCGGCCGATCGCGTAGAGGATCACGATCGGCAGCGTGGTGAGCACGACCGAGGCGAGGATGGCCGGCACGTTCACGCCGTACTCACCCTGGAAGGTCCACAGGGCGAGCGGCAGGGTGCGCTGCTCCGGCGACTGGGTGAGCACGAGCGGGAGCAGGAAGCCGTTCCACACCTGCAGCATGTTGTAGATCGCCACGGTCACCACGGCCGGGCGGGTGAGCGGGAACGCCAGCCGCCACAGCATCATCCAGGTGGTCGCGCCGTCCATCCGCATCGACTCGAACAGCTCCTTGGGCACGTCGCGGATGAAGTTGCTGAGCACGAGCACCGACAGCGGCAGCGCGAACGCGATCGACGGCAGGATGATCGCGCCCAGCGTGTCGTACAGGCGCATCCGGATGATGATCAGGTACACCGGGATCACGGCCGCCTGGAGCGGAATGGCGAGGCCCATCAGGAACAGGCCGTTCACCCAGCGCAGGAACCGGCTGTGCCCGCCGCGCACGATCGCGAACGCGGCCATGAAGGCGAGCAGCACCGCGGGCACCACCGTGCCGACCGCCACGATCACGCTGTTGGCGAAGTAGGTGGCGAAGTCGGCCTCGAGGACGAGGCGGTAGTTCTCCAGGGTGGGCTCGGCCGGCGGGGCGAGCGGATTCGTCACGAAGTAGGTGGACTGGGTCTTGAAGCTGGTGATGACGATCCAGTAGATCGGCACGATCACAACGACGAGCCACAGCCACGCCGCGGTGCCGCCGATCCAGTTCCACCCGCGCAGCGGGGTACGGCGGCGCCGCCCCGACCGGGCCGGTGCGACCGTACTCTGCTCGATCTCGGTGGCGGTCACGGCCATCTCACGCTCCGTCCAGCTGGCTCGCGGCAGGGTTCGAGGCGCCGCCGATCCGGCGCAGCAGGAGCGCCAGGCCGAGGCCGATGAGCACGATGATCACCGCGATCACGCTCGCCGGTCCCATGAGGTTCGCCTGGAAGCCCCGCTTGTACATGTCCAGGGCGAGCACCCGCGTGGCGTCGCCGGGACCGCCCTGGGTGAGCACGAAGATCAGGTCGAAGAAGGTGACCGAGCCGACCACCATGAGCGTGGACGAGGTGATGATCGTGTACTTGAGCTGCGGCAGCGTGATGCTGAAGAACTGCCGCACCCGTCCGGCCCCGTCGATCTGCGCCGCCTCGTACATCGAGCGCGGGATCTGGCGCACCCCGCCCTGGTAGATGAGGGCGTGGAACGGGATGAACTGCCAGGAGACGATGAAGACGATCACGCCCATGGCCAGCTTCGGGTCGCCCAGCCAGTCCTGCACCAGCAGGTCGATGCCGAGCCCGGCGCCCAGGCCGAAGTTCGGGTCGAGCAGCGCCTGGTAGGCGACGGCGATCGCGGCGGAGCTGAGCAGCAGCGGGATGAAGAAGATCACCGCGAGCACGGCCCGGTAGCGCTGGTGCCCGGCGAGGAACACCCCGAGCAGGAGGCTCGCCGGCGTCTGCACCAGCCAGGACAGCGCCATCACCTGGAAGGTCACCCACAGCCCATGGGCGAGCTGCGGGTCGGCGAGCACCTCCCGCCAGCTCGTCAGCCCGGAGAAGGTGATCTCGCCGATGCCGTCCCAGGTGGTGAAGCTCAGCACGAGCACGCCGATGAGCGGGACGACGCCGAAGGCGACGAAGAACAGCAGCGCCGGCAGGGCGAGCAAGGGCAGCACGCGATCGCGGGTGTGCGGCGCCGCGGCGCGCCGGGCCGAGCCGGCCGGCGCGCCGGAGGCGATCGCGCTCATCGCAGATCCCCCGATGATGCGGTCATCGCGTTGGTCCTGCCGGTCACTTGCCGATGAACTGGTTCATGTTGTCGGCGAACTGCTGCGGCGAGATCGACAGCTGGAACAGCTTGGCGATGTTGTCGAGCAGCGCCTCGGCGGCGGTCGGGCTGAGCGCCTGGTCCCACGACTGGCTGAAGTGCTTGGCGTTGTTGGCGATGTCGTAGGTGAACTTGAGGAAGTCGGCGTCCGGCGACTGCTCGAGCAGCGACTCGGTGCCCTTCAGCACGGGCAGCGAGCCGACGTCGATCCACGCCTTGGCCTCCTCGTCGGTAACGAGCGAGGCGAGGTACCGCTTGGCGATCTCCTTCTGCTCCGGGGTGGCCTTGGAGTAGATCGACAGGTACTGGGCCGGGTTGCCGAAGGTGTTGCTCGGGTCGCCCTTGCCGCCGTCGACCGGCGGGAAGTTCATGTAGCCGAGGTGGCCGCCGGAGACGAAGTCGCCGCCGTTCACCTTCATGGTGCCGTACGTCCAGCTGCCGTGCAGCATCATCGCGGCCTTGTCGGTGTAGAGGAGGGCCTGGTCGGCGTCCTGGTCGGCGACGATCGAGGAGAAGCCCTTGACGAAGGCGTTCATCTCGACGAGCTTCTGCACCTCGGTGAGCGCCTTGATCGCATCCGGGTGGGACCAGGCGTTCTTCTCGCCGTTGTACACCGCCTCGAACACCTCGGGGCCGCCGATGCGGTCGAAGAGGAACTCGAGCCACATCATGTTGGTCCACCGCGACTGCCCGGCGAGCGAGAACGGCGCGACGCCCGCGGCGTTGAACTTCGGCACCAGCTCGAGCACGTCGCCCCAGGTCTGCGGCGGCTCGACGCCGACCTTGCCGAAGACCCGCTTGTTGTAGAAGAGCACGACCGGCTGGATCCGGTCGGTGGGCAGGGCGTAGATCTTGTCGTCGACCATGCCCGCTGGGAGCGTCGACTCCAGCAGCTTGTCCTTGATCTGCGGGTTCTGGTCGAGCCACGGGGTGAGGTCGTCCACCTGACCGGCCTGCACGTAGCTGCGCAGCGTGCCGCCGCCCCAGCCGAAGATGATCGTGGGCGCCTGACCGGCCCCGATCGCCGTCTTGATCTTGGTCTTGTACGCGTCGTTCTCGAAGAGCGTGACCTCGACGGCGACGTCCGGATTCGCCTTGTTGAACCGCTCGACAGAGCCCTTGCGTACGTCCTCGGCGGGCTGGCCGGTGAGGTACCAGATGGTGGCGGTGGGCTTGCCGCTGGAAGACCGGCCGGGTCCGTCGCTGCCGCAGGCGGACAGCGCGACACCCAACGGCAGGCTCAAGGAGAGACCGAGGAAGGTGCGGCGAGTCGTCGTCCTGAATTCCACGCTGATCTCCGTAATCCTCTGCCGAGCGCGGGCCGTGGCTCAACGGCGAGGCCTGCGGGCCCGGAGCGGCTCCCCCGGATGCCGAAAAATTTCGTTAATCGCCCGAAACGGCTTGTTTCCGGAATCTAGGTTTTGTTTCCTTGACGTGTCAACTCTTGTGTCCTGACCTTTACAGAACAGTCCCGATCCGTAGGCCCGAAAATTTCAGGCACCGCCCGACGCGAGATCGCCGGTGTCGCCCTGGTGATCGGAGCCGCGGTACGGTCGGCCGCCTGAAACGGCCTGATCCGAGCGGTCGCCGCGGCCTGTGCGGCCGGGCGCCGGACGGCGTACGGGCGGACCCTACCGCCACCGAGGCGGGTCTGGCCACCTCGTCGCCGACGCGGCCGCGGCCTGAAGGCCGGTCCGGTCGTGGCCGATGCGGACGGTGACGCCCGGCCGTGGGCACAGCCCTGCGATCAGGTCGGCGGCTCGGCGCCGGGCTCGATCCGCACAGTGCGCGTCGGCTCGAGCGGTACGCGCCGCGGCGCGGCCCCATCCCGGCTCGCTCTCGCCGGTGAACCGGATCGGCACGTCCCGGATCACATCCCGGTCGAGCCGCCGCTCGACCTCCTCGCGCGGCGCGTGACCGGGATCGCCCCGGCCGTCCGGATGGCGGCCGGGCCGGGGCACCGAGCCGGCCCGCGACCCGGGGACCGGCCGCCGGACCGTGCGGCCACGGAAACACTGGCGGCATGTCCCTCCTTTCCGGGGACATGGCACCCGATGAATCTCAAGAGCAGCCGAAAGCCGTCGGGGAACCGGATCCGGGAGGCGGACGCGCGGTGCCCGCCCGGCGGCCGCGCCGGGCCGGGCGGGCACCCCGGGACCATCGGCCCGGGCCGCGGTGACCTTCGCGACTTCGTCCCGGTTCCGGCCGGTTCGATGCTGGTGTCAGGGGGAAGCCAGGGAGGACAGGTCAGCGGAACGCGGGGACGGAGGGATGCGCATGAAGGCACGTCCGTGGACGGTCGCCGGGGCGACGGCGGCCATCGCCATCGGCGCCGCGATCGGCGGGACGGTGTGGCGTCGCCGCCACCGCGACCCGCTGTCCTACACCGAGCGGTTCCGCATCCAGATCCCCCGCCCGCTGATCACCCGCGGGCACCTGTTCGAGTTGCTCGATCCGCGGCCGGGCGAGCGCATCCTCGAGGTCGGGCCGGGCTTTGGCTACTACAGCCTCGCCGTCGCCGACCGGCTGGGGCCGAAGGGCAAGCTCGACATCCTCGACATCCAGCCGCGGATGCTGCGCCACACGCTGCACGCGGCGCGGCGGCTGCCCGCGCGCAACCTCGTCGCCGCCTGCGGGCGGGTGGAGGCGCTGCCGTACCGGGACGAGGTGTTCGACGGCGCGTTCCTCGTCACCGTGCTCGGCGAGGTGAACGACCCGGCCGCCGCGATGCGCGAGCTGTACCGGGTGATCCGGCCCGGCGGCCGGCTCGTGGTCGGCGAGACGCTCGCCGACCCCGACTGGGTGAGCCCGCAGTCGCTGCACCGGCTCGCCGCCGCCGCGGGATTCCGGTTCGAAAGCCGCACCGGGCCGCAGCTGGGCTATTTCTCCAAATTCATTCGGCCACCGCGCGAGGAACTCGGCCCGCACTACGTGAAATCCGCCGTGAAAACCCCGTGAAAAAACCGCAGGACCAAGACCGGTGGATCCGCCCCGCGATACAGGCGGTCGGCGCGGGGCTCCCGTCACGCGCCCCGGTAGGTGCCGAAGCTCCAAAGGTTACCCTCCGGATCGCGGACGGTGAAATCGCGGCTGCCGTAGTCGGTGTCCGCCAGGTCGCGCACCACCGCGGCCCCGGCGGCGACGGCCCGGGCGAACAACAGGTCGGGCTCGGTGGTGACCACGTACACCACGGCCGTGCCCGCGGCCTGGGCGAACTCGCTGCCCGTGCGCACCGAGCCGAGCATGACGCCGCCCGACCCGTCCGGCCAGACGAGCTCGGCGTGCTCGACCACCTCGCCCGAGCCGTACCGGGCGCGCTCCACGAACCCGAACGCCTCGGTGAGGAAGCGGATCGCGGCGGGCGCGTCCCGGTAGAACAGGCACGGCCACACCGTGGGGTTCCGCACCTCGCCCGCGGCGCCCGTCCCGTTCCGGCCGGTCTCGTCCGACGTGCTCATCGCATCACCTTCCGTCCGCGGGGACGCGCTCACGCCAGCGGGCCGACGGGCTCGGGCGCGGGCACCGCCTGGCGGACGCCGGTCATCACGAAGCCGCTCGCCACCCGGGCCGGGATGCGCCACGGCGAGATCGACAGGTCCTGCTCGGGCACCCCGTAGTCGAGCGTGGCGAGCCGGGGCACGAGCGCCTTGAGCAGGTCGACGGTGACGGCCTCGCCCACACAGCGGTGGCCGGCCGCCGGGTCCCCGCCGCCCTGGGGGATCAGGTCGTACGGCCCGGGCCGCCCGCCCGCGAACCGCTCCGGCGCGAACACGTACGGCTCCTCCCACAGGTCCGGGTCGTGGTGCTGGCCGAAGACGTCGAGCAGCACGAGCGTGCCCGCCGGGATCGGCTCCCCGCGGAACGACAGGTCGCGCACCGCCCGGCCGCCGAAGAACGGGGCGAACGGGTAGAACCGCCGCAGCTCATGCACGAAGGCCTCGATGTAGCCGGTGTCGTCGTCCCCGAGCGGGCCCCGGTGCGAGGGCCAGCGGTACAGCGCGTGCGCGGCGAAGGTCACCCACCAGGACACCGCGACCGTGGCGCGCAGCACGTTGAGCAGCTCGAACGCGGCCATGCGCGGGTTGAGCAGGGCGCCGTCGACGTCCCGGTGCCGGATCACCGCGTCGGCGGCGGTGCCGCGGCGCACCGCCTCCACACCGGCCCGCACCCGCCGGACCAGGTCGGCGAGCGCGGCCGCGCGGCGCCGCCGCCCCGGCCGGGCCCGCCGGGGCCGGGGCGGCCGGCGCGGGGCAGCCCTTCGCCGGCGGCGACGCGCACGGCGGCGGCCGACGTCGCGCCCTAACCGACGAGGAACCCCACACCACCGCCCCCGCG
>QGUZ01000261.1 GCA_003242605.1 Actinomycetota bacterium
AGCCGGGCACCGAGGTCACCGTGCTGTGGGGCGAGGAGCCGAACACGGCCAAGCCGGCCGTCGAGCCGCACCGCCAGGTCGCGATCCGCGCGACGGTCGCGCCCGCCCCGTTCGTGCAGGAGGTGCGCGAGCGCTACCGCAAGTGACGGGCGCGGACCCGAGGACCGGGGCCGGCCGGATTCAGCCGCCCGCACTCGCCGGCCGGCTCCCCCGGTCACGGTGCTCGACATCGGGCTCGACATCGGGCGCGATATCGGGCTGGATAGCGCGCCCGATCACGAGCCCGCCCGCGCGGCCTCGGTCACGGGTCGTCGGGGGGCGGCGGCACCAGGCCCTCCCGCACCGCGACGAGCGCCGCCTGGGTGCGGGAGGTGAGGCGCAGCTTGCGCAGCACGTTGCTGACGTGCGTCCGGGCCGTGCGCTCGCTGATCACCAGCTCGTCGGCGATCTCCCGGTTGGTGCGGCCCCCGGCGATGAGGGTGAGGACGGCCCGCTCCCGCTCGGTGAGCGCGCTCACCCCGCTGGGCGAGATCATCTCCCGGGTGAGCCGCCGGGCCACGGCCGGGTCGAGGAACATCTCGTCGCGCGCGGCGGCCCGGATCGCCGCGGCGACCTCGTTCGGCCCCACGCTCTTGAGCAGGTAGCCGGACGCGCCGTTGCCGAGGGCGGCGTGCACCCGCTCCATCTCGCCGAAGCTGGTCAGGATCACCACCTTCACGTCCGGGTACTCGCGGGTGATCCGCCCGGTGGTCGCCACGCCGTCCAGCCGCGGCATGACCAGGTCGAGCAGGACGACGTCGGGCGCCTCCCCGTGGGCGGCCATCCTCCGCAGCAGGGTGAGCGCCTCCTCGCCGTCCTCCGCCTCCGCCGCCACCTCCATGTCGTCGAGCACCTCGAGGTATGCGCGGAGGCCGCGGCGGACGACCGCGTGGTCGTCCACGATCAGCACGCGGATCCGCTCCGGGGTCTCCTCGACGGTGGTGTTCACGATGCCCGCTCCTGAGGGTCGAGGACCGCGCTCCTCCGATCGGGGACTCGATCGAAGAGCGGGAACCCGGCCGCCGCGGCCGGTGACGCGGGCGGCAACGGCACCGTGAGCCGGACGACGGTGCCGCGGCCCTCCTCCGCTCGGATGGTGACGGTTCCCCCCCATCGCTCCGCCCTCTCCCGCATCGCTCGCAGGCCGTACCCGGCCTGAAGGTCGCAACTGTCGTCGTCACGGCCGATCGCGCCGCCCCAGCGGCCGTCGTCGATGACGCTCGCCCGGAGCCGGTCGCCGTGCAGCCGCACCCGGATCGTGACGTTCTCCGCGTCGGCGTGCTTCACCACGTTGTGCACCGCCTCGGAGACGATCCGGTAGACGTCCTCGGCGAGCTCGCCCCGCACGCGCTCCAGCCCCGGGCCGATGTCCACGGCGAAGCGCAGGCCGGTGCGGTTGGCGGTGCTGTCCACCAGGGCGCGCACCGCCTCCTCCAGGCCGCCGAGCTCGGCGGTGGACCGCGGGCGCAGCTCGTGCACCATCGCCCGCAGGTCGGCGAGCACGGTCTGGGCGAGCGTGCCGACCTCGTCGGCGATGCGCCGTACCTGGTCGGCGGGCACGACGCCGCCGCGCGAGGCGAGCACCTCCATCGATTTGGCCTGCATGCTGATGGAGAACACCTGCTGGACGATCGAGTCGTGCAGGTCGCGGGCGATCCGCTGGCGCTCCTCGCGGCGCGCCTCGTCGCGCTCCCGCTGCAGCAGCGTGGCGTAGTCGACGGCGATCGCCGCCTGCTCGGCCATGGTGCGGAGGAACTCCAGCCGCCGCTTGGTGACCGTCTGGCCCGGGGCGAAGAACACGTTGAGCACGCCGGCCGGGGTGCCGCGGATCTTGAGCGGGATGCTCGCGAACGCGTCCCACTGCAGCTCGCTCAGGTAGGAGCGCAGCGGATCCCAGCCGGGGTTGGTCTGGATCTCCCGCCATCGGTTGGGCACCACGATCGGCCTGCCGGTGCGCATCGCGTCGAGCATGCGCAGCGCCGCGCCCCGTCGGTGGCAGTCGAGCAGGCGGTCGAAGAAGTCCGGCAGGTGCGCGAACCCGGCGGAGCCCATGATGCGCAGGTGCCGGCCGGTCTCGTCGAGGGTGAGGATCTGCACCCCGGCGAGCTCGTCGGCCTGCCGTACCTCGGTGGCGAGCGCGTTGAGTAGCTCGGGCAGCGAGCACTCGCTGGCGAGCTTCGCGGCGGTGCGGGCGATCGCGGCGATCCGGCGCCAGCGCTGCCGCTCGTCGGTGACGTCGCGGAAGGTCACCGCGGCGAGCGAGGGGTCGGTGGACAGCCGCTGCACGCGGTAGGCGAACTCGCGGCGCACCCCCGGCTCGGGGGACCAGGTGGTGACGTGCTCGGCCGAGCCGTCGTCGAACAGCCCCAGCGGCTCGGCCTCGTCGTCCTGGGCGAGCGGGAACGGTGCCTCGGCGCCGATCAGCTCCTCGGCGGGGCGGCCGCACAGCCGTACCCCGGCCTGGTTGAGCTGGACGAACCGCCCGTCCGCGGTGACGACGGCGAGGCCGTCCGGCGCGTCGAGGGCGAGCCGAGCCCAGCTCACGGCAGGGGAAGCGGACGACGCCGCCGCTCCGCCGCGCGATGGACCGGCCATGGACGAGCTCCCTTCACCGTGAATCGCATCACAAGCATGCCTGGCGGCTTGTGACAAATACATCCCTGCCAGCGAAGTTTGCGTCATTTGTCGCATCCGGCCTCGGGGGATCGTCCCGGTCGCCGCGGCGCGGCGGGTCGCCCCCGGCCTGGGCGGACCCTGCGCGTGGGTGCGGGGGACGCGCCGCCGCGGCGTCACCCGGTGGCGGATCGGCGAGGCCCTCGGCGTCATCCGGCGGTCCGCGGGAGCGGTTCTCCAGCGGTTCTCCGGCGAGGCGTGACGGCACCGGCGGCGCCCGCGCACGCGGGTACGGCCCGGCCGGGACGGCGCGGCCCGGCCCTCCCACCAGGGCCGGAACGTGGCGGCCGGGCCGCTCGGCGGCGGCACGGGCACGGTCACGTCGATCCGGCCGGGCGCGCGAAGCGGAAGGCGACCCGGACGCGCTCGCCGCTGCACGGCGGCCGGCCCGTACCGGTGCGCCCGGGCGAGCGGACGCAACCGGGATTCGCCGCCGTCGCCCGCCTGGCAGGATTGGTCGCCGGAGGTGGGGATGAAGAGCGACCGCGGATTCCTCTGGCTGGGGGTGCTGGCCGGCGTGTGCACCGTGGCCGGACTGCGGGCCCGGCGGCGCCGCGGCGGCACCGCCGCGCCCGCGGGCTCGCTCGGCCGGCCGCCCACGGCGCGACCGGTGGAGCGGCCGGTGCGGACGACGGGACCGGATCCGGTGGAGCCGGCGCCGGAGGAGGCCGGGACGGCCGCCGCCCCGCGGCCCGCGGCGGCGGACCGGTTCGCCGCCGTGGCGCGGACCGTCGCCCTGGTCATCGCCTGGGCCGGGACGGTGGCGGGGGTCGCCGTGCTGCTCGCGCTGTGGACGCGGGACCGGTGGGACGCCTACCGGGTGGCGGGCGACGCCCTGCTCGCGGTCGCGGTGGCCGCGGGCGCGCTGCTCGTGATCTGGGTGGCGGCCACCGCGCGCGGCCGGGACGTGGAGACGTACTTCCGGCGCGGCCGCCCGGGCGGGGCGGCGCGGCGGGCGGGCCGGGCGTGGGGCTTCCTGCTCGGCATCCCGCCGGTGTTCGGCCTGGCGATCATTACCGAGCTGCGGGACGTGTTCGCCGAGGGCGGCGCCCCGGACCTGTTCCCGGTGTTCCCGTTCCCGGTCGCGCCGCCGCTCGACGCCTCGCTCACCGCGGTGCTGCTCACGCTCACCCTCACCTGCTGCCCGCTCGCCCTCTACGTGCACCTGCGCGACCACCTGCCGCGCGGCATCGTCGCCGGGTTCGCCGTGGCGATCGTCGCCGTGGTCTTCGTCATCGGCGCGGCGCAGGCCGGGTCGGGCACCAGCCTCATCGAGTCGCTCGGCCTCAGCGTGGAGTCGTACCTGATCGTGGCCGTGCTCTCGATCGGCGCGTTCCTGTGGGCGGTCGACCACCGCTCCGACGCGAGCCGCAGCAACCTCGGCGCCGCCCTCGTCGGCGGCTCGATGATCGGCTTCATCCTGTTCACCCAGCAGGACCTCGCCGCCCGGGAGACGGCCCAGGCGCAGGACCGGCAGGCCGCGGCCGACGTGATCCGCACCCAGGCCGACCTCACCGGCGCCGACCTCGCCGCCCGCGACCTCGCGGGCCTCTCGCTCCGCAACCGCCGCCTCGACGACGCGAACCTCGACCGCGCCTCGCTGCTCGGCACCGACCTGTCCCGGTCGAGCCTGCCGCGGGCGACCTTCGTGGGCGCACGGGCGTCCGGGGCCCGGCTCGCCGGCGCGGACCTCACCTGTGCCGACTTCCAGGGCGCCGACCTGCAGGGCGCCGACCTCAGCGGGACCCGGCTGCGGCTGACCGCCTACCCCCGGCGCCGCGTGGCCCGGGTGGGCGACGCCGCGCCGGCCGGGGCCGAGTTGTGCCGCCCGGTGAACGGCGACGTCTGGGGCACGGTACGGCTCCGCGGCGCCGACCTGCGCGGGGCGCGGCTCGACGGCGCCGACCTGCGCCGGGCCGACTTCTGCGGCGCGGACCTGCGCGGCGTCGACCTGAGCCGGGCCCGGCTGCTGGTGTTCGCCGCCGACGCCCGCGACGAACGCTTCTACGACCTGTTCCGGGACGCGACGTTCGACGCGGCCACCCGCTGGCCGGCGCGGGTCGATCCGGCCCGCATCCCGCAGGGGACCGGCGGCTGCCGCTCCTGAGCGGCCCGCCTGCCGCCGAGGTGACAGTCGCGCTGCCCCTTCTGGCCGGGGGTGGCGGGGCGGGTTACGGTCCGAAGTGAACGCGATCGTCTCGGTAACCCGTCGATGTGAGAGAGGCCGTCATGCGGGATCGTCACGCCCCCGTCTTCCTCGCCCGGTTCTGCGGCAACTGCGACTGCGGCTGTCCGGAGCTGTACGTCGACCCGGCGGCGCCGCCCGAGCGGCAGGTGATCATCACCGATGACTTCGGGCAGCGGGTGGAGATGAGCGTGGACCAGTTCCGGGACCTGGTCGAGTCGGCGAAGAGCGGCACCCTCGACGACCTGCTCGACCGGCGGCTCGCCGGAGCCTGAAAGCCGAACCCGGGCGGCACCTTCCGGCCATCCGCCCGCCCCCGCCCGGGCGGGCGCCTCCCCTCCGCGCCCCGGCCCCGGCGCCGCGTCCGCACGCCCGCCGGGCCGCGTCCCCCGCCGCCGCGTCCCTCGCGCCCGCGGCGTACTCGCCGATCATCTCGGCCTGACGGTACGGCCCGCGAGGCCGTTCGCCGAGTTCCGCCTGCGCGCGGCCGGCCGATCCCGGCGGTCGCCGCCGCAGCCCGCGGCCACGCCGTCGCAGGTCATCCGAAGCCCTGCCCCTTTCCCGCCACTGGGCGCTGTCGGGTAGTTTCCATGTATAGCCGGTAGGAAATATTGACATCCCGAGCCGCCGGAACTTAAGGTCGCCGGTATGAGCCAAGGCCGACATTCGACCCGGCACGGGCGTCCCGGCGATCCCGCGGACGAACCGGAGTACCCGGGAGAGCTCCACTGGTACGACCTGCCGGACGACGACGCCGAGCTCGACGACGACCGGCCGGAGCCCCGCGCCCGGTGGCGGCTGACGCGCGCCCTCGCCGCGCTCGCCGCCTGGCGAAGCGCGCCATGACCCCGCACGTCGACGATCGAGGAGAGGACGGTATCCCGGTGAGCGCGAGCCTCGTGACCGTGGTCGGGAATCCCCGGCCCGGATCCCGCACGTTGCAGGCCGCCGTCGCGGCGACGGCCGCCATCGCGGCGCGGATCGGCCACCCCGTGCCGGACGGCCGCGACCCGGGCGACGTCGTCGACCTGTCGGGCCTCGCCCCCCACCTGTTCGCGCCGGAACCGGCCCCGCAGCTCGAGGCCGCGGTCAAGCTCGTCACCGGCGCCTCCGTGCTCGTCGTCGCCTCCCCCACCTACAAGGGCACCTACACCGGGCTGCTCAAGGCGTTCCTCGACCGGCTGCCGCCGGACGCCCTCGCCGGCACCGTGGCGCTGCCGCTGCTCGTCATGGGCCACGCCCGGCACTCGCTCGCGGTCGAGGTGCACCTGCGCCCGCTGCTGGTGGAGCTCGGCGCGACCGTGCCCACCCCCGGACTCGCCCTCCTCGAATCCGACCTGCCCGAGCTGGACGGCGTGCTCGCCGGCTGGGCCGACCGGGTGGCCCCCCAGGTCGCCGCCGCGCTCGGCGGCGCGGGCCGCACGGCCGAGGCGGCGGGTACGGCACCGCCCGCCTGACGGCAGGCGAGGGAACGGCGGCCGCCCCGGCCGCCCCGGCATCAGGAGTCACCCATGACCCACACGCTCCCCCCGGGCGTCCGCACGCCGGACGACGCCCCCTACCGCCGCCCCGTCGACGCCGACCGGTTCCGCCGGGCCCTCGCGGTGCACGCCGCCGGCGTCGTCGTGATCACCGCGCAGAGCGAAGGGGCCCCGGTGGGGCTCACCGCGACCTCGTTCTCCTCGGTGAGCCTCAACCCCCCGCTCGTCTCCTTCTACGTCGACCGCTCCTCCACCACCTGGCCCCGGATGCGGGCCGCCGACCACTTCGCGGTGAACGTGCTCACCGCCGACCAGGCCGAGCTCGCCCAGCGGTTCGCCCGCAAGGGCGTCGACCGGTTCGCCGCCCCCACCCGCTGGCGTCCCGGCCCGCTCGGCGCGCCGCTGCTGCTCGATGTGTCGGCGCACCTGATCTGCCTGCCGTACGAGTCGATCGGCGTGGGGGACCACATCCTCGTGGTCGGCCTCGTCACCGAGGCCGAGGTGCACGAGCCCGGCCACCCCCTCATCTACCAGCGCGGCCGGTTCGGCCGCTTCCTGCCCCAGTCCTGATCCCGCTCGCGCCGCGTCGGGAGCGCGCCCGCGGGCGTGCGCGCCAGGCCCGCGAGGGCCGCGGCGACGGCCGGGGCGGCGGTGAGCGCGGCGCGCCCCGCCGGGTCGGTGTCGAGCAGCAGCGCGAGGCGGCCGAGCGCGTGGGCGGCCAGGTGCTCGGGCCGTACCTCGACCGGCGTCGGGCTCGCCGGGCCGGCGCCCCGGG
>QGUZ01000262.1 GCA_003242605.1 Actinomycetota bacterium
CCCGTACGCGGAGCGGCCCGGGGCGGGGGCCGCCGGGGGCGTGGGGTTCGCCGCGATGGCGTTCCTCGGGGCGCGGATCGAGCCGGGCATCCGCCACCTGCTCGGCGTGCTCGGCTTCGACGCGCTGCTCGACGGCGCCCGCCTGGTGATCACCGGTGAAGGGTCGCTCGACGAGCAGACGCTGCGCGGCAAGGCCCCGGCGGGCGTGGCCGAGGCGGCCGGGCGGCGCGGGGTCCCGGTGATCGCGGTCTGCGGGCGGCGCACGCTGAGCGACGACCGGCTCCGCGCGGCGGGCATCCGCGCCGCGTACGCGCTCACCGACCTGGAGCCCGACCCCGAGGTGTGCATCGCCCGGGCGGGGCCGCTGCTGGAGCGGCTCGCGGCCCGCATCGCGGCGACCGAGCCGGAGCTGCGCGGCTGAGCCCGCGGCGGGCGCCGGCTCGCCGTACGGCGGGCGCGTCCGGGCTCAGTGCCAGATCGTGATGCGGCTGCCGGCCGGGGCCTGGCCCATCGGGAACTGGGCGAACACCCGGCCGGACTTCCCCACGTCGCGGACCCGCACCTTGAAGCCCGCCCGGCGCAGCTCCTCGGAGGCGTCCCGGACGTCCTTGAACCGGACGTCGGGCACGCCGGCGAGCGACTGCCCGGCGGGCCAGTGCCGGCCGGGACCGCCGTCGCCGAAGTGCCGGCCGGGCCCGCCGTCGCCGGGATTCTGGCCGGGGCCGCCGCCCTCGCACGGGCCGAACGGGCTGAGGCAGACCACGTCGTCGCCCCGCTTGGCGACCGTGATCTGCACGACCGCCCCCTTGTCGACCGGAGTGCCGGGGGCCGGGTTCTGCGCGATCACGGTGCCCGGCTGGGCGTCGTCGACCTGCTCCACGACCTGCGGGTTGAACCCCTTCTCGCGGAGGAACTGCTCGGCCTGCTCCCGCGGCATCTCGGTCACGTCGGGCATGAGCAGGCCGGAGCTGATCACGATCGTGATGGCGCGGCCCTCCCGCACCTTCGACCCGATCTGCGGGCTCGTCCGGATCACCAAACCGCGCGGCACCTCGGCGCTGCCCTGCTTGATCACCTTGCCCACGGTGAGCCCCGCCTCGGCGATCTTGGAGCGGGCGTCGGCCTCGCTGAGGTTCGCCACGTTCGGCACCACGACCTTCACGGGCCCGGCCGAGGGCACGAGGATGAGCCGCGACCCCTTGGGCACGCTCGAGCCGTACGCGGGCTCGGTGCGCAGCACCTTGTTCTCTTCGATCTCGTTGCTGTTCTCGGCCTGGGCGATGGTGACCTGGAAGCCGAGCTTGGTCGCCTCGTTCTGCGCGGCGACGATGTTCTTGTTGATCAGGTTGGGCACCGTGGTGTAGCGCCCCTGGGAGAAGTACCAGGCGGTGAACCCGATGCCCGCGAGCATGAGCACGGACAGCACGCCGATCACGACCCACTGCGGCCGCACCCGCCGCCGCGACCGCCCCCGGGACCGGGAGGTCCGCGTCGGCAGCTCGCTCGGCGGCTGGATCATCGTGCGGTTCGGCCCGGTCTCGGCGGGCGCGTCCGCCGCGCCGCCGGCGGCCTCGAGGTCGACGAGCCGGGTCGGCGCGTCCGCGTCCGGGACCGGGGCGCCGTCCGGCGGGAGCGAGCGGTGCACCTCGACGGCCGCCACCAGCAGGGCGCCGGCGTCGGCGGGCCGGTCGTCGGGGTTCTTCGCGGTGGCGTCGAGGACGAGCCGGTCGATCTCCGCCGGGAGGCCCGGGACCACGCTGGAGGGCGGCGGAACGCTCTCGTGGACGTGCTTGTACGCCACCGACATCGGGCTGTCGCTCGCGTACGGCTGCCGCCCGGTGAGCAGCTCGAAGAGGGTGATCCCGGCCGCGTAGACGTCGCTGCGCGCGTCCGCCTTGCCGTCGGTCACCTGCTCCGGCGACATGTACGCGACCGTGCCGATCATGAAGCCGGTGCGGGTCTGGTGGTGGCTGCCCTCGATCGCCTTGGCGAGGCCGAAGTCCACGACCTTCACCCGGCCGTCGTCGGCGATCAGCACGTTCTCCGGCTTGATGTCGCGGTGCACGAAGCCGGCCCGGTGCGCGGCGGCGAGCGCGGCGAGCACCGGGATCATGATCTCCAAGGCCTCGCGGGCGGGTAACCTGCCGCGTTCCCGCAGCACGTCGCGGAGCGTGCGCCCCGGCACGTACTCCATCGACAGGTAGACGTGCTCCCCGTCGATGCCCTGGTCGAACACCTGCACCACGTTCGGGTGCGAGAGCCGGGCGACGGACTTCGCCTCACCGATGAAGCGCTGGACGAAGGACGGATCCTCGGCGAGGGAGCGGTGCATCACCTTCACGGCGACCGTGCGGTCGAGCCGGACGTCCATCGCGAGGTACACCGAGGCCATGCCACCCCGGGCGATTCTGGATTCGACGCGATAGCGTCCGTCCAGGAGCCGCCCCACCAGAGGGTCCGCAAGCGTCGTGTCCACGGGGGCGAGTTTACGGCGGCTTTGTGCCCTGGCAGGTCTCGACGCCCGAAACCGATGCCGAGCCGTGCCCCTCGTCCGGCCGTACGCTGTGCCCGTCCGCTATGCCCGTCCGCTGCGCCCCGTCGGCGGCGCCGCCGCCGGGGCCTCCGGCGGCGTGCCGCCGGAGGCCGGGGGGGGTCGTCGGCACCGGCCGCGGGGGCGGGGACCGCGCCGCGGCGGGGGCCGTCCGGGCACGGCTCGCACGCCCGGAGGCCGGGCCGTACCGGCGGGCCGGTCAGGGCTCGGTGGGGGAGGAGGCCACCGCGTGGCGCCGCCGGGGGATGCGGCCGGCGAGGCGGGCGGCGCGGCCGGCGATCACCGCGTCGCGCATCGCGGCCGCCATGAGCTCGGGACGCTGGGCCCGGGTGACCGCGCTGGCGAGCAGCACCGCGTCGCAGCCGAGCTCCATGGCGAGGGCGGCGTCGCTCGCCGTGCCGATCCCGGCGTCGAGGATCACCGGCACGTTCACCGCCTCCACGATGAGCTCGATGCTGTGCGGGTTGCGGATGCCGAGCCCCGAGCCGATCGGCGAGCCGAGCGGCATCACCGCGGCGCAGCCGATCTGCTCCAGGCGCTTGGCGAGCGCCGGGTCGTCGCCGATGTACGGCAGCACCGTGAAGCCCTCGGCGACGAGCCGCTCGGCCGCGTCGAACGTCTCGACGGGGTCGGGCAGCAGGGTGCGCTCGTCGCTGATCACCTCGAGCTTCACCCACGAGGTGCCGAGCGCCTCCCGGGCGAGGCGGGCGGTGAGCACCGCGTCGCCCGCGGTGTAGCAGCCGGCGGTGTTCGGCAGCACCTTGATGCCGAGCCGGTTCAGCACGTCGAGCACGGAGCCGCGCGCCTTGGGGTCCACCCGGCGCATCGCGACCGTGGTGATCTCGGTGCCGGAGGCCTTCAGCGCCTGCTCCAGCACCTCCAGCGAGGGCGCCCCGCCGGTGCCCATGATGAGGCGGGAGGTGAACTTCTCCCCGCCGATGATCAGTTCGTCCACGTCGTTCGCCCGTCCCGTGCTCGACCGTCCCGTGCGCTACCCTGTGCCGCCTGATTCGCCGTCATCGCTCAACCACCCTGGACCGCCGTGAGCACCTCGACGCGGTCGGCCTCCGACAACGGCGTCGAGTCCCACGCGCCACGCGCGATCACCTCGTCGTTCACCGCCACGGCGACCCCGGTGGTCCGCTCGGTGAGCGCGCGCACCGCCTGCGCCACCGTGGCCCCCGCGGGCAGCTCGTGGTCGGTGCCGTTGATCGTGACTCGCATAGGCACTCCCCTGTTCGTCAGCGAGTGGTGGACACGTCGTCGTGGCCGCCGTCCGGGTCCGGCCCGCGCTCCGCGAAACGCGCCGGCGAGCAGGCCGCGACGGCGGACCGGTCCTCCGCCAGCGCGGTGTCGGCGGTGAGCGGGGCGAGCAGGATGCCGTTGCGGTGGTGGCCGGTGGCGAGCACGAGCCCGTCGACGGCGCTCGGGCCGATCAGCGGCAGGTTGTCGGGGGTGCCCGGGCGCGGCCGGGCGACCACGTCGACCAGCTCCAGCTCGGTGATCCCGGGCACCAGCTCGCGGGCGTCGCGCAGCAGCTCCCACACGCCGCCCGCGGTCACCCGCTCGTCGAAGCCCATCTCCTCCTGGGTGGCGCCGAGCACGAGCTCGCCGTCCCGCCGCGGCACGAGGTAGGCGGGCGAGCCGTACACCATGCCGCGCACGCAGTGGCCGAGCAGCGGCCGCTCCGCGCGCAGCCGCATGATCTGGCCCTTCACCGGCCGCACCGGCGGCAGCACGCCGGGCGGCAGCCCGTCGACGAAGCCCGACCACGCGCCCGCGGCGAGCACCACCTGGCCGGCGGGCAGGGTGCGCCCGGAGGCGAGCCGCACCCCGCGGCAGGCCTTCGGGTCGTCGGCCGGGCCGGTGAACAGGAAGCCGGTGACCCGCTCGCGGTGCACGGGGACGCCGAGCCGGTCGACGACGAGGGCGAGGGCCTTGGTCACCCGCCGCGGATCCACCCAGGCGTCGTGCTCGGCGAGCATGCCGCCGGAGACGGCGGGGGCGAGCATCGGCTCGAGGCGGCGGCACTCGCGCCCGGTGAGCCGGGTCACGTTCAGCCCGAGGCTGCGCATGAACGCGCCGAGCTCGTCGAGCGCGGTCATGTCGTCGGGATTGAACGCGACGGCGAGCGTGCCGTCGGCGCGGTAGTCGACGTCGATGCCGGAGGCCTCGGTGAGCTCGGCGGCGAACGCCGGCCAGCGCCGCAGCGACTCCAGGCCGATCTGCAACAGGGGTTCGTCGGTGTAGGTCACCTCGCTCACCGGGGCGAGCATGCCCGCCGCGGCGTGGGAGGCGCCTGAGCCGGGGGAGGGATCGACCACCGCGACGCTCCGTCCGTCCCGTGCCGCCCGCCAGGCCACGGCGAGCCCGATGATCCCGCCGCCGACCACGAGCACGTCCGGGGCCGCTCCGTCGATCCCGGTGTCGGTCATGAGGTTGTTTCGCTCCCTTCGCCGGTATGACCCGGATCAGGTTCTGCGGTCGAGGGCCTGGCGCCCTCCTCTCAGCCCGGCCTGCCGGGCTCCCGCGCGTTTTGTTCCTATATCAGCCTATTCCCGCCGGGGCCGCCAGGGCAGGCGGGGCCCGCAACGGTACGGCGAGCCGTCCTGACCAGGGCGAGCGCGGCCCGCCGGCCACCCGAGGCGTCCCCTGCGGAGCCCGGCCCGGCCCGGGTGGATCGCGCGGCGGCGCGGCCGGGTCCCGGGGCGGTGGCGGGTCCGCGGGGACGCGCGGGCGGAGCCGGAAACGCGGGGCGGGGCGGGCGCGGGCCGGGCGCGCCCCGGCCGACCGCGTGCGATCCGGCCGGCGCGCCTTTCGGCGGGGGTGCCCGAAAGCATGACCGAAATCCATGGAAAAATATGGCTTTTCGCTGTGCCGCGGGCGGGCGAGTGCGCCGGTCCGTCGCTTTTCACGATGTGTTGACATTTCGTCACGTCGGTTGAAGTGAGACGGCGCTGAAACTTGCACCGGCGCGGATTTCCGGGCCGGGGCGGCGCCTCGCCGGACGCCCGCTGACCTGTCGCTGTCCGTCCGGAAGGCGGGCGCCGCGAGCAGCCGGGACGGCCCGCCCGGGGCGCGGGTGCGGCGGCCGTGCCGTACCCGGGTGAGGTTCGTGCCGCACCGCGCGGTCTCATCAATGAATTCGGGCGGCGGTGAGTGAAGCTGTCACCAATTCGTGGTTACGCGAGAGGGGATCGCCGTTTATGGTCGGCGGTGTGAATCATGTCGTTGTGGTGGGTGCCGGCCTGGCCGGCTTGCGAAGTGTCGAAGCCCTGCGGGCTCGCGGATTCAGCGGCAGGATCACGCTGATCGGCGAGGAACCGCACCGTCCCTACGACCGGCCGCCGCTGTCGAAGGCGGTGCTCGCCGGTGAGGTGGACAGCACGACGGTCGACGCCGACTTCGACGCCCTCGGCGTCGAGCTGCGCCCCGGTGTGGTGGCGACCGGCCTGCGCGAGGGGGTGCTGCTCACCTCGTCCGGCGAGGTGCCCTACGACGGACTCGTGATCGCCACCGGCGCGAAGCCGATCCGGCTGCCCGGCGACGGCCCGCAGCACGTGCTGCGGACCATCGACGACGCGCTCGCGCTGCGCGCGCAGCTCACCCCGCGCACCCGGGTGCTCATCGTGGGCGCGGGCTGGATCGGCGCGGAGGTCGCCACCGCCGCCCGCCGCGCGGGCTGCGAGGTGACCGTGGTGGAGGCGGGCCCGTCCCCGCTGGCGGCGGCCCTCGGCCCGGCCGGGGCGTACACCACGCCCTGGTACGCCGAGGCCGACATCAAGCTGCTGCTGGAGGCGAAGGTCGAGTCGGTGGACCCGGGCGGGGTCACGCTCGCCGACGGCACGTTCGTCGAGGCCGACGTGGTGGTGAGCGGCGTCGGGGTACGGCCGGCGATCGGCTGGCTGGAGGGCTCCGGCGTCGAGCTCGGCGACGGCGTGCTCACCGACGCCCACCTGCGCACGACCATGCCCGGGGTGGTAGCCGCGGGTGACTGCGCCGCCTGGTGGTCGCGGCGGTTCTGCCGGCGGCTGCGGGTGGAGCACTGGGACACCGCGCTCGGCGCCCCGGAGGTCGCGGTGGCGTCCCTGCTCGGCGAGGAGGCGGTCTACGACCCGGTGCCGTACTTCTGGTCCGAGCAGTTCGGGCGCATGGTCCAGTACGCGGGCCACCATGCCGGCGCCCGCATGGTGCCGCGGGGCGAGCCGTCCGCGGACGCCAAGTGGGCGGTCTGCTGGCTGACCGGCCCGCCGGGGGAGGAGCGGCTCGCCGCGATCCTCACCGTCGACCGCCCCCGCGACCTGGTGCAGGGCCGCCGCATCATCGAGGCCCGCAAGCGCGTCGACCCGAACCGGCTCGCCGATCCGGAGGTCATGCTGCGCGACTGCGTCATCGGCTGATCCCGCGGGGCCTCCGGCGGCAGGTGCCGCTGCCGGCGGAGGCCCCGCCTCGAGGCGCGCGCCGCTCCGGTACGGCGGGGGCCCGCGGTCCCAAAAAACCGGGGCGCCGCCCGGGGGCGCGGGCGGGGGCCCCCCCCCCCCCGTCCCGGGCCCCGCGCGCGCCGCCCCCCGGGGCGGGCGCCCGTCTCTTTTATACCT
>QGUZ01000263.1 GCA_003242605.1 Actinomycetota bacterium
CCCCCCCCCCCGTGGGGGTGGGCGGGGCGTCCGGCGGCCCGGCCCGGGGGGGCGCCGCGTCCGGGGCTGCGGAGTCCGGGGCTGCGGAGTCCGGGGCTGCGGAGTCCGGGTAGGCCGCCGCCACGGCGCCCGGCGGGGCGGCGGGACGGACGTGCGCGACGCCGGCCGGAGACTGCCGGACGGGCCGGGCGGGACCGCCTGCGACGGGACCCACCAGGGCGACGGCGAGACAGCCGGCGGCCATCAGGGGGAGGCACGCAGTCATGCCTCCCGAGTGTGGACCACGTCACGTGATCGTGTGACTACTTTCCGTAAAAAGTGGCCCGCCGGTGAGGCGGCCGCCGCGCCACGCGGCCTCGCCGTCCGCGGCGCCGTCACCGAGGCGTGTCACGGAGGCGCGTCGCCGAGCGCGTCACCGGGGTGCCGTCACTGGGCTCCCAGGCTCTGGGCGGCGTTGTAGACGGCCTGCGCCTCCGGGCCGAAGAACGGGCCGAACATGAACCGCGGGTCGACGTTGTACTTGAAGCTGTTGACCGAGTTCACCAGGCCGGTCCCGGTCCGCTCGTTGAACGCGAGCAGCCACGGCCCGCCGCTCGACCCGCCGGTCATGTCGCAGCGGAGCCCGAGGTCGTTGGTCTGCAGCGGGTCGTTGATCGTCCGGCCCGCGCAGAAGATCAGCCTGCTGCCGTCGAACGGCGCCGCGGCGGGGTAGCCGAACGAGTACATCTGCAGGCCGCGCTGCTGGTTGAACGCGACGCCCTGGCCGCCGACCACGTCGACGAGGTTGCGCCCGTTCAGCGGGGCGACCACGAAGGCGGCGATGTCGAAGTTGATGTCCTCGTTGGCGTTCCACTGCTGGGTGGTGAACAGGTTCGTCGCCACCCAGGTGCCGAACGGCCGGTTGCCGTTCTGGAAGCCCGGCACGAACACCACGTTCCGGTGGGTCTGGCCGTTCGACTTCACGCAGTGCCCGGCGGTGATCACGACGCTGCGGTTCGCGCTGTTGACCGCGGTGCCCGAGCACGAGGCGGTCCGGGTGCGGCCGCCCTCCTGGATGGTGAAGAACACCCGCCCGGCGGTGGTGGCGATCGCGCCGGTACCCGGCCAGACCGCCGCGGCGGTGGTGCGGGACGAGTTGCCGAGCGCGTTCTCCCCGGCGGTCGGCGGGACGACCGTGGAGGCGCCGTTCGACGCGCCCGCGGAACCCGGGGAGCCCGCCGAGCCCCCGCCCGGGCGGGACGCGCCCGGCAGGCCCGAGCCCGAACCGGGGGATCCCGGCAGGCCCGAGCCCGAGCCGGAGGATCCCGGCAGGCCCGGCCGCGCCGGCGAGCGCCGCCGGCCGTGGAGGATCTGCTCCATCGGCACGGCCGAGCGCAGCCGAGACCGGTTCCAGTACTGACGCACCTGCCGCTGCTGCACGGACGTGCTGGCCCCGCGCCAGGTGTGGTAGCCGCGGTCGCGGGGCGAGGCGGACGCCGTGGCCGCGGAGCCCGCCGCGGAGGCGGTGGCCGAGGCCGTGGCGAGCCCGGTGGCGCCGGTGCGGGCGCCGCCCTCGGCGTGTGCCGCGGGCAGTGTCAGCCCGGCCACACCTAGCGGGAGCAGGCCGAGTACGGCAAGACGACGGGCGATCCGGTGCATTCGGTACCTCCGTGAGCGGGTGTCCCTGTTCTCGGGAAGGTAGTGGTCGGTTGACACTGCCTTCTTGCTACCTGTCAAGACGGTTATGGAGACGAATGGGCGCGACATGCCCACACGTCGGCGACATGGTGTTGATCCCGCTCGCCCCCGCTATGGCCCGGCCCGCATTGGCGACCTTGCGGGCATCCCGGAAAGAATGGGGGCGTGGGATACGCGGGAACGCGGCCGGGCCCGAGCGGCTGTCCGGCCGCCACGAGCGACTACGAGCCCAGAACCATCGCCCTGCTCGGCTCGACGGGATCGATCGGCACCCAGGCGCTGGACGTCATCGCCCGGAATCCGGATCGGTTCCGCGTCGTCGCCCTCGCCGCCGGTGGCGGACGGCCCGAGCTGCTCGCCCGCCAGGTGGCGGAGTTCGGCCCCGAGGTGGTCGCGGTGGCCGACCCGGCGGCGGTGCCCGCGGTGCGCGAGGCGCTCGCCGGACGGCCGGTGAAGCTCCTCGCGGGCCCGGAGGGCGTGGCCGAGGCCGCGGCCTGGCCGTGCGACGTGGTGCTGAACGGCATCACCGGCGCGCTCGGCCTGTCCTCCACGCTCGCCGCGCTGCGCGAGGGGCGGACGCTGGCGCTCGCCAACAAGGAGTCGTTGATCATCGGTGGCCCGCTGGTGAAGCGGCTGGCGCGGCCCGGGCAACTCGTGCCGGTGGACTCCGAGCACTCGGCCCTCGCCCAGTGCCTGTGGGCCGCCGGGCCGGGACGGGGTGCCGGGGAGAGCCCGGGCGCGGCGGTGCGCCGCCTGATCGTCACCGCGAGCGGCGGGCCGTTCCGGGGCCGTAATCGGGCGGAGCTGTCCTCCGTCACGCCGGAGCAGGCGCTCGCGCACCCGACCTGGTCCATGGGGCCGGTGATCACCATCAACTCCGCAACTCTGGTCAACAAGGGCCTGGAGGTCATCGAGGCCCATCTGCTGTTCGATATCGAATACGCCCGCATTTCCGTCATGGTTCATCCCCAGTCGGTGATCCACTCGATGGTGGAGTTCACCGACGGCTCGACGATCGCCCAGGCGAGCCCTCCGGACATGCGGCTCCCGATCGCCCTCGCCCTCGGCTGGCCCGACCGGGTGCCCGACGCCGCCCCCGCGATCGACTGGACCAAGGCGCACACGTGGACCTTCGAGCCGCTCGACGACGAGACGTTCCCGGCCGTCGCGCTCGCCCGCGAGGTCGGCGAGGCGGGCGGGACCGCCCCGGCCGTCTACAACGCGGCCAACGAGGTCTGCGTCGAGGCGTTCCTCGCCGGCAGGCTGCCGTTCCCCGGCATCGTCGACACGGTCGCGCGGGTCGTCGGCGAGCACGAGGTGCAGCCCGCCTCCTCGGTGGAGGAGGTGCTCGCCGCCGACGAGTGGGCCCGGGCGCGGGCCCGGGAGCTCACCGGGTAGCCCATGGGTGCGACGCCCGCGCGGCCGTGGGCGCGCCACGCTCCGCCCGTGGGCCGCGCGTGGCGGCGTTCCGTGCTGATCCATCCGCCGCCTTGCCTAGACTGGTCGGCGGTGCTCGCCGCCGACAACGGCAACTGACACAAGGTGCAGCAATGACTTCTGTTGATCTGGGCATTCCCACCGTGCGTAAGCGTCCGCTCGCGGAGCGGAGAAAGTCCAGGAAGATCATGGTGGGGTCGGTGCCGGTCGGCGGGGACGCGCCGGTGTCGGTGCAGTCCATGACCACGACGGTGACCGCCGACGTCAACGCCACCCTGCAGCAGATCGCCGAGCTGACCGCGGCGGGCTGCCAGATCGTGCGGGTCGCGGTCCCCTCCCAGGACGACGCCGACGCGCTGCCGCAGATCGCGGCGAAGTCGCCGATCCCGGTCGTGGCCGACATCCACTTCCAGCCCAAGTACGTGTTCGCCGCGATCGACGCCGGGTGCGCGGCGGTCCGGGTGAACCCGGGCAACATCAAGAAGTTCGACGACCGGGTCGGGGAGATCGCCAAGGCCGCGGCCGACGCGGGCGTGCCGATCCGCATCGGCGTGAACGCCGGCTCGCTCGACGAGCGCATCCTGCGCAAGTACGGCTCGGCCACCGCTGAGGCGCTGGTGGAGTCCGCGCTGTGGGAGTGCTCGCTGTTTGAGGAGCACGGCTTCCGGGACATCAAGATCTCGGTGAAGCACCACGACCCGGTGGTGATGATCTCCGCCTACCGCATGCTCGCCGAGCGCTGCGACTACCCGCTGCACCTCGGCGTGACCGAGGCCGGCCCGCCGTTCCAGGGCACGATCAAGTCCGCGGTGGCGTTCGGCGCGCTGCTCGCCGAGGGCATCGGCGACACGATCCGGGTGTCGCTGTCGGCGCCGCCGGTGGAGGAGGTCAAGGTCGGCATCGCGATCCTCGAGGCGCTCAACCTCCGCGAGCGCGGCCTGGAGATCGTCTCCTGCCCGTCCTGCGGCCGGGCCCAGGTGGACGTGTTCACCCTCGCCGAGCGGGTGCAGGCGGGCCTCGCCGGGCTGCCGATCCCGCTGCGGGTGGCGGTGATGGGCTGCGTGGTGAACGGCCCGGGCGAGGCGCGCGAGGCCGACCTCGGCGTCGCCTCCGGCAACGGCAAGGGCCAGATCTTCGTCGAGGGCAAGGTGATCAAGACCGTGCCCGAGTCGCAGATCGTCGAGACCCTCATCGAGGAGGCGTTCAAGCTCGCCGAGCGCCGCGGCATCAAGGTCGACCTCGACGAGGCCGGAGGGGACGGCCCCGAGGTCGTCGTCACCTGACGGCGCCCGCGGCACCCGCGGCGCTCCGACCCGCCCGCTCACCGGCACCGGTTACCTTGAGTGTTTCGTCGGACACAGTTTGACAACCATCGACCTCACTGTTGAGTAATCGCGCCGTCACTTAGGAGAACATCGTCTCTGCGCTTTGACGGCAGAGAGGAAGTGACGGTGAAGCGGGTCATCGCGGTTGCGGCGGGTGCCACGGTGCTGGCCACCGGGCTGGTCTGGACGGCGGGTGCGGACGCGTACGGCGCCGCCGGACGGGCCACGGGGCAGGGCCGTGTCCCCGAGTCGCTCCGGTGGGGCGGGTGTGACGAGCCCGCGGCGGGTGAGGGCGAGCGGAAGGCCGAGTGCGCCATGGTGGAGGTGCCGCTCGACCATTCCAAGCCGTCCGGGCGGCGGCTGCGGCTCGCCGTCAACCGGTTCCGGGCGACCGGGCCCCGCTCCGCCCGGCTCGGCGTGCTGCTGGTGAACCCGGGCGGCCCGGGCGCGTCCGGCCGGGAGCTCGCCGCCTACATGGCCCAGAACCTGCCCGAGCAGGTCACCGCGCGGTACGACATCGTCGGCTTCGACCCGCGCGGGGTGGGCGGCAGCAAGCCGGCGCTGAGCTGTGTGGACCCCAAGCGGTACTACCGGCCGCCGCGGCCGGACAACGTGCCGCGCGACGCCCGCGAGGAGGCGGTGCTGCTGCGCCGCGCCCGCGCGTACGCCGAGAGCTGCGGGTCCCGCTGGTCGTGGCTGCTGCCGCACATGACCACCGAGAACGCGGCCCGCGACATGGACGTGATCCGCCGGGCGCTCGGCGAGCGGACGATCAGCTACCTCGGGTACTCCTACGGCACCTACCTCGGCGCGGTGTACGCCACGCTGTTCCCGGACCGGGTGCGGCGCATGGTGCTCGACAGCGTCGTCGACCCCACCGGGGTGTGGTACGCGAACAACCTCGCGCAGAACACCGCGTTCGAGCGGCGGCACCGCGACTTCCTGGCATGGGTGGCCGAGCACCACCGGGTCTACCGGCTCGGCGCCACCGCGGAGCGGACCACCGCCGCCTGGTACCGGATGCGCGCGAAACTGCGCACCCGCCCGGCGAACGGGGTGATCGGGCCCACCGAGCTCGACGACCTGTTCACCGTCGCGGGCTACACCGACGCGATCTGGCCCAAGCTCGCCCGCGCGTTCTCCGACTACGTGCGCCGGGATGACGCCACCCGGCTGCTGAAGGCGTTCCGCCGGTACGTGCGCAACGGCACGGCCGAGGCGGAGAACGGCTACGCCGTCTACCTCGCGGTCGAGTGCCGGGACGCGCCCTGGCCGCGCGACTGGGCGACCTGGCGCGCCGACAGCCGCCGTCTCAACGCCACCGCCCCCTTCCTCACCTGGGCGAACACCTGGTACAACGCGCCGTGCGCGTTCTGGCCGGTGCCGAGCGGCACCCCGGTGACGGTGGGCACGGCGAAGCTGCCGCCGATCCTCATGCTGCAGTCGCGGCGGGACGCGGCCACGCCGTACCAGGGGGCGCTGCGCATGCAGCGGCTGTTCCCCACCGCCCGGCTGGTCACCGTGGGCGGCGGCAACCACGGGGTGACGCTCAACGGCAACGCGTGCGTCGACCGCGCGGTCACGTCCTACCTGCTCGCCGGGAAGGTTCCGGGCAGGCGCGGGGCCACCTGCCGCCGCGCGTCCGCGCCGGTGCCCGCCGAGGCCCGGAAGGCGGCGGCGCGGGCCGTCCGCGCCCCCATCGGCGCCCGTTTCGGGCTGTAGCGGCGGTACCTGGAAAAAACCGGTCGGTCGCGTACGCTTGACCGTGTGATGCTGCGTACTTCGGCGTCGCGCGTGCTGGACGACAGCGATCGCGAGGAGGTGCTCCGCATCCTCGACGCCGACCCGATCGCCAACGTGTTCGTCGCGTCCCGGGTGCGGGCCGTCGGGCTCAGTCCGCCCCGGCTCGGCGGGCAGATGTGGGGGTACGGCTCGCGCGGCGAGCTGACCGCGCTCTGCTACGCGGGGGCGAACCTGGTGCCGGTGAACGCCGGCCCGGACGCGATCAACGCGTTCGCCGAGCGCGCCCGGCGCCAGGGGAGGCGGTGCTCGTCGATCGTGGGCCCGGCTCATGCGGTGGAGATGCTGTGGGAGCGGCTGGAGCCGTACTGGGGTCCGGCGCGCGCGATCCGCTGGGCCCAGCCGGTGATGGCCACCTCCTCGCCGCCGAAGGTGGCACCGGACCCGCTGGTGCGCCGGGTGCGCCCGGAGGACTTCGACATCGTGCTGCCGGCCTGCGTGGCGATGTTCACCGAGGAGGTGGGCGTCTCGCCGGACGTCGGCGACGGGGGCGCGCTGTACCGGTCCCGGGTCGCCGAGCTGATCCGCATCGGCCGGTCGTACGCACGCATCGAGGACGGCCAGGTCGTGTTCAAGGCCGAGATCGGCGCGGTGACCCCGCAGGCCTGCCAGATCCAGGGCGTGTGGGTGCATCCGGAGCGCCGCGGCCAGGGGTACGGCGCGGCGGGCATGGCCGCCGTGGTCGAGCAGGCGCTGAAGCACTTCGCCCCGCTCGTCACCCTGTACGTGAACGACTTCAACCTCCCGGCCCGCGCCGTCTACCGGAAGGTCGGCTTCGAAGAGGTCGGCACCTTCATGTCGGTGCTGTTCTGACCCGGCGGTGCCGGATGGCCGGGTCTGCGACCCGGCGGTGCCGATGGCCGGGTCTGCGACCCGGCGG
>QGUZ01000264.1 GCA_003242605.1 Actinomycetota bacterium
CCACCAACACTGCCCGGAAAGGAGGGGGTGAAAGGTTGGGGGGGGGGCGGTGGCCCCCCCCCGGTGGGGGGGGGGGCCGCCGGGGGGGGGGGGGCCGCGGCCGCCCCGGCCGCCGCCGCCGCCCCCGCCGCCGGCGGCGAAACCGCCGAGCCGACAGCGCGCGGTGAGGAGGAGACGTGGGCGCAGACCGACACGGACATCGCGACGGGCGCGGCAAGGGCGGCGACGGCAGCGGCGGACCGGCACCGGGGGGTGTGCGCGGCCTGCTGGGGCGGCTGGGGCGCTCGCCCCGCACCGGTGAGCGATCGCTGCTCGCCGAGCTCGCCGCCGAGTTCGCCGGCACGATGATCCTGATCCTCTTCGGCGTCGGCGTGGTCGCCCAGGTGGTCGCCGCCGAGATCGGCGACCACGACAGCATCGCCTGGGCCTGGGGAATCGGCGTCACCCTCGGCGTGTACGCCTCGGCCCGGATCAGCGGCGGCCACATCAACCCGGCGGTCACCATCGCGCTCGCGGCGTTCAAGGGCTTCCCGTGGCGCAAGGTGCTGCCGTACTCGCTCGCCCAGACCGCGGGCGCGTTCGTCGCCGCCCTGCTGGTGCGGTGGAACTACACCGAGGTGCTCGCCGCGGCGGACCCCGGGCACACGATCCGGACCCAGGTGGTGTTCTCCACCCTGCCCGGCAACGGCGAGCTGCCCGTCGGCACCTGGGGCGCGTTCCGCGACCAGATCATCGGCACGGCGATCCTGATGTTCCTCGTGCTCGCCCTGACCGACCTGAACAACTCGCCGCCGGCCGCGAACCTCGCCCCGTTCATCATCGGGCTGGTCGTGGTGGCGATCGGCATGGCGTGGGGCACGAACGCCGGGTACGCGATCAACCCCGCCCGCGACTTCGGGCCGCGGCTGGCGTCGTTCCTCACCGGCTACTCCACGGCCTGGCGAGATCAGTACGGCCAGCTCTACTTCTGGGTGCCGATCATCGCGCCGATCCTCGGCGCGCTCATCGGGGCCTGGCTGTACAAAGTGCTGGTCGGCCGGTTCCTGCCGGTCCAGGGGGAACCCGAACCCGGGCGGGTACCCTCCCCCGAAGGCGATCACGTTCGCAGCCGCTGAGCCAACCAAGGGAGGCGACCGAGCATGGCCGACTTCGTCGGAGCAGTCGACCAGGGCACCACCAGCACCCGCTTCATGGTCTTCGATCACGGGGGCAACGAGGTCGCCCGGTACCAGCTCGAGCACGAGCAGATCCTGCCGCGGGCCGGCTGGGTCGAGCACAACCCGGTGGAGATCTGGGAGCGCACCCGGGCGGTGATCGAGACCACGCTCAACAACGCCGGCCTCAGCCACGCCGACCTCGCGGCGCTCGGCATCACCAACCAGCGGGAGACCACCGTGGTGTGGGACCGGGTCACCGGCCGGCCGTACTACAACGCGATCGTCTGGCAGGACACCCGCACCGACCGCATCGCGGCCGCGCTCGAGCAGGACGGCCGCGGCGACGTGATCCGCCGCAAGGCCGGGCTGCCCCCGGCGACGTACTTCTCCGGCGGCAAGATCCAGTGGATCCTGGAGAACGTCGACGGGGTGCGCCGGGCCGCCGAGGAGGGCCGGGCCGTGTTCGGCACCATCGACACCTGGCTGCTGTGGAACCTCACCGGCGGGGTGGACGGCGGCGTGCACGTCACCGACCCGACGAACGCCAGCCGCACCATGCTCATGGACCTGGAGACCCTCGACTGGGACGACGAGCTGCTGTCGTTCTTCGGCATCCCCCGCCAGATGCTCCCGCAGATCCAGCCGTCGGCGAACCCGGCGCTGTACGGCGTGACCCGGCCCACCGGGCCGCTCGGCGGCGAGGTGCCGCTCGCCGGGGTGCTCGGCGACCAGCAGGCGGCGACCGTGGGCCAGGTGTGCTTCGCGCCCGGCGAGGCGAAGAACACCTACGGCACCGGCAACTTCCTGCTGCTCAACACCGGCCACGAGGCGGTCCGGTCGAGCAGCGGGCTGCTCACCACGGTGTGCTACCGGTTCGGCGACGACAAGCCGGTGTACGCCCTGGAGGGGTCGATCGCGGTGACCGGCTCGGCCGTGCAGTGGCTGCGCGACCAGCTCGGCATCATCTCCAGCGCCCCGCAGGTGGAGATCCTCGCCCGCCAGGTCGAGGACAACGGCGGCGTCTACTTCGTGCCCGCGTTCTCCGGCCTGTTCGCCCCGTACTGGCGCAGCGACGCCCGCGGCGTGATCGTCGGCCTGTCCCGGTACAACACCGCGGCGCACATCGCCCGGGCCACCCTCGAGTCGATCTGCTACCAGACCCGGGACGTGGTGGAGGCGATGCGGCAGGACTCCGGCGTCGACATCGACGTGCTGCGGGTGGACGGCGGGGTGACCGCGAACGAGCTGTGCATGCAGCTCCAGTCGGACATCCTCGGCGTGCCGGTGTCCCGGCCGGTGGTCGCCGAGACCACCGCGCTCGGCGCCGCCTACGCCGCCGGCCTCGCCGTCGGGTTCTGGCGGTCCACCGACGAGCTGCGGCAGAACTGGAACGAGGACCGCCGGTGGACCCCGGCCTGGTCGGCCGAGCGGCGCGAGCAGGAGTACGCCCGCTGGAAGAAGGCGGTCACCCGCACCTTCGACTGGGTCGAGATCGGCTGACCGGCCGCGCCGGGCGTCGCCGGGGCCGGCCGCGGGCCGTTGCGGACACCCGCGCCACCGTGCGTCCATCCCGCCTCGCCACGGTCCCGCCGCCGGCGAGCGGGCTCTCCGGCGGGCGAAGCGGGGCGCCGCCCGGCCGCCCCCGCCCCCCCCCCCCCCGCGGCCGGGGCGGGGCCCCCCCCGCCCCCGGGCCGCGGCCCCCCGGGGCCCCCCCCGCCGTACCGGTCGGCCGGCCCGGGGCCCCGACCGCCCGCGGCCGGGGGCGCCCGGGGCCTCCCCGAGCGCCCCGGACCCGTCACGCCCGGCCGGCCGCGCTCGCCACCGCGAGCAGCAGGTACGGCACGGCCGCCGCGGCGAACAGCGGCCCGGGGCCGGCCCACGCCGAGCCCAGCGCGTAGCAGCCGAACACGCCCAGCGCGGCCACCTCGGCGGCGAAGCCCGTGGCCGACGATACGGTCGCCCGCGCCGCGTCGCTCACCCGCTCCTGCAGCCGGGCCTCGGCCGCCACGATCGCCCACCGGAACACCCCGAACGCCCCGGCCACGAGCACCATCGCCGTCGGGGTCCCGGCGAGCGACCCCGCCGCCAGGCACGCCGCGCCGACGGCGAGCGCGACCGCCTCCCACCGCTCGCCGCGCCCGGCGAGCCAGCCGCCGGCCGCGTCGCCCGCGGTGAACAGCAGCATCACCAGCGGCACCGCGGGCTCGGCCACCCCGGTGGCGAGCGCGAGCAGGGGCAGGTACTCGTCGAGCGAGCTGAGGCCGGTCAGCGCGGCCGCATAGGCGAGGGCCCGCCGTACCGGCGCGGTGGTGCGCACCTCGGCCAGGCCGGTGCGCAGCACCCGCAGGTACGCCGCGACCGCGGTCTCGCCGTCCGCGCCGGGCGCCGCGGCGGCCCGGCGGCCCCGGGCGCCGGGCTCGGGGAACGACCGGCCGATCGCGGCCGCGACGAGCAGTGTGGCGACGCTCGCCACGGCGAGCGCCGGGTAGCCGCCCGCGGTCAGGACCGGGCCCGCCAGCGCGCTCGCCACCATGACGGCGGTGGTGCGCACGGCGGCGGCGCGACCCAGCACCCGCGCGTACGACCCGGCCGCGCCGGCGCGGTCCAGCCCCTCGTAGACGAGCGCCTCCAGCGCGCCGGAGATCAGCGCCTGGCCCAGCCCCCACAGCATGAAGCCCGCGGCGAACGCCGGGTACGAGGGGGCCACCACCCACAGAGCGAACCCCGCGGCGGTTACCAGCGGCCCGGCGACGATCAGCCGCCGCCGGGAGAACGTGTCCGCGAGCACCCCGCTCGGCAGCTCGGCGGCGAACGCGGTGAACGACCACACCGCGAACAGCGAGGAGATCTCGGCCGGTGACAGCCCGGTGCGGGTGAACAGCACCGTGTACACCGGGTAGAGGAGCACGAACTCCTCGAAGAACACGTAGGCGTAGAGCCTGCGCGTTATCCGGGAATCAGGGGCGGGTCAATGTCGCCATGTCATCGGATACCTCCCAAGCCCCCGCCTGGCGCGGGGGTGTTCGTTCCGCCCATGCTAGCCCGGCGGCGCCGCCCGCGTCAGCACCTGATGTGATCGATGTGGCGCGGAACGTGACGGCGGCAGGGGCCGCGCCGCCGGCGCCGCGGGCCGCGGCCGGGGCCCGGCGGGGCCTGCCGTCCGGCGGAATCGGGGTGGTCCGCGCCTCGTTAGGCTTGTTAAGCCCTTCGATGGGGACCTTGGCGGGGATGTGGTGGGATTGCTCCGACGGGTCCGGTGAATTCCGGCCTGTTGGCCGCGGCACGAGGCCGGTCTACGCTGGCTTCGAGAATTGAACTCAGGAGGGTGCGCCGGTGCTCAAGGACTCGTTCGGCCGGGTGGCGACTGATCTGCGCGTCTCTCTCACCGACCGGTGCAACCTGCGCTGCACGTACTGCATGCCGCCGGAGGGCCTGGAGTGGCTGCCCAAGCCCGAGCTGCTCACCGCCGACGAGATCGTGCGGCTGGTGCGGATCGGGGTGGAGCGGCTCGGCATCACCGAGGTGCGCTACACCGGCGGCGAGCCGCTGCTGCGCCGCGAGCTCGTGGAGATCGTGGCGCGCACCGCCGAGCTCCGCCCGCGGCCGCAGATCTCGCTCACCACCAACGGCATCGGCCTCGACCGGCTCGCCGCCCCGCTCGCCGCCGCCGGCCTCGACCGGGTCAACGTCTCGCTCGACACCCTCGACCGCGACGTGTTCCTCCGCCTCGCCCACCGCGACCGGCTCGACGACGTGCTCGCCGGGCTGAAGGCCGCCCGCGACGCCGGGCTCACCCCGGTGAAGGTGAACGCGGTGCTCATGCGCGGCGTCAACGACCACGAGGCCGCCGACCTGCTCGAGTACTGCATGGCCAACGGCTACCAGGCGCGGTTCATCGAGCAGATGCCGCTCGACGCCCAGCACGGCTGGCGGCGCGAGAACATGGTCACCGCCGACGAGATCCTCCGCCGCCTCGGCGAGCGCTTCCAGCTCACCCCCGCCGACCCCCGGGAGCGGGGCAGCGCCCCGGCCGAGCTCTTCCTCGTCGACGGCGGCCCGCACACCGTCGGCGTGATCGGCTCGGTGACCCGGCCGTTCTGCGGCGCCTGCGACCGGGTACGGCTCACCGCCGACGGCCAGGTCCGCAACTGCCTGTTCGCCCGCGAGGAGACCGACCTGCGCACGCCGCTGCGCTCCGGCGCCTCCGACGACGAGATCGTCGAGCTGTGGCGGGCGGCGGTGTGGCGCAAGCGCGCCGGCCACGGCATCGACGACCCGTCGTTCCTGCAGCCCGCCCGCCCCATGTCGGCGATCGGCGGCTGACCGCGCCCGGCGGGCCGGGGCCGCGGGCGTGGCCGGGCGGCCCGCCGCGGACCGGGCCCCTATGATCGCTTCGAGACCGCGACGAGCATAGGAGCCGCAGGTGAACGTGCTGGAGGAGTGGACCGCGCTGGTCTGCAAGGAGCTGGGCATCGACCCGGCGCGGGTGGATCGCAACCTGATCCTCGACCTCACCAAGGACGTCGCCCACGGCGTCGCCCGTCCGGCCGCGCCCCTCACCGCCTACCTGCTCGGCCTCGCCCAGGGCGCCGGCACCGCGCCACCGGACGCGGTCGACCGGCTGCGCACGATGGCCGGCAACTGGGGCACGGCTACCAAGGAGACGATGGACGACCGCTGACCGGCGACCGCTGGCGAGGCGACCGGGTTACCGGACGGCCGCCCCTTCCCGGCGCCCGGGGTGGGGCGGCCGCGGCGTGCCCGGGCACGCCGGGCACGGTCACCCGGCCGGTGACCGGGCGGCCCGGCGGGCCCGATGCAGATCCAGGCGACGTTGGGCATCGCCGAGGGCCAGGCGTGGTGGCAGGCGGTGTTCCCGGTGCGGAAGCGGCGCCGAGCAGGTCGAGCACCTGGAGGACGACGCCCTCGCCGGGGATCCGCCCGGTCGCGGTGAGCCCGCATACGAGCGGCAGCCGAGCGGCAGCAGGGCCGCGCCCGCCCGGCCGACCACGTCGGCGAGCAGCCCGATCACGGCCCCGGCACGATCGCGTACGCGCGGACCGGGAAGGTGCCCATGCCGCACACCGCGGGCGGGACGGCGTGGAACCGGAAGCCCTCGTCCGGCAGCGCGTCGAGCCCGCGCAGGTGCTCGACGATCGGGATGCCCGCGGCGAGCAGCGTGCTGTGCGCGGGGCGGGACCCGTCGGCGGTGTCGTCGACGTTGAGCGAGTCGATGCCGACGAGGGCCGCGCCCTGCTCGGCGAGCCAGGCGGCGGCGTCCGCGGTGAGGTAGGGGTGGCCGGTGCCGTACGCGGGGGTGCCGAAGTGCCGGTCCCAGCCGGTGTGCAGCAGCACCGCCCGCCCGGTGACCCGGTGGGGGAGGAAGACCGACCGGTCGATCGCCCGCGACGCCGCGCCGGTCACCCGGACCACGATCCCGTCGAGGTCGGCCGTCCGGTCCAGCGGGAGGGCGGCGAGGTCGGCGCCGTCGCCGTACCGGTGGAACGGGCTGTCGAGGTAGGTGCTCGTGTTCCCCACCATCGTGATCCGGTCGATGGCGAACTCGGTGCCCGGCGCGTAGTGGGCGCGCGACTCCTCCCGGGACAGGTGCACGCCGATCTCGGGGCCCGGCAGCCCCGGGTAGGTGATCATGCCGTGCCGGATGGGATGGCTCAGGTCGACCACCCGCCGTACGGGCCGGTGGCGCCGCTCGTCGCTGTCACGCATACGGCAATGATCGGGACGCCGCCGCCCGGACACAATCGGCCGGTTACGGGCGCATACGGCGGGGCGGCGCGGCCGTCCGGAAAACGAAGGCGGCGCCGGGTGGTTACGGGGGCAAACCACCCGGCGCCGCATCATCGGTGTTCCGACGGGGGCCCGGAACACCGGCACCAGCGCTCCGACGGGGGACCAGAGCGCTTGGCTAAACTGTACACCTCTTACCCA
>QGUZ01000546.1 GCA_003242605.1 Actinomycetota bacterium
CCGGGGGGGGTCCCCGCCGGGGGGGGCGGGGGGGGGGGGGGGGGCCCCGTGCGGGCCCCGGGGGTGCGGGGGGGGGGGCCGGCGCGGGGGGGGCGGGGGGGGGGCGGGGAGGCCGGGTGCGGGTACCCGCCGGTACGGCGGGGCCATGCGGCGCCCGTCCGGCCCGGAGTGGTCAGGCCGCGGGGAGATCGGTGGCGGCGCGGTCGCCGTCGTGGCCTCGAGGCGCTCGCGCATCGTCGCGACCTTGGCCGTGGCGGAGGTGTGGCCGTCCGGCCCGAGGATCCGCCGCAGCGGCCCGTTCCCGGCGGCCACGCGGCCGTTGATCGCCGCGCCGCCCCGCGCCGGGTCGCCGACCCGGCTTCCCTGCGGCTCGAGGTGGTCGCGGACGATCGTCCGGCTGGCCGGATGGGCGTCGGCGGTGTCCTCGGGCGGCGCGAGCGGGTCCGGGGTCGGGATGCCGGTGCGGAAGTGGCCGGGCTCGACGAATCGTGACGTCGATGCCGAAGCCGGCGACCTCGGCGGCGAGCGCCTCGCTCAGGCCCTCCGGCGCGAACGCGCCCGTGTAGGAGAGCGACCGGCCCGGCATGGCGGTAGTCCGAACACCGGGGGAGACGTCGCCGACGTGACCGCGTCGCTGCCGGCGCAGGATCGGCGGCGTGGCCCGCGGCACGTCGTGCCCGCCGGCGATCCGCGCCTCGAGCATGTCACGCACGGCGCGGTCGCCCGGCTCCGCCAGGCGCCGCGGGAGCCGTATCCCGCGTTGCCGCCGACGACGTCGATGCCGCCGAACCGCTCGTCCGCCCACCGGACGGCCTGCCGTACCGCGTCGTCATCGCGCCGCCCGGCGCCCCGGGCACGGGTACACGATCGGGAAGCCGGATGCCCGACAGACCGGGACACTGACGTCACCCGGGGTTGTCACGCCGCGCCCGCGGGGACGAGCCGCCACGCCGAGAACCGCCTGGTAGGGGATTCGGAGAGCGCCACAACACACGAACGGCGGGACGGACCAGTGATCCGAACACCCCGCCGAACAGGAAAAATATGGTGGGCGATACTGGGATTGAACCAGTGGCCTCTACCGTGTCAAGGTAGCGCTCTCCCACTGAGCTAATCGCCCGGGAACTCCCTAGAGCGGACGACGGGATTCGAACCCGCGACCCTCACCTTGGCAAGGTGATGCTCTACCAACTGAGCCACGTCCGCGCGCATCGCTTGATGCGGTGATTACTTTAGCGGATTCCGCGCACTGGTGTGACCGCCGGGCGCCCCGGAACCCGGGCCCCGCCCCGCCGGCCCGGTACGGCCGTGCCCCGCGGGCCTGCCGCCCGCCGCCCGTCCCGCCCCGTCCGGACCCGGCCCCGAGCCGCCCGGCCGGGCCTGAAGTGGCCCTTGCGCCCCCTTGTGGCGGTCTTTGCGGGCGCCCGTGAGACATTTCCTGCCCGATTTCGGGCAGAAAACTTGGTGTTTGCGGCCCAAACTCCGTAGTGTCCTAGCGCGTGACGCCGGACGAGGAGGGCCGGCAGACGGGTGGGAGATCCGGGGGGACGGAATGAGGGGTGCGACGACCTGGCGAGGTCCGTCGCCGTCGTGTCATCCACACGAGGATCTGATCGACCACCTGACCCGCACGACCGCGCTGGGGCGGGGAGAGGCCGCACGGGTCATCGCCGACGTGCTCGCCTACTTCGGCGAGACCGTCGAGGAGTTCGTCCGGCGCCGCCACGCCGAGCTGCGCGCCCGCGGCCTGACCAATGACGTGATCTTCAAGCGGATCTCGGCCGAGCTGGCGGGACGGCGGGTGGCGGCGCCGGAGCTCTCCCTGCGGCAGCTGCGCCGGATCGTGTACGGCTGAAGGAGGAATTGCATGTGCGGAATCGTCGCCTACGTGGGCCCGAAGGACGCGGCCCCCATCCTGCTGGAAGGGCTGCAGCGGCTGGAGT
>QGUZ01000265.1 GCA_003242605.1 Actinomycetota bacterium
GTTCAGCACGGTGGTGGCGAGCACGCTGACCGAGCTGCCGCCGATCCACTACAACATCCTGCTGCTCGGCGGGCCGGTGCGGGTCGCCGAGTACGCCACGTACGGCACGCCCGAGCTCGCCGCGAACGTGCGCGCGGCCCTGGCGGGCGGGCGGCGGGCCGCGCTGCTCGCCAGCCACGGTGCGGTGACGATCGGCGCCGACCTGGAGGAGGCGTTCGAGGCCACCCGGCTGCTGGAGTGGCTGTGCGAGGTGTACGTGCGGGCCCGCTCGCTCGGCGAGCCGCGGCTGCTGAGCGACGCCCAGCTCGCGGCCGTGGTGGAGCGCGCGCTCAACCCGCCGTCGTTCCCCCGGCGGGAGCGGCCCTCCGATGCGCACTGATCACGGCGCCGCGTTACGGTAACCACCGGAATTCCCCCCGATTTCAGGAGTTGTCCGTGCCGCTCCAGATGACCGGTGCGCCCAGCGACCCGGACCTGATCCGCCTGCCGTGGGACCTCCCCCTCGAGGAGTGGCCCGACCGGCACTTCGTCGCCCTCCCCCGCGGTATCTCCCGGCACGTGGTCCGCTTCGTCCGGCTCTCCGGCCACGTGTACGCGATCAAGGAGATCAGCGCGCGGTACGCCAAGCGCGAGTACACGCTGCTGCGCGACCTCGCCCGGCTCGACGCCCCGGCGGTGGAGCCGGTCGCCTACGTCACCGGCCGCACCCGGTCGAACGGCGAGCCGATCGACGCCGCGCTGATCACCCGGCACCTGCAGTTCGCCCTGCCGTACCGGGCGGTGCTGTCGGGCTCGCTGCGGCCGGACACGCTCACCCGGCTGCTCGACGCGCTCGCCGTGCTGCTCGTCCGGCTGCACCTGGCCGGGTTCTTCTGGGGCGACTGCTCGCTGAGCAACACGCTGTTCCGGCGGGACGCCGGGGCGTTCGCCGCGTACCTGGTCGACGCGGAGACCGGCGAGCTCTACCCCACGCTCACCCGGGGGCAGCGCGAGCACGACATCGAGGTCGCGCACCTCAACATCTACGGCGAGATGCTCGACCTGCAGGCGGGCGGAATGCTCCACCCGAGCATCGACCCGGAGGAGATCGCCCAGCAGATCGTCGACCGGTACCGGCGGCTGTGGGAGGAGCTCACCGAGGACGAGATCATCGAAGAGGTGGAGTGGCACCGGATCGACGAGCGCATCCGCCGCCTCAACCAGCTCGGCTTCGACGTGGCCGAGATGATGATCCGCCGCAAGGCCGGGACCGCCCGGCTGATCGTGCGGCCGAAGGTGGTCGACGCCGGCCACCACCAGCGGCGGCTGCTGCGGCTCACCGGCCTCGACGTGGAGGAGAACCAGGCGCGGCGGCTGCTCAACGACCTCGACTCGTTCCGGGTGGCGAAGGGGCTGCGGCACGAGGACGAGGCGATCGTGGCGCACCGCTGGCTGGTCGAGGCGTTCGAGCCCACGGTGAACGCGGTGCCGCCCGAGCTGCGCGGCAAGCTCGAGCCCGCCCAGCTCTACCACGAGGTGCTCGACCACCGCTGGTTCGAGTCGGAGAAGGCGGGCCGGGACATCGGCCTGGAGGCGGCGGTCAAGTCGTACGTGGAGAAGGTGCTCGTGCACAAGCCGGACGAGCAGGCGGTGCTGCCCGGTACGCCGGAGGAGGCGGCGCTGACCGGCGCCGCCGAGGAGGCCCCGGCCGACGCGGGCGAGGAGGCCCTGACCGGCGCCGACGATGGAGCGCTGCCCGAGCCGGACGGGGAGGCCCGGCCGGAGGCGGACGGTGCGGCGGCGGCCGGGACGGACGGCGAGCAGAAGGCGCTGTCCGGGCCGGGCGAGGAGACCGGGGCCGCCTGATCCGTTTCCGATCAGCCCTCTAGAATTCCGTTCTGTCGATCACCACGGAGGGCGGGCGCGTGGACATCGCAGCGGAACTGGCAGGGCTGAACGCGACCTTCGACCACACCGCGGTGGCCGCTCGGCGCATCCGCGACCTGCTGCCGATCTACAAGGACCTGCTCGGCGGCGTCTTCGTCAGCGGCGGCGACAACGTGGCGAACGGCTACCGCACGCTGCAGCTCCGGTACCCCAACGGCGGCAAGATCGAGCTGATGGAGCCGCTCGCGGGCTCGACCTTCTTCGACAGCTTCTTTGAGCTCACCCGGGGCCGGGGCGGCGTGCACCACCTCAACTTCCACGTGCCCGACATCCACGCCGCCGTGGAGGCGCTGCGGGAGCGCGGCTACCGGCTGTTCGGCCTCAACCTGGAGGACCCGCGCTGGCGGGAGGTGTTCCTCCACCCGAAGGAGGCCCACGGCGTGCTCATCCAGCTCGCCCAGCCGGGGCCGCGCCGGGACCGCACGGAGACCCTCGAGGACGTGCTCGCCGGTCGTGGCTTCCGCGGCAACGGCGTGCCGAGCCCTTGACGCGGGCGTTCCCGGCGACGGCGGTCGCGGCGGGGCACCCGGTGACCTCGCCCGCGCGGTGAGACGGCGATCGCAGGCGTGTCAGGTACGGCGTGGCCGGGCCGGCGACCGCGGTACGGCCGCGTCGGCGAACCGATCGTCGCCCGGTTCCGCCGGTGCGCCGCATGTGCACGGCCCTTGCCCGGGCCGGGTGGGCCACCGCCCCTACGGGTGCGGCGGCCGCTGCGCTCGTTTTCGGCCGCGGCCCGGTACGCGGAATTTCCGCGACGGCATTCGCGCCGGGACGGGCCGCCGCCCGGTGACCTCGCCGACGCGGCACCGTGCGGCCGGGTCGGCGACCGTGATACGACCGACGGCCCCTTTCACCGATCGCGTCAGACGTCTTTCCGATGACGATCACCGCGATTTCGTGCTGACAGATCAGGGGCTGTTGTACGAAGATGCGGATGACGATCCTCGGTGAGCAAAGGTGAATGGCCGGGCGGAATTCGGGGGCGGACTCGGCAGTTTTCCCGATGCCTTGGTGGCCATATCAGAGAATGGTTCCGCAGGACACAGCACCGAACGGGGGCGGTCTCCCGCAGGAAGGCCAGGTCTCCGCGCGCCGTCCGGCCGGGCGCCGACGTTGGACCGTGGTCGCCTTGGGCACGTCCCTGGCGCTGCTCGCCCTCATCGGCGCCGTCATCATCGGCGATTCGCCGGCCGACACCCCCGAGCGAGCGCCCGGCACCGCCGACACGCGCGCCCTGTCCCGCCGGCTCGCGGCGGAGAGCCGGAAAATCGCCGCCACCGATATCCGGCTCGCCCGGCGGCTCGCCGCCACGGCCTGGCATCTCGCCCGCACCGACGAGGCCCGGGTCAGCCTGCTCAACGCCTTTCTCCATCCGGAGCGCGCGGTCCTGGCGGGCCGTACCGGAGCGGTGACCGGCCTCGACTTCGGCAACGACGGGGTTTATCTGGCCGCCGTCGATGAGAACGGCATGGTCCGTGTCTGGAATGCGACCTCGGGCGAGCCGCTTGAGGTGTACGCCGACCACGGCCCTGCGCTGGCGGTCTCCGCACCGGGCCCCTCGTACCTGTTCACCGTCGGCAGTGACGGCTCCGAACGCGAACGAACCAGAGATGGCTTCCTGTTCACGTCGAACCCGTACCCCCGGCCGCTGCGTGCCGCCGCGATCTCCCCCGACGGGCTGCACGTGGCCACCGCCGGCGAAGACGGCTTCGTCGACATCTGGCACAAGGGGGGCGGTTACCCGGGTGTGACCAGTCTCGTCCACCCAAGACCGGTGACCGACCTCGACTTCAGCCTCAACGGCGGCTACCTCGCCACCGCGAGTGAAGACGGCACCGCCCGCCTCTGGGACGCGGATTCCGGGGAACTTCTCGCCGTCACCGGCGGCCGCAGGAAGGCCACCGCCGTCGCCGCCGCCCCCGGCGGGTCGCTCCTCGCCACCGCCGACGGACGCACCGTCCACCTTTGGGATGGCCGGTCCGGGAAACGGATCGCCGCCCTCAAGGGCCACACCGGGCGCGTGGCCGACCTCGCCTTCAGCCCGGACGGGGAACTCCTCGCCACCGGCGGCAATGATCGCACCGTCCGCATCTGGGATGTTCACCTACGCAAGTCGATCACCACCCTGAAGGGTCACCGCAAACCCGTCCGCAGAGTCGTCTTCGACCCCGACGGATACCGCCTCGCCAGCGGTGACGCCGCTGGAACCATCCGCATCTGGGACACCCTCACCGGCTACACGATCAAGAAACTGACCGGCCAGACCCGGCCCGTGCGCACGGTCGGCTTCAAGCCCGACGGAACCCGCCTTGCCGTCGCCGGCGACGACCGCACCGTCCACATCTGGGATGTGCATTCCGACGAGTTGTTCGAGAAGCCGGACGTGATCCGCACAGGCCATGCCGGACGTATCACCGACGTCGCCTACAGCCCCGACGGGGAACACCTGGCCACCGGCAGCGACGACCGTACCGTCCGCCTCTGGGACGTGTACTCCCGCAAGGCGACCGCGACCCTGAAAGGCCACACCAAACCCGTCCGCACGGTCGCCTACAGCCCCGACGGGAAACGCCTCGCCAGCGCCGGCGACGACCGTACCGTCCGCATCTGGGACGTGTCCTCCGGCAAATCGATCGCCACCCTCACCGGCCACACCAAACGCGTCAGCGTTGTTTCCTTCACCGCGGACGGCTCCCGGATCGTGACCGGCGGCGCCGACCGGACCGTCCGCATCTGGGACGTGTCGTCAGGCAGGCCGGTCGCCACCCTCACCGGCCACACCAAACGCGTCACCGGCCTCTCGGTCAGCGCCGACGGCTCCCGCCTGGCCACCGCCGGCGACGACGGCACCGTCCGCATCTGGGATCCGGCCACGGGACGAACCCTCCGTACCTTCACCGGCCGCACCAAAGGCGTCACCGGCATCGCCCTCAACCGGGACGGCTCCCTCCTGGCCGTCGCCGGCGCCGATGACCGAGTGCGTCTCTGGGACGTGCCCACGGGTGAGCTCCTCACGACCCTCAGCGGTCACACCGGCCGCATCACCGACATCGCCTTCAGCGGCGACGGCTACCTGGCCACGGGCAGCGAGGACCGCACCGCGCGGCTTTGGCACATGCGGTTCCCGCCGGTCGCCCAGGTGTGTCAGATGGCGTCCGGCTCGCTGAGCGAACACGAATGGGCGCGATATCTGCCGGACATCCCCTATCGGCAGGTCTGCCGCTGATGGCGGCACGACGCAGTGATCCTCGCGACCCTTGCGGGGTTCGATCTCCCCGTCGGCACGTGGCTCACCGCGGCCCCGGGTGGCCAGGTCGCGCCCGATCACAGGTGCCGAGGCGGTTCAGCTCTCAAGCCGTTCCAGATGCCGCGCGGCATCGCCTATGCGGTCTTCTCCGAAGACGGTGATTCCGTGGGCCTCCAGCAGGGCCGTGGTCACCCCCTGCCCCGGTACGGCGGAGCCGCGGAAGTTGCCGTCGTAGATGCGCAGGCTGCCGCAGGACGGGCTGCCTTCCTTGAGGATCGCGATGCGGGCGCCGTGCTCCTGCGCGACCTTGAGCGCGGCGCGGGCACCGGCGAGGAACGCCTCGGTGACGTCGGTTCCGTCGGCGGTGAGCACGCGGGCCTCACCGGCGAGCACGGCGGCGCCGCCGCGGCCGCCTTCGATCTCGGCCGGGGGCCGGGGCACCGGCAGGCCGCCCGCCACCTCGGGGCAGAACGGCACCAGCCGCCCTTCCTCGCGCCAGCGGGCGAGCAGCTCGTCGTCGCTGGTCTTCGCCCGGCCGTCGAAGCGGACCGGGCGTCCCAGGAGGCAGGCGCTGACCAGGATCCGGTGCATACCTTCACCCTATGCCGAGCCGCCCGCCCGGTCCGGCGGATGATCTCCTCGCGCCCGCTGCACGTGCGCGGCATGGCGGTGCGCCGGGCGACGTCCCGGCGGTCCCCGGCACGCCCCGGGGAAGGCCGGCAGCGCGATCCGGCGAGGCGGCGGTGGCGTCAGCGCGCGTCGGTCAGGGTGGCGTAGACGATGACGTTGTCCTCGTAGGTCCCGGTCCTGCGGTCGAAGGCGCCGCCGCAGGTGATGAGGCGCAGCCCGGCGTGGGGCAGGTTGCCGTACACGCGGGCGGTGGGGAACGCGTGCTTGTCGATCCGCTGGACCTCGTCGACGCGGAACACGGCGACACGGCCGTCCGCGCGCTTCACCTCCACGGTGTCGCCCTTGGCGAGGGTGTGCAGACGGGCGAACACCGCGGGGCCGGCCTTGCTGTTGACGTGGCCGACGATGACGGCGGGGCCGAGCTGGCCGGGGGTGGGGCCGAGGCGGTACCAGCCGGTCAGCTCGGGGCGGCTGAGCGGCGGGACCTCGAGCCAGCCGTCCTTGTCGAGGCCGAGCGGCCGCACCGGTGCGTCCACCTTGATCTTCGGGATGCGGACCCGCTTCGGTTCGGCCGGCGGCAGGGTGAGCGGGTCGGCGTCGCCGGTGGCCCGGCCGGGGAGGGACCGCGGCTCGGCGCGGTCGGCGGCGTCGGCCGCGGTGCCGTCGCCGGCCGGGTCGATCACCTCGGGGGCACCCGGTTGCAGGAGCAGCACGAGGCCCGCGGTGATCGCGCCGGCCCCGATCAGGGCGGCGAGGGCCAGGGCCACGGCGAGGAGACGGCCGCGGCCGGGGCGTTCACCGGGCACGGCTCCCCCCGCCGAACGCGGACGCGCGCTTACGCAGGTACGCGCCGGCGGCCGCGGAGCCGAGCAGCAGCGCCGTCCCCCCGGCGATCAGCAGACCGGCGGCCGGGCCGTGCTCGGTGGCCGCCCCGGTGCGGGCCCAGCCCCGCGGGGTCACCTGGACCTGCGCGGTCGCGGTCACGGTCTCGGTGCGGGTGGGCCGGGGCGGCGCGGGCACGGTGACGGTCGCGTAGTGGGTGCGGGTGAACGTGCCGGTCGGCGTGGGCGTCGTGGGCGTGTCGCTCGGCCCGGGCGCGCTGTTCGTGGGCGCGGGGGACGTCGGGCTCGGCGAGCCGTCGCCCGGCGGCGGGGTGCTCTGCGACGCCGCGGGGGCGACCGTGATGCGGATCGCGGCCGGGGTCGCCGATTCGGCCGGCGTGCAGGCGAGCCGGGCGATCCCGTCGTGCACCGGGATGATCAGTTCGTTCGGCGTGGCCGG
>QGUZ01000266.1 GCA_003242605.1 Actinomycetota bacterium
TGCGTCGTCCGCCGATTCTCCCCTCTTCCCTTTTCTCCGGCGCGTCCAATTTTTATAAGCGCCCGGCGTAGCCCCCGTCCCCGGGGGCCTTCCCCAGCCCCCCTTCCCCCTTGCCGAGCCCCCGCCGGTTCTGGGTGAGCGTCGCCTGCCGGCCGGCCACCACCAGCCGGGTCCGGTCGTCGACGGGGATGAGCCCCTGCCCGGTCGGGTCGGGATGGTCGATCCAGGCCTCGGGCAGGGCGGGGCAGGACAGCTCGGCACGCCGCGGGACGGTGCGCACGCTGACCGTCGCCTCGCCGTACGGGCCCGCCGTACCGGTCAGCACGAGGTAGAAGTCGCGCTTCTCGCGACCCCGCGGCGCACGGCGGGCCAGCGTGAACTCGACGCTCATGCCACGATGTTGAGCTCGTCCCGGTCGGGGATCAGGTTGGTGATCATGTCCCACAGGTCCTTCGCCTCGACGTGCACGAGCCGCAGCTCGGCGGAGGGAGAGACCCCGTTCGGCATGATCGGCTCGGCCGGGCGCTCCCGCAGCCAGTACCCGAGCGGCCCGCAGTCGAGTACGGCGATGCCGCGGATCTCGGTCTGCTTGCCCGACCGGTTCTGGTAGGCCACGGTCATCCGCCAGTTCGCGTTGAGCTGGAGGATCAGGTGGGTGAGGACGGTCAGCTCGGGGTCGCCGGGGGCGCCGGCCTCGCTGAGCGCGGCGCGCAGCCGCTCGGCGGCCTCCTCCACGGATTCGGCGTTCATCTGGGCGATCGCGGTGAAGCCCGCGTCGAGCACGCCGACGGTGGTGTTGACGATCGGCGCCTGCGGCGGCTTGATGTCCCGGTTGCGCAGGCCGACCGCGCGGGCGAGCGACCACACGAGCATGCTGAGGTCGGTCGGGACGTACTCCGCCTCCTGCTCCCCCGGCCAGGTCTCGTAGGTGTAGCAGGCGTCCTGGCCGACGACGGCGCCGTGCAGCGTCACCCCGTCGCCGCCGGACACCTCGATCTGCACGAGCAGGATGGTGTCGGCGAGCACCCGGGTGAGGGTGGCGAGCTCGGGCAGGACCGCGTCCTCCTCGCTGAGCAGGCCCGCCTCCCGCATGGCGTCGCGCGCCGGCACGAGGTCCTCCGGGATCGCCTCACCGTCGTGCAGGTGGCCGAGGACCTTCAGATGGTCGGCTCCCAGCCGGAACCGTTCACGTGCGCTGTCGAAGGACGGCATGTCGTCTCCTGATCACTCCTACCGAAGGTCCTAGCCGAACGGGTTGAGGCTCTTGAGGGCGTTGCCGACTTTGTTGAGACCGTCGCCGACCGCCTTGAGGCCGCTGTCGATGGCGTCGCCCGCCTTCTTCAGGCCGGCGTCGACCAGCTCGCCCGCCTTCTCCACACCGCGGTTGAACGCCTCGGCGGCCTTCTTCGCCCCCGCCTTGATATCGTCCCAGTGCTCGACCGCCTTGGCGCCGAGGTACACGGCACCGGTCACCACGGTAGCCCCGATCGTGACCGGGTTCGGGGCGACCATCGCGGCGGTGAGCGAGGCGTTGAACCCGAGCTCGGCGACGTCCGCCACGTACCCCGCGCCGTTGCGCTTGAACGCCTCGACCGGGTTGCCCTGCGAGATCACGTTCGCCGCGCTGTACACCGTGGACCCGGCGCTGCCGACGATGCCCGTCACGCGCAGCGCGCCCGCGGTCCTGGCGACCGTACCGAGCCGGCTGAGCTCCTCCGGCGTCTTGTTGAGGATGTCGGCGGCCGCCTTGAGCTTGTTCGGATCGGCGGTCGACGCCCAGACCTTGAGCAGGTTCGCCTGGCCGGCGGTCTTGACGGCCTGACCCGAGTGGGTGGTGCCGCCGAGCACCTCGGCGAGCTTGTTGTTGCCGAAGGTCAGGTCGATGAACTGGTTGACGCGCAGGCCCATGAGCGCCCGGCCGCCGTTGACCAGCCGGTTGACCTGGTCCATCTCCATGTACTCGGGCAGCCGCGCGACGTAGTCCCGGTAGAGGGAGCTGCGTTCGAACAGCTTCCGGGTGAAGTTGCCGAGCGTGGTGCCCGGGGCCGTGGCCGACCGGGTCTGGACCGTCCAGCGTCCACCGGTGATCTTGTGGAACAGCGGCTGCCAGAGGTGGTTGTTCATCAGCAGCCGGCCCAGCGAGACGCTCTGGCTGAACACGACGGGCGCCGTCACGGCCACGCCCTTGACGTCCCCGATGACCTCGAGGACCTTCGCGACGGTGGCCTCGTGCGGCGCGAGCTGGGGGATGAGCTTGCCGAGCGCCGCCGCCTCCAGCCGCTTGATGTAGTCGTCGAGCGACTCGCCGGGCTTGCGGGCGTACTGGTTGTGGTCGTTCTGCGCCGCCCAGTCGGCCACGGTGTTGAGCCAGATGAGCAGCATCGGGTCGAGCTTGTCGCCGTTCGCGGAGATCTCCAGCGGGGAGAACCCGGCCCAGGCGAGGCCGGCGAACGGGTCCCCGGTCTGGAGCCGGGCGATGGCGGCACGGCGGCGCAGGTCCTGGCCGGTGTTCCGGGCCCAGGTCGGCATCTCCTGCAGCGAGGACATCAGCGTGCGGACCTGGAGGGTGGAGGCCCGTGCGAAGGCGTCTCCGGTGGCCGTGTCCAGGTCGTCCATGCGGTCGGCCAGCCGTTCGAGTTCATCAGGTTTCAGATAACGAAGACCGTCTCCACCCATGGACCCACACTGTATATCTGACATCTTGACAAGATCGGTGATTTGACGGAGGAAAAGGGGCGATCATGGCGGATCCCATGGTGCAGGAGCTCAGGGACCGGGCGGCGAAGCTCCGGGTCTTCGCCGACCACGTGCAGGCGCTCCCGGACCGGGTGGACGACGAGGCGGCGAAGATGGACTGGTCAGGCCCGCTGACCGATCGGGTGCGGGGCGAGATCAGGAACTGGAAGAACCGCTGCAGCAACGTCGCCGACCAGATCCGCGAGGAGGCGGGCCGGCTCGAGGAGGAGGCGAGCCGGTTGGCACGGCAGCGCGCCGACGCCCCGAATCTGCCGGTCTGAGCCGGAGTCACGTCTCGCCGCCGCACGGCCGGCAGCGCGATCGGCCGCGAGGCGACGCCCGGGTGAAGGGAGCCGGTCCGATGAGCACGCTCGGAACTCTCGCGGCGATGGCGGCGATCGCCGTCGTCTTCGTGTTGCCCGGCTGGCTGGCCTACGCCGGCAGATGGACCGAGTGGGTCAACGCGCCCTACGTGCTGCATGCGCCGCTGGCGATGCTGTGGATCGGCGCCGGCGGCGAGTTCCTGCTGCTGGGTTCGCTCGTCGAGGACGCCGGAATCCGGGGCATCGGCCGCCTGCTCGGCGCCGTCGGCATGTCCCTGCTCCTCATCGGGGGGATCTCGCTCTTCTGGACCCCGCCGTCCCTGCGCCCACGCTGGTACCGCGAACGCGAACGCTGATGCCGCCCGCCACGCGGCGGCTCCTGGCCCGGCTCGCGTGGAGGCCGCCGGGATGACGGTCGTGGCGCGGCGAGACAGCGGGGGAGAGGGGTCCGTCGCGGGTGTGGCGTCGTGCGCGTTTGTCGCTGCAGCCGCGTCGGTACCGCGAATCTGAACGCCGCCTTGGTCCTGCCATGTGCGGCTCTTGGCCCGGGCTCGCGTGGAGGCTGCCGGGGTGACGGTCGTGGCGTGGCGGTTTGGGTGACGAGGTGTGCAGCCGTGGGGGTGAGGCGGTGAGGCCTCGTCGGTGTCGGCGCAGGTGTTACGAGCGTGCCCGCTGGTCCTGTGCCTCGCGGTGCGGCGGCTTTTGGGCGGGGTTCGGCTGGAGGCTGCCGGGGTGACGGTCGTGGCGTGATGGAGAACGAGGCGCCTGTGGATTGCCCCGTTATCGCCGCCGTCCACCCTGGCCGCCACGGAGTGCCGACCGAGCGGATCGCGATGCCGCCCGCCCTTGCTTACACCGTGAAATGGGAACGTTCCAAGCCTCATAGCCGCTGGGTATAGCGCGGGTCATTGCCGAGCCTTGACGCTTACGGTAAAGCCACTTGACACAATGTCAGGAAAAGGAGACGGCATGAGCCACAGCTTGCTCGGCGGCGACCCGGCGGAGATGCAGGCCATGGCCGCGCAGTTCACCCAGCAGGCCGATCAGGTGCGCGCCACGATGACCAACCTCGACCGCGAGGCGGCCAAGGTCGGCACGGCGTGGACCGGTCCAGGCGCGATGCGCTTCAAGGACGCCTGGGAGAGCTACCGCGCCGCATTCCAGCGCATGGCCGAGGAGCTCAACGAGGCCTCCCGCGTCATCAACACCTACCGAGGCAACATCGAGTCCGCCACCCGCTGACCGGCCTCCGCACACTACCGGCGCCGACCCGCCGAGGTCGGCGCCGCGTTTTTTCATCGCCGGCCCACACCGACCGCCGCCTGCGGTGCCCAGGAGGGACGGGTGCAGGAGTGCCAGGAGGGACAGGTGCAGGAGGAGTCGCGGTGGGCGAGGTTCCATGCCGCTTGATGCCCTCGCGAGTGGGGCGGCCCCGGTCACGGACCGCGCCGAGAGCCGGCGAGGTCTCCGGGAACGGCCGCGTGGTGGGTCAGTCCGGTACGGCGGCCTGGATGGGGGTGGCGGTGCCGGAGATGATGAGCAGGCCGCGGCCGGTGGGGCCGCCCACGGCCCCGCGGGGGAGGCGGACGGAGAACAGGTCGCCGTCGGCGGGGCTCTGCACCGACAGCAGGAGGCCGGTGCGGGACTTGCGGGCCTCGGCGACGAAGCCCCGGTAGGCGGTGGCGAGGTCCCCCGTCGTGCCCGCGATGAGCAGGCCGTGTTCCTCGTCCCGGCCGGTGCGGAGGATCTCCTCCAAGGCCATGCCGGCGGACGTGTCGGGGGAGACGAGCTCGGCGTCGTCGACGAGGACGACGTACCGGGCCTGATCCGCCACCAGGGCGGAGAGCGGCTCCTCCGGTGAGCCGTCCAGCGGTCGGCCGCCGCCGTCGAGGACCGCGAGCACGCCCGGGGCGCCGGCGAGATCGCGCAGCGGGCTGCGGCGCGGGGTCACGATGAGCACCGGGACGTCGCGGGACAGCAGCGAGCGGGCGGCGGTGACGAGTGTGGACGAGCGGCCGGAGCGCGGCGGACCGGCGACGATCGCCGCGGGGCCCTGGGCCAGCAGATCGATGCCGAGCGGGGCGAGCGCGTCCCCGCCCGCGCCGAGCAGCGCCCACAGCGGCGACGGCGGCGTGAACTCAGGGTCGAGGTCTCGCACCTGCGACGCGGTGATACGCATCGGCAGGGCGTCGACGCGCAGCGGCGGGTTCGGATTCGGGCCCCAGCGCTCGGCGGCCTTGCGCGCCAGCGCCTGAAGCTCGGCCACCTGCGCGGGCCCCGCGGGGTCCGGGCAGAGCAGGGCGATCTGGCTCTCCACCACGCCGTGCTCGGCCGGGGCGAGCGCGCGGCCGGGCGGAATCGACGACGGCAGGTTCTTGGTCGGCAGCCCGGCGAGCCCGTAGTCGGTCGGGTCGGAGAGGCGCAGCACGAGCTTGTCGTCGAACACCGTGGAGATCTGCCCGAGCAGGCCGGACCGGTCGGAGGTCATCACGGCGCGCAGCCCCACCGCGGGCCCCTCGCGCAGCAGCTGCATGATCGCCTCGATCAGCCTGCCGTAGTCGTACTGCTCGAAGGCGGCGACGAAGCCCTCCCAGCGGTCGAGCATGAGCACCAGCCACGGCATGTGCTCGACGGGCCTGCCGCCGTGGCCGGCGCCGCCTGAGGCGCGTGCGGCGGCCCGCGCCTCGGCGAGGGAGGCGTAGCCCGCCTCGGCGAGGACCCGCTGGCGCCGGGCGACCTCGGCGCGCAGGCGGCCGAGCAGGCGCTCCACCCGGTCGATCTGGTCCCGGGTGACCACGGCCCCGCAGTGCGGCATCGCGACGAGCGGGAGCAGTGCGCCCGAGCCGCAGTCGATCGCGTGCAGGTGGACGTCGGCCGGAGAGGCGTTCGCCGCGATCGACCCGGCGATCGTGCGCAGCGCCGTCGACCTGCCGGTGCGGGACGTGCCTGCGATGAGCAGGTGGCCGCCGTGGACCAGGTCGAGGACGAGCGGGCGGCGCGACTGCGCCCAGGGCAGGTCGGTGAGCCCGAAGGGCAGCGGCGGCACCTCCCCGTCCGGGCGGCCGGGGACGTGCAGCGCGAGCTCGGGGGTCCCGCCGAGCACGACGGTGTCGGGCAGCGGCGGCAGCCACGGGCTCGGCTGGGCGGGAATCCCCTCCTCCCGCGCGGCCTCCCGGATGGCGTCGACGAGCAGGGACAGGTCGGTCTCCTCGACGTCCTCCCGGACCGGGCCCCCGAGCCGCACCGGATGCCCGAGGGCCTGCCAGGACAGGTCCACCACGCGGGCCTTGCGCCGGTCCTGCCGGCCGGGGGCGCGGCCGCCGACCCGGGCGGCCTGGACGGCCACCGGGGCGCCCGCGCCCGACTTCACATAACAGCGGCCGGGCAGCGACTTGGGGATGTGCGCCGCCTCCGGCCCGTCGATGACGTCGGAGGACTCGGTCGTGTCCGTCACCCGGAGCGCGATCCGCAGCGAGGTGTTCGCCTGGATGTCGGCGGTCACCACGCCCTGCGGCCGCTGGGTCGCGAGGATGAGGTGGATGCCGAGCGAGCGTCCGCGCCGCGCGATGTCCACCAGGCCTTCCACGAAGTCCGGGAGCTCGGCCACGAGCGCCGCGAACTCGTCGATGATCAGCACCAGCCTCGGCAGCGGCTCCAGCGCCGCCGCGCCCACCCCCGCGGCGGGCTCCGCCGTGGCGGGCCGCGTCCCCGAGCCCCCGGCGAGAAGGCCCGGCCCGCCCGGGGCCGCCGTGGCGACGTGCGCCGCGGCCGCAGCCGCCCCCGGTCCGTCGGCCACCGTCCCGGTCACGCCGAGCCCGGCCGCTCCGTGGCCGAGCGTCCCGTTCGCGGCCCTCGCCCGGGCGTCCACCGCGGGCACGACCGGCGCGGCACCAGCGGACACGGCACCTGCCGCCAGGGGAGAGGCGGACGGAGACGCGGCGGAGGGGCGCCCCGCGCGGGCCCGGCCGGCGGGCATGCCCCGCCCGCGCCCGCGCCCCGCCTCGCCCGAACGGGCCCGCCAGG
>QGUZ01000547.1 GCA_003242605.1 Actinomycetota bacterium
CGGCGCGGCGGCCGGGAGCGCCCGGTGGCGATCACCGTCGGCGACCTGGTGGTGGACCCGGCCGGGCTGCGCTGCCGCCGCGGCGAGGCCGAGATCGCGCTGACGCCGAAGGAGTTCGCCGTGCTGTACGCGCTCGCGCGGCGGGCCGGCCAGGTGGTGTCCAAGGCCGAGCTGCTGGAGGAGGCCTGGGACTTCGCCTACGACGGCGACCCGAGCATCGTCGAGGTGTACATCAGCGCGCTGCGGCGCAAGATCGACGCACCGTTCGGCCGCGCGTCCCTGGTGACCGTGCGCGGCGCGGGCTACCGGCTGGACGCGCAGGACGCCCCCGCCGCCGGCCCCGGGCGCGCGAGCCCGCGGCCGAGGCGGACGCGGAGGAGGCGGCCGTGAGGCGGCTGTCGGTACGGCTGCGCGCGACGCTCGTGGCGACGGTGACGGTCGCGCTCGCGCTCGGGGTGAGCGCGGCCGTGCTCGCCTGGACGCTGCGCAGCAGCCTGGAGGAGAGCGTCGGCGAGGAGGCGGCGCGGCGGCTCGCGGCGGCCACGCACTCGATCGCGGTCGCCACGGACGACGGCCGGCTGACCGTCATGCACGACATCGGGCGGGTGCCGAACCCGGACCCGGACGTCCGGATCTCGCCCTCCCCCGACCCGAGCTGGGGCGAGGGGTACGCGACGGCGACCGGCAAGGTGCCGGTCGGCGCCGGGACCCTCACCGTGCAGGCCCGCGCCTCGCTCCGGCCGGTGCAGGACGCGCTGGCGGCGCTGCGGTCGCTGCTGCTCGTCGGCGTGCCGGTGTTGCTGCTGCTGGTGGCGGTCCTGACCTGGACCCTGGTCGGGCGCACGCTCGCCCCGGTCTCGGCGATCCGGGCGAAGTTCGCCAGCATCACCGCGAACGACCTGCACGAGCGGGTGCCGGTGCCGGCGACGAGGGACGAGGTGGCCCACCTGGCCCGCACCATGAACGCCACGCTCGACCGGCTGGAGCGGGCCGTGGAACGGCACAAGCGGTTCGTCGCCGACGCCGCGCACGAGCTGCGCAGCCCGCTCGCCACCCTGCGCACCCGCCTGGAGCTGGGCCTGCGCGCGTCCCCGCGGCTCGCCACCGAGGCGCTCGCCGACGTGGAGCGCATCCAGCGGCTCGCCGAGGACCTGCTCCTGCTCGCCCGCCTCGACGCCGGGGAGCCGCCGGCGAACGACGAGGTGGACCTCGGCCAGGTGGCCACCGAGGAGGCGCTGCGCCGCACCGGCGGCCGGGCCCGCATCGAGCTCGACGTCGCCGGGGACGTGGTGGTGCGCGGCTCCCGCACCCACCTCGCCCGCATGATCGGCAACCTGCTCGACAACGCGGTACGGCACGCCGAGTCCACGGTCACCGTGCGGGTGGCCCCGCCCGCCCGGGTGGAGGTGATCGACGACGGGCCGGGCATCCCGCCGGAGCACCGCGAGTCGGTGTTCGACCGGTTCACCCGCCTCGACGAGGCGCGGGCCAGGGACGCGGGCGGCTCCGGCCTCGGCCTCGCCATCGCCCGGGACATCGCCCGCCACCACGGCGGCACCCTCGTCGTCGCCGGGGAGCGCGGCTCCTGCCTGCGCGCCGACCTGCGGCCGTACCGGGACGGGGACGAGGAAGAGGAGAAAGAAGAAAAGAACGAGGCGCGGGCGGACCGCTGATCACCCCGCCTCGCCCGCGGTGCGCCCGCCGCGGCAGCGCCGTCCGCGCCTCGCCGCCACGCCACCGGCCCGGCGTGGGCTTCGCGCGCATGGCGGGCCGGCCGCCGGGGCGCGAGCCGTACCCGAGTCCCGCCACCGCCGCATCGCCCGCGCTCCCCGAGGCCGCGGCGTGGGGACCCCGCCGAGACGCCGGAGCGCCCGCCACCGCGAGGGGTGACGGGCGCTCCGGCGCTTCCGGCGATCACGACGTCCTTGTCGGGCGCC
>QGUZ01000267.1 GCA_003242605.1 Actinomycetota bacterium
CGGTGGGCCCCCCGGCCATCCGCCCGCGTCGGGTGCCCGGCCCCGCCCACCCCCCCCCCCTCCCCGGCCTGCGGGCCGGGCCGCCCGTGGTCGCTTCCGTGGGGCCGCCCCCCGGCGCCGCCCGCCCCGACCGGCTCGTCGAGGTGCTGCGGCGGATCCACCGCGCGCTGCCCGAGGTGCGCTTCGCCGTGTGCGGGGAGGGCGAGCTGCTCGGCGAGGTGCTCGCCGCCGTGCCCGGGCTCGGCGGCACGCTGCACCCGCTGGGCCGGCGGGACGACGTGGAGTCCGTGTACGCCGCCGCCGATCTGCTGCTGCTCACCTCCGACACCGAGGGCGTGCCGGCCGCGCTCATCGAGGCCGGCATGGCCGGGCTGCCCGTGGTCGCCCCGCGGGTCGGCGGCGTGCCCGAGGTGGTCCGGCACGAGGAGACCGGGCTGCTCGCCCCGCCCTGGGCGCGGGAGCTGGCCGCGCACGCCATCCGCCTGCTGCGGGACGAGCCCGCCCGGCTGCGCATGGGCGCCGCCGCCCGCGCCTGGACCACCGAGCGCTTCGCCGCCGGGCGGCTCGTCGCCGACATCCGCCGCCTGTACACCGCGATCGCCGTGGAGCGCGGCTGGTGGCCGCCGTCGGCGCTCGCCGAGGCCGTCGGCAAGGAGGGCGCCGAGCGCGCCGCGGTCACCGGCCCGCCCGGCGGGGGTGAGCGCGGGTGAGGGTGGTGGTCACCGGCGGGGCCGGGTTCATCGGGGCCCACCTGTGCCGGGAGCTCGCCGCCCGCCCCGGCGTCACCGAGGTGGTCGCGTTCGACGACCTCAGCACCGGCTCGGCCGCCAACCTCGCCGGGGCCGGCCGTGCCGTACGGCTGGTGCCCGGCAGCGTGCTCGACCGGGAGCACCTGGAGGAGGTGCTCGCCGGTGCGGACGCCGTGGTCCACCTCGCCGCCCGGCCGTCGGTGACGCGTGCGCTGCAGGACCCGGTGACGAGCCACCACGTCAACGTGACCGGCACCGTGTTCGTGCTCGAGGCGTGCCGCCGCAGGCGGCTGCACCTGGTCGCGGCGTCGTCCGCGTCGGCATGCGGCGCGCCCGGCCGCGCCGGCGGGCCGCCACGCCCGCTCACCCCGTACGGCGCGGGCAAGCTCGCCGCCGAGGCCTACGTGCTCGCCTACGGCGCCGCGTTCGGGCTGCCCACGCTGGCGCTCCGGCTGTGCAACGTGTACGGCCCGCTGCAGCCGGCCGGTCACGCCCACGCCGCGGTCGTCCCGGCGTTCATCGCCGCCGCGCTGCGCGGCGAGCCGGCGCGGGTGCACGGCGACGGGCGGCAGCGGCGCGACTTCACCTACGTCGGCACCGTGGTGCGGGTGCTCGCCGACGCGGTCGCCCGGCGGGTGGTCTGCCCCGCCCCGGTCGACGTCGCCTTCGGCACCCGAGTGTCCATCCTCGAGCTCGCCCGGCTCGTCTCCGAGGTGACCGGCGCGGCGCTCGAGCTGCGCCACGAGCCGCCCCGGCCGGGCGACCTCCCCGCCCCGCGGACCGGCGGGGTCCCGCTGCGGCTGCTGTTCCCGGACGTCGCGCCGGTGCCGCTGCGCACCGGGCTGGAGCGCACCGTCGCCTGGTACCGGGACCTGCTCGCCCGGGAGGCCGCGGCCTGACCCGGCGCACGCCGCGGGACCGTCACCACGCCGCGGCGGGGCTCGGCCAGGGGGATGTCCCGGTGGCGGCCCCGGCTCCACGTACGAGTTCGCCGACCACGCGCTCTACGGCCCCCACGGCACGCCGGGCGGACGGGCGCTCACCTGTCCCCGGCCGGCCGTACGGCGGTCACATGGGGAACTCGGAGCGGTACCAGCTCAGGTACTCCTCCAGGCCGTCGCGGTGCTGGTCGCGCAGCGCGCGCTCGGTCTTCGCCGCCGCCTCCTGGAGCGCGGCGATCCAGCGGCGCACCTGCGCGCCGGACGCGCCCTGCGGCAGCTGCAGGAGCCGCAGCAGCATCGACACGCCGCCCTCCGGGTTGCGCACCGGCACGACGATGCTGCCGACGTCGTAGGTCTCGGCGTCGTCGAGCTCGACGACCTCGTAGAGGTGGGCCGCCTCGCCGAGGGTGGCGCGCACCGCGCGCTCCCGGGCCGGGGTGAGCGGGCCGGTGGTGTACTCCTGCAGGGCGGCGGTGAACTCCGGGTAGCCGACCCGGCCCGGGCTGTTGCGGCGGATCAGCGACCAGCCCCGCCTGCGGACCGCGTCCAGCCGCGCCCGGTAGCGCTCCAGCACCCGCTCGTCCCGGGTGGCGGCGCGGGACAGCCAGCGCTCGGCCACCTCATCGCCGTTGAAGGCGACGTAGGCCTCGCCGACCGGCGGCACGAGCGGGATGCGCTCGCCGATGCGCTCGCTGACCTCCACGTCCCCGCCGTACGCCGCGGACACCGTCATCAGCTCGTCGTCGCCGACGTGCACCAGCACCCCGGCCTCGCAGCCCAGCTCGCGGGCGAGCCGTTCGATGTACGGCCGGGCCACCTCGCCGAGCTGCACCGCGGCGACCAGGTCGCCGCCGGTCACCGCGGTCATCGACCGCGTGGTGAAGCCGCCGTAGCCGCCCTGGAAGAACAGCAGCGGGGTGACCGGCCGGTTCACCTCCATCGCGACGACCTCGCACAGCTCGATGTAGTGGTCGCCCGCCTCGATCGTCCGGTGCGGCCGGCAGTGCACGTACGCCACCACGTCGTCGAGCATGGGGGCGCCGTGCGGCGACATCGACCAGCCGACCCCGGCGAGCTTGTCCTCGCGCGGGGCCGCGAGGGTACGGCACAGCTCCACCTGGTCGTGGGCGAGCACGTTGATGCAGTAGCTCTTCGCGGTGCGCAGCCGGGCGAACGTGGCCGAGCTGATCATCGGCATGAAGGAGACGAGCGGCGGATCGAGGGAGACGGCCGAGAACGTCCCGACGACCATCGCCACCGGACGGCCGTCGTCGGCGACGCCGGTCACGGCGGTGACCCCGGTCGGGTAGTGGGCCATCACCTCGCGGTAGGTGGCGGGCTCGATCGCCGTCATGCGCAGCTCCTGCTGTCTCGCGGGGAACGGATCGAGTACCTCGCCCACCGGGTGCGCAACCGGGCGCGGGGTCCGGCGGCGTCCCGCATCCGCGCCCGCGACCACGAGTCCGTTGTGATCGTCACAACGAGGGTAACGCCTCCCCTGGGAGACGATCTTCCAGGTGGCGCCCGAGGCCGCCGCGAGGCCCGGCCGCGGCGGCGCGGCCTGGCCGGCACGGAGGGCGTTCCGGCCGGGCCCGTCTCCCGGCACGCCGCGGGCGAGCCGTACGCCGACAGATCCGCGCCACGGTCGCCCGTCGGCTCCGCGCCGTGCCGAAGCGGAACACCGGGCGCTGCGCCGCGGGACGGGGTGGCCGTGGTTCGGCACTCCGCACCCTTCGACCGCCTCATCGGGCGGCGGCCGCGCCTGCCGGAGGCGAGGCGGCGGGCTACCGGCAGGCCGGTGCCGTACCGGTGGGCCCGTCGGCGCGGTGTGCGCGGCGGCCGGAATCACCGATGCCCGGTTTGTGGACCTTCCGATAGACTCAGCCGAGTTTGCGCTCCAGGTAGATCGTCGTTTCGCCTGCCCGGCACGGTCGTCCGGTGTCCGTGCCGGTCTCGATGGGAGTGTCACGTGTCGCCTGGGCATCGCAAGGCCGGGCCGCCGCAGTGGGCCCCGGTCGCCGTCTCGTACCTCACCTTCATCCTCATCGGCGTGAGCACCGGCGTGACCGGCGTGCTGCTGCCGGCGCAGATGCACGACTACGGCGTGGCCGAGGGCACGATCGGCCTCACCTTCTTCGCCTTCTCCGCGGGGTTCCTGCTCGCCGGGGCCACCGCGGGCGCGCTGGTCCACCGCCTCGACATTCGGGCCTCCCTCGCCGTCGGCGGGGGCGCGTTCGTGCTCGCCGGGCTGCTCATCGCGCTGCGCCCGCCCTTCGCCGTGCTGCTCGCCGTACAGGTGGTCAGCGGGTACGGCACCGGCGTGCTGGAGGCGGTGCTCAACGTGTTCCTGGCCCGCCGGCCGAACGCGACCACCCTGCTCAACCGGCTGCACGCCTTCTTCGGCGTCGGCGCGCTGATCGCGCCCCCGCTCGCCACCTGGATGCTGGGCTTCACCACGTGGCCGGTGGTCTGGCTGGTCCTCGCGGTCACCGCGATCCCGCTCGCCGCGGCCTTCCAGCTCACCCTGCCCGCCCGGGTGCCCGGCGGCGAGCCGGCGGCCCCGGCGGACGGCGGCGGGCCGCGGCCGGGGGAGAAAGGCGGCGGCCTGCTCGCGGCCGCCGCCCGCCGGCCCGCCGTACTGCTCGGCTCCGTCTTCCTCGCCGTGTACGTGGGCGTCGAGCTCAGCGTCGGCAACTGGGCCTTCACCTTCCTGACCCGGGAGCGCGAGATCTCCGAACTGGCCGCGGGCTCGATCGTGTCCGGCTACTGGCTCGGCCTCACCGCGGGCCGGTTCGTGATCAGCCCGATCGCGGCCCGGCTCGGCCTCACCGCGATCGGCATGAGCTTCGCCTGCATGTTCGGCGTCACCGCCGCGGCCCTGCTCACCTGGCTCGTCCCCGGCACCGTCGCCGCCGCGGCGAGCCTCGCCCTGTTCGGCTTCTTCCTCGGCCCGCTCTTCCCCACCACGATGGCCGTCGCCCCGCGGCTCGCGCCCCCGGAGCTCGCCCCGACGACGATCGGCCTGCTCAACGGCGTCTCCGTGATCGGCGGCGCCCTCTTCCCCTGGCTCGCCGGCGCCCTCACCGAGGACATCGGCACCTGGACCCTCCCGCCCTACGCCCTCGCGCTGGCCGTCCTCCAGCTCCTGGTGTGGCGGCTGGTCACCGCGCGGATGGCTCCGGAGCCGCTGCCGTCCGCCGCGCCGTGACGGCCGGCCCGCGCAGCAGGAGCGGCAGCAGGCACAGCGTCACCACGGCCAGGGCGAGGTTGCCGAGCAGCGCCGCGGTGAACGCGCCGGGGTAGGCGGCCGGGGCGGCCTCGCCGCCGCCGAGCGCGGCGGCGAAGACCAGGCCGACGACGGTGACGCCGAGCGACATGCCGAGCTGGACCGTGGTCTCCAGGAAGCCGCCCGCCGCCCCGGCGTCCCTGGCGGGCACCCCGGCGAGCGCGGTGCCGATCAGCGGGCTCACCCCCAGCCCTTCGCCGAAGCCGATCACGGCCAGGGCGGGCACCAGCAGCGGCCCGGTCGCCGCGGGCCCGGAGAGCCAGGCGGTGACCAGCAGCCCCGCCGTACCCGCGGCGTTCACCGCGTACCCCAGGGTGAGCACGTGGTGCCCGAGCCGCCGCTGCAGCCGGGGCGCGAGCAGCGAGGCCAGCGCGAACGTGGCCGCGAGCGGGGCGAACGTGAGCCCGGCGGCGAGCGGGGACAGGCCCGTCCCGTGCTGCAGGTGCAGCGTGAGCACGAAGAACAGGCCCGCGTTCCCCGCGAAGAACGCCAGCGCGACGCCGTTACCGGCCGCGAACGTGCGCACCCGGAACAGCGCCGGATCGACCAGCGGGGTGCCGCCGCGCGCGGCGAGCCGCCGCTCCCAGGCCACGAACGCGGCCGCCGCGGGCCCGGCGCAGGCGAGCGACGCCCAGGCCCACGCCGGCCAGCCGGCCTGCCCGCCCACCGTGAGCGGCACCGTGACCAGCAGCAGCGCGGCGCTGAGCAGCCCGACACCGGCCAGGTCGAGGCCGGTGCGGCCCTCGCCGGGGCGCCCGGCGGGCAGCACGCGGGCCGCCCCGGCGAGGGTGAGCAGGCCGAGCGGCACGTTCACCAGGAACACGTTGCGCCAGCCGAGCCCGAACAGGTCGAGGTGGATCAGCAGCCCGCCGACCAGCTGCCCGGCGATCGAGGCGAACCCGATCGTGGCGCCGAAGACCGCGAACGCCGTGGCGCGGGCCCGGCCGGTGAACCCCGTCTGCAGCACGGCGAGAACCTGCGGGTAGAAGCACGCCGCCCCCACCGCCTGCGCCACCCGGAACACGATCAGGCTCACCGGATCCCAGGCGAGCCCGGCGCACACCGACGCCACCGTGAAGATCGCCGTACCGGCCAGAAACAGCCGCCGCGTCCCGAACAGGTCGCCCAGCCGCCCGCCGGTGACGAGCAGCAGGCCGTACACGAGCACGTAGCCGCCGACCGCCAGCTCGACCTCGGCGAACGTGGCGTCCAGCTCGGCCCGGATGGACGGCACGGCCACGTTCACGATGAACGAGTCCATGATCGCCAGGAACGTCCCGGCCATGGTCACCAGCAGCGTCCACAGCCCACGCCCCGCGATCCGCCCGTGCGCGCGCTCGGCGTCCGTCCCCGCCGGGGCCGTGATCGCCCCGCTCATCCGTTCCCCCTTCTCTCCGCCTTTCCGGACGGTTCAGAACCCTCGGGCGCGCGCCGACCCGGAACAATGGCGAAGCCGGTCACGACGGATAAGCGAGAGTTATCGATGCTGGAGCGACACGAGATCGAGTGCTTCCTCGCCCTCGCCGAGGAACTGCACTTCGGCCGTACGGCGGAGCGGCTGCGCCTGTCCCAGGCCCGGGTCAGTCAGACGATCAGGAAGCTGGAGCGCAGGATCGGCGCCCCGCTGTTCGAGCGCACCAGCCGCCGGGTGAGCCTCACCCCGCTCGGGGCGCAGCTCCACGCCGAGCTGGAACCGATCGTCCGGCGGCTCGAGGCGGCGGTGCAGCGGGCCGTCGCGGCGGCCCGCGGCGTCGACGGCGTGCTCCGGGTGGGGTTCCTCGGCAGCGGCGCGGGCCGGCTCACCCAGCCCATCCTCGACACCTTCCGCGCCCGGCACCCCGGCTGCGAGATCCGCATGCAGGAGACCCACTTCGCCGACCCGCTCGGGCCGCTCCGCGACGGCGAGGTGGACGTCCTGATCACCCGCCTGCCGGTCGACGAGCCCGACCTCACCGTGGGCCCCGTCGTGCTCTCCGAGCCCCGGGTGCTCGCCGTACCCGCCGGCCATCCGTTCGCCCGCCGCCGCAGCGTCACCCTCGAGGACCTCGCCCGCGTCACGGTGTTCGGCGTGACCGGCCCCGCCCCCCGGAACTGGG
>QGUZ01000268.1 GCA_003242605.1 Actinomycetota bacterium
TTTGAAGAAAACGGCACCCCCAAGATATCAACACAGAGTAGTCGGTCGGCAGCTTCAGAGGTGTATAAGAGCCAGGGGCCCCGCAAGGCGGGGTGTGCCCGGTCCCGCGCCGCCCCCGGGGCCCGCCGCACCGGTGCGCGCGGCCACGCCGTAACCCCGCCGCCCGCCCGCCGCCCGAGGGCCGCGGCCGCGGCGCGCACACGAAAAACCTCCGGTGGCGCCGCATTTCGGCGCCACCGGAGGTTCACTGGTGGGCGAGGAGGGATTTGAACCCTCACGTCCTCACGGACACACGGACCTGAACCGTGCGCGTCTGCCGTTCCGCCACCCGCCCGTTTTTGGGTGCGTGGAAAGGCTAGCACGGAACAGCCAGTGGTGAGGAACCCGGATACGATCCCTCTAGACGACGAAAGCCGGAAGTAGGTGGCGAGGGGCACCGGCTTCCAGGTGGTCGTGAGGAGTGGCACGCCGGGAGGGTGCCGAGCCGGGCACGGTCGGTCCAAGCGAGCCGACCTGCGGGTGAGGCGGACTCGACCAGTGGAAGTACGGAAGGGAGGTACCCGGTGGGAGTCCTGCAGCGCTTCGAGCGAAGGCTCGAAGGGTTGGTCGAAGGGGCCTTTGCGCGGGCGTTCAAATCTGACCTTCAGCCGGTCGAGGTCGCCAGCGCGATCCAGCGGGAGATGGACGAGCGGGCCGCGATCGTGGCCCAGGGGCGCACGCTCGTGCCCAACGACTTCGTGGTCGAGCTGTCGGCGACCGACAGCGACCGGCTCGAGGTGTACGCCGACAGCCTCAGCCACGAGCTCGCCAACCTCGCCCGGGAGTACGCCAAGGAGCAGGGCTACTCGTTCGTCGGCCCGGTCCGGGTGCGGTTCGAGCGCGCCGACGACCTCGCGGTGGGCCTCTTCCGCATCCGCTCGGGCGTGATCCGCGGGGCCACCGTGGAACAGGACGAGATCCGGCAGCCGGTGACCGACATGCCGCAGCCGCGCGGCATGTTCCCCGGCCGGCCGCGCCTGCTCGTGTCCACCCAGGACGACCCCCAGGGCCAGCGCTCCTACGAGCTGACCACCCCGGTTACCCTGCTGGGCCGGGGCACGGATTGTGATCTTCGGCTGGTGGACCCGGGCGTTTCGCGGCATCATGCCGAATTGCGGGTCGAAGGTCAGCAGGTGATCCTGGTGGATCTCGGCTCCACGAACGGAACCTTCGTCAACGGGCAGCCGGTTCGCCGGGTCGAGCTCACGGATGGCACGCGAGTGACGTTGGGACGCACGACCTTGGTCTTCCGGCGCGATTAGAGGTAGACAGACGGTCCATGTCCGAACTCACGCTGCTGCTGATCCGGCTCGCGTTCCTCGCGGTGCTGTGGTTCTTTGTGATTGCCGCGGTCGGCGTGATCCGGACAGACTTGTTCGGAGCACGGCCCGCCTCCGCCGCACCAAAGCCAACCCAGCCCGCGCGATCGGCGTCGAAGCCCAAGAGGGGGGAACCGAGGCAGATGATCGTCACCGGTGGCCCTCTGCAAGGCACGGTGATCAACCTCACCGACGCGCCCATCACGATCGGCCGGGCCCCCGACTCCACTCTGGTGCTCGCCGACGACTACGCGTCAAGCCGGCACGCGCGGCTCTATCCGCAGAACGGGCAATGGATCGTGGAAGATCTCGGTTCGACCAACGGGACCTACCTGGACCGCACGAAAATCACCCGCCCCACTCCGGTGCCACTCGGCGTTCCGATCCGCATCGGTAAGACCGTCATCGAATTGCGCAAATGACCATCGCACTCCGCTACGCGGCCCGCTCCGACGTCGGCCTCCTCCGCGAAGGGAACGAGGACTCGGCGTACGCGAGCTCGCGCCTGCTCGCCGTCGCCGACGGTATGGGCGGGCACGCTCACGGCGAGGTGGCCAGCTCGGTCGCGATCGCCGCACTGTCGTCCCTGGAGCACGAGATCCCCGGGGGTGACCTGCTGGGCGCGATCGAGGCAGCGGTCCGGAACGCCAACCGCCAGCTGCACGAGATGGTCACCCGTGACCCGAGCCTCAAGGGCATGGGCACCACGCTCACCGCGATGCTGTGGAACGGGCCCGAGGTCGCCCTGGTCCACGTCGGGGACTCGCGGGCCTATCTGCTGCGGAACGGCGAGCTCTACCAGATCACGCACGACCACACGCTCGTGCAGTCGCTGGTGGATGACGGACGCATCACCCAGGAGGAGGCGGCCACCCACCCGCAGCGGTCGATCCTGCTGCGCGCGCTCGACGGCAGCGGCGAGGTCGACCCGGACCTCACCCTCCGCGTCGCCCAGGTCAACGACCGCTACCTGCTGTGCTCCGACGGCCTGTCCACGGTGGTGAGCGCGGAGACGCTGCACCACACGCTCACCACGTACGAGGACCCGGAGGCGGCCGTCCGCCAGCTCATCGACCTCGCCAACCGCGGCGGCGGGCCGGACAACATCACCTGCATCGTCGCCGACGTGATCGAGGTCGAGGACGGCCAGCCGCTGCCGGAGCTGAAGACGGTGATCGTGGGCGCGGCCGGCTCGAGCCGGTTCCGCGACCTCGCCGAGCTCATGCGCAAGGGCGGGACGCCCACCCTCACCGCGCCGCAGCCCGCCATCCTCGACGACGGCGAGGAGGAGGAGAGCGGCCCGGACGAGACGTACGCGCAGGCCGTGGCCCCCCGCAGGCGGCGGATCTGGCCGATGGTGCTCGCCACCCTCGGCGTCGTCACGGCCGGGCTCGCCGTCGGCGGCTGGTACGCCAAGCAGTGGATCGACGAGCAGTTCTACGTGGGCGCCGACAAGGACGAGATCGTCGTCTACCAGGGCATCGACGCCGAACTCGGGCCCATCCAGCTCTTCGACGTCAAGTACCGCAGCAGCCTCGCCGTCTCCGCGCTCCCGCCGCCGCAGCAGGGCCGGGTGCGCAACGGCATCGCCGTACCCAGCCTCGACGCCGGCAAGAAGGAGATCAACAAGCTGGCGGCGGTGGCGTCGGCGCAGGCGAACCAGGACCGGGAGGACGCGGGCGAGGCCGCGGAGACCGAGGAGCCCATCGCCGAGGGCGAGCCGGAGCAGGCCGCCCGCGGCGACCGGCAGGCCACCGAGAACGGGCAGGCGAACCGGCGGGACTCCGGTGACGGGCAGACCGGCCGCAACGCCCCCGACGTCGATGCGACCGCGAGCCCGGGCAGGAGGACCTCGGGGTGAGCGCTGACGCGGCTTCCGCAGTCCCGATGACCCCCAAGCGGCGCGGCGCGCAGCTGTTCATGCTCGCCTTCGCCATCGGGATCATCATGGCGGCGTACGCGAGCGTCGGCCTCGGGATGAACGGCCAGGTCCCCGCCGGCATGCTCACGTACGGCCTGGGCCTCGGCGGCCTCATGCTCGTCGCCTACCTCGTGCTCGCGAAGTTCGCGCCGTGGGCGGACCCGCTCATCCTGCCGCTGGTCACGCTGGTGAACGGCATCGGTCTGGTGATGATCTACCGGATCGAGAACGCCCCGTACGAGAACGGCGCCTCGGCCACCCAGCAGATCACGTGGACCGCGCTCGGCATCGTGATGTTCACGGTGACCCTGCTCGTGCTCCGCGACCACCGCGTGCTCCAGCGCTTCACCTACACCGCCGGCGCGCTCGGCGTGGTCCTGCTCCTCCTGCCGCTGCTGCCGTTCATCGGCGTCGAGCTCAACGGCGCCCGCATCTGGATCAACGTGGGCTTCAGCGTGCAGCCGGGCGAGTTCGCCAAGCTGGCGCTGGTGGTGTTCTTCGCCGGCTACCTCGTCGCGAAGCGCAACGTGCTCGCGCTCGTCGGGCGGCGGCTGCTCTTCATCGACCTGCCGCGGGCCCGCGACCTCGGCCCGGTCCTCGTGGTCTGGGGCATCAGCGTCGGCATCCTGGTCCTGCAGAAGGACCTCGGCACCTCGCTGCTGCTGTTCGGCGGCTTCATCAGCATGCTGTACATCGCCACCGGCCGCACCGCGTGGGTGCTGATCGGGCTGCTGCTGTTCGTCGGCGGCGCGTTCGTCGCCGGGCAGATCTTCTCGCACGTCGGCGACCGGTTCGAGGTCTGGCTCGACCCGGGCAACAACGAGTTCTACACGCGGGCGGCCGGCGGCAGCTACCAGCTCATGGAGGGCCTGTTCGGGCTCGGCTCGGGCGGCATCCTCGGCACCGGGCTGGGCCAGGGCCACCCGTACCGCATCCCCCTGGCGTTCTCCGACTTCATCTTCCCCGCGGTGGGCGAGGAGCTCGGCCTCACCGGGCTGATGGCGCTGCTCATGTGCTACGCGCTCATCGTGGAGCGCGGCCTGCGCACCGCGCTCGCCGCCCGCGATCCGTTCAGCAAACTGCTGGCCGGTGGCCTAAGCTTCATCCTGGCCTGGCAGGTGTTCATCATCATCGGCGGCGTGACGAACCTCATCCCGCTGACCGGTCTGGTGACGCCGTTCATGTCCCAGGGCGGCTCCGCCCTGCTGGCCAACTGGATCCTCATCGCACTGCTGGTGCGGATGTCGGACGCGGCGCGCAGGCCGCCGCCGCAGGCCATCCAGGACGAGGGGCTCACCCAGGTGATGCAGCGATGAACGGCACGCTCAAGCGGGTTGCGGTCGCCTGCATGGTGATGTTCGGCCTGCTCATGGTCAACGTGAACTACCTGCAGGCGGTGAAGGCCGAGGAGTTCCGCGAGGACAACCGGAACTTCCGCCGGTTCTTCGAGCGGTACGAGAACCAGCGCGGCCGGATCATCGCGGGCAACGAGGTGCTCGCCGAGTCGGTCGACACCGACGGCGAGATCCGGTTCGAGCGCCGATACCGCAACGGGCGGCTGTACGCGCACGTGCTCGGCTTCTTCGCGCCGGAGAGCGAGCGCGGCATCGAGGCGACCGAGAACAAGCTGCTCGACGGCACCTCGGCCGACCTCATCGTGCGCCGGGCGGTCGATTTGATCACGAACAAGCCGACCCGCGGCGCCGACATCGAGCTCACCATCGACCCGCGGGCGCAGCGGGCCGCCTACGAGGCGCTGCGCCGCGCCGGCCGGAAGGGCGCCGTGGTCGCGCTCGACCCGAAGACCGGCGCGATCAAGGCGATGGTCTCGCTGCCCACCTACGACCCGAACCAGCTCGCCGTGCCCAACAAGGGCAAGGTGGCGCAGGCGTACAACAAGCTCGACGCCGACCCGGACCAGCCGCTGCTCAACCGGGCGATCGAGACCACCTACGCCCCCGGCTCGACGTTCAAGGTGGTCACCACGGCCGCCCTGCTCGAGGAGGACGACACCGTCGGCCCGCAGACGCTGGTCGACGCCCCGCAGGTGCTCGACCTGCCGGGCACCACGGTGGGGCTGCCGAACTACGCCGGCGCGGCGTGCGGCTCCGGCCGGGTGACGCTCCAGTTCGCGCTTGAGAAGTCCTGCAACACGCCGTTCGCGAAGATCGGTATGGAGCTGGGCTACGAGAAGATGAAGGAGCAGGCGGCGAGGTTCGGCATCGGCGAGCCGCTGCAGATCCCGCTCAACGTGGCGGCCTCGAGCATCGGCAAGAAGGAGGACCAGGCCGCCCTCGCCCAGGCCTCGATCGGGCAGCGCAGCGTGCAGATGACGCCGCTGCAGATGGCGATGGTCGCCGCCGCGGTGGCGAACGACGGCACGGTGATGAAGCCGTACCTGGTCGACAAGGTGGTGAGCCCGGACGGGGACACGCTCGACGAGACCGAGCCCGACGAGCTGTCCGAGGCGATGTCGTCCGACGCCGCCCGCAAGCTCCGCCAGATGATGGTCTCGGTGGTGTCGCAGGGCACCGCGACCGCCGCCCAGATCCCCGGCATCAGCGTGGGCGGCAAGACCGGTACCGCCGAGACCTCCGACAACGCGCCGCCGCACGCGTGGTTCATCGGCTTCGCACCGGCCGAGAACCCGAAGGTGGCGGTGTGCGTCTTCGTGCAGTCCGGCGCGGCCGGCGACCGGGCCACCGGCGGCGCGACCGCCGCCCCGGTCGCCCGTGAGGTCATGCGGGCGGTGCTACAGCGGTGACCTCCGGCAACCTGCTGCTGGGCAACCGGTACCGGCTGACCGGACGGATCGCCGCCGGCGGGATGGGCGAGGTCTGGCGGGCGGTGGACGAGCTGCTCGGCCGCGAGGTCGCCGTGAAGCTGCTGCGCCAGCACGTCGCCGCCGATCCGTCGTTCCGGGAGCGGTTCCGGCATGAGGCGCGGATCACCGCGGGGCTCGCCGATCCGGGCATCGCCCAGGTGTTCGACTACGGCGAGCAGGAGGACCTCGCCTACCTGGTGATGGAGCTGGTGGTCGGCGAGCCGCTGTCGGCCATCCTCGCCCGGCACGGCACGCTGAGCGCGGACATCACGCTCGACCTCATCTCCCAGACCGCGCGCGGGCTGCACGCCGCGCACCGCTCTGGCGTGATCCACCGGGACATCAAGCCGGGCAACCTGCTCATCACCGAGACCGGGCAGGTCAAGATCACGGACTTCGGCATCGCGCGGGCGCTCCAGGCCGCGCCGATGACGCGCACCGGGACCGTGCTCGGCACGGCCCAGTACGTCAGCCCCGAGCAGGCGTCGGGCAGCCCGCTCACGCCCGCGACCGACATCTACTCGCTCGGCGTGGTGGCGTACGAGTGCCTGGCGGGGCGGCCGCCGTTCGTCGCCGACACCCAGGTGGCGATCGCGCTCATGCACCTCAACGAGCCGCCGCCGCCGCTGCCCCCGCACGTGCCCGGGCCGGTCCGCGACCTGGTGATGGCGATGCTCTCCAAGGCCCCCGAGCAGCGGCCCGGCGGGGCCCAGGAGCTCGCCGAGCACGCCGCGCGGCTGCGCGAGCAGCTCGCCGCGGGCGCGGACCTGAGCACGGTGACCGACCCCGCGGCGCGCGCGATCCGGCGGGACGCCCCGGCGACCGGCCAGGGCGCCGTGGCGGGCGGGGGCGGCCCGGCCACCGGCGCCGCCGCCCCGCCCGACGTGCCCCGCACCCACCCCTCGGGCGGGCGCCGGGGGGGTGCCGCCGGCGCGGCGGGCGCCCGGGCCGGCCGGCG
>QGUZ01000269.1 GCA_003242605.1 Actinomycetota bacterium
GCGCAGCCCGGCCACATCCGCGCGGCGGGCCGGACGGCCGCCGGGCCGGCGGCGGGACACGGCGCGCCTCCTCGGCGGGCGTCAGGCGGTCAGCAGCTGGTCGATCAGATCGTTGCGGCTGATCAGGCCGACGACCCGGCCGCCCACGGTGACGAGGCCCAGGTGGGCGCGCGCGTCCTGGAGGGCGGCGAGGGCGTCCGGCACGGTCGTGGCGGCGTCGAGGCGCGGGGCGCAGGTGACCAGCTCGCGCGGCCGGGCGTCCGGCCGCAGCAGCGCGTCCCGCACGTGCAGCACGCCGAGCACGTCCTGCGGGCCGTCCCCGGTCACCAGCAGCCGCAGGTGGTTGGTGCGGGCGGCGACCCGGCGGATCTCGGCCGCGCTCGCGTCCGCGCCGACCCGCGCGGCCTCGCCGATCGGCCGGGCGAGCGGCCCGATCGGCTCGTCGTTCACCCGCAGCGCGCGGGTGAGCAGGTCGTGCTCGTCGCGGTCGAGCAGCCCCATCCGGCCGGACTCGCCGACCAGGATGGCGAGCTGGTGCGGGGTCCGCGCGGTGGCGAGCTCGTCGCGGGGCCGTATCCCGAACAGCCGGAGCATGCCGTTGGTGAGCCCGTTGAGCGTGGCGATCAGCGGCCGGGCGAGCCAGGTGAACCCGCGGAACGGCAGCGCGAGCGCCATCGCGGCCCCCTCGGCGTGGGTGATCGCCCACGACTTGGGCGCCATCTCGCCCGCCACCATGTGCAGGAAGGTGACGAGCGCGAGCGCGACGGCGAACGCGACCGGGGCGCGCAGCGACTCGGGCACGCCCACGAGGCCGAAGACCGGTTCGAGCAGGTGCTCGATCGCGGGCTCGGCCACCATGCCGAGGCCGAGCGAGCAGAGCGTGATGCCGAGCTGGGCGCCCGCGAGCATGAGGGTGAGCTCGCGGCCGTTGCGGACCGCGGTGCGGGCGATGGCGCGAACCAGCCGCCCGCCGCGGGCCGCGGTCTCCTCCAGGCGGTGCCGCCGGGCGCTCACCACGGCGAACTCGGCGGCGACGAACAGGCCGTTGGCGACGAGGAGCACGACGCCCAGCAGGATCGCGGTGAGGGTGTTCATCGGGCCGCCGCTCCCCGGACACGGGCCGGCGCGGGCCGGCCGGGTCTTCGATCGGTCGACGATTTATCGGAACTCGTGTTGTCGGAACGCCTCATGGGTGTGTGGTGCGTTGGTGCTGGGGTGGGAGACGGGTGGGTGGCCGTTCGGCCGGCTCAGCCGGCCACGCGCGTGACCCGCACCTTGTCGGGCACGCGGCGCTGCACGCCGAGCACGGTGAGCACGGCGCTGGAGGCGGGCCGCTCGTCGTCATCGTCGAGCGGGGAGCCGTCGGCGAGCGGCACGGTGACGGTGTCGCCGGGCTCGGGCAGCCGGCCGAGCCGCGCCATCACCAGGCCGCCGATCGTGTCGTACTCCTCGCTCTCCGGCAGGCACAGGCCGGTGGCGCGCTCCACCTCGTCGAGGCGGAGCGTCCCGGCCACGAGCCAGGTGCCGTCGTCGCCGGCCTCGGCGCCGAGCGGCTCGGGGTCGTTCTCGTCGACCAGCTCGCCGACGAGCTCCTCGGCGAGGTCCTCGATCGTGACGATGCCGGCGAGCCCGCCGTACTCGTCGATCACGCAGGCGAAGTCGTCGCCGGCCGCGCGCATCTCCTTGAGTACGGCCGGCAGCGGCAGCGTCTCGGGCACGAGCAGCGCGGGCCGGGCGAGCCGGGCCACCGGGGCGTCGTCGTCGCCGCCCTCGATCGCCCGCACCACCTCGTGCAGGCCGAGCACGCCGACGACCTCGTTCGCGTCGTCGCCCGCGCCGAGCACCGGGTAACGGGAGTGCCCGGCGCGCTTGAGCACGTCGAGCACGTCGGCGATGGACCGGTCGGCGCGCAGCGAGACCACGCGCGGCCGCGGCACCATCACGTCCTCGGCGGTGCGGTCGCCGAACTCCAGGGCGCGCTCGAGCAGCTCCGACAGCCGGTGCGGGAGCTCGCCGGCGGCCTCGGACTCGGCGATGATGCGGGCCAGCTCCTCCGGGGTGGCGCCGTGCTCGACGTGCTCGACCGGCTCCACGCCGACGCGGCGCAGCAGCCGGGTGGCGGCGCCGTCGAACAGCCGGATCACCGGCCCGGCGACCGCGAGGTAGGCGAGGGTCGAGCGGGCGAGGAACTTCGCCACCGCCTCGGGGCGGGCGATGCCGAGGTTCTTCGGCGCGAGCTCGCCCAGCACCATCTGCACGGCCGTGGCGAGCACCAGCCCGATGGCGACCGCGATGCCCGGCACCGCGGCCTCGGGGAGACCGAGGGCGAGCAGGCCGGGACGGACCACGTCCGCGATCGCGGGCTCGGCGATGAACCCGACGAGCAGGGTGGTCACGGTGATGCCGAGCTGGGCGCCGGACAACATGAACGAGAGCCGGTCGGTGACCGCGAGCGCGCGGCCCGCCGCGGCGTCACCGGCGGCGGCCTGTTCCCGCAGCAGCGGGCGGTCGGCGGCGAGGAACGCGAACTCCTGGGCGACGAAATAGCCGGTTCCCAGGGTGAGCAGGAGAACGGCCAACAGGCCAAGGAAGGTTTCCATCAGCGAGCACACCGTCCCGCAGGGCGACGATGTGCCCGACGTTGTTGTGGGTCACCCGTGCCGGAGCACGGGCAGGTACTCCACGGGTCCGAGCCGGACACGTCCATCCCTTCACTCAAGGTCTACTCACGATAACGGGCGGGGCCCGTCCGTGTGTTCCGAGTGTTCCCCGTTTCCGGTTCGCCGCGCCAGACCGGCGGAGCGTATATCTCTATGGCGGATATCTCTATGGCGGGCATGGCTCGCTCACTTGCAAGCGAATCGCAAGCGGGCGGACGTAGCGTCACAATCGGACCCGTCCGCCGGACGCCGGAGGCTCGGTAGGGTCGTGCGTCGTGATCGCCCGGGGCTCCCGGGGACGGCCGCGACCGGTCCGCGGACCGGGGGCGGCGCGGGCCGCGCGCCGGGCGTCCCGGCCTCGCGGTCACGCAGGACGCGGTTGCGGAGAACGGTGGACAGGCCACGCGACGAAGCGGAGGAGGAGCGGTGAGCGATTGGCCGGGTGCGGAGGACGACCGCACACGGGTGGTACGGCGACGGGGGCAGGCGCCGCCGCCACCGCCGCCCGCGTGGGACGTCCGCGGCGGGGCCGCCCCACCGCCGGGCCCGAACGACCGGACCGTCCGCCTCGGTGAGTCGCCGGTCGGGCCGCGGCGGCCCGAGCCCCGGGACGAGACCATCGTGCGCAAGGTGTCCCGGGTGTACGGCAGGCCCCGCTCGGGCCGCAGCCCGGTGGAGCCGCTGCGGGCGCGCCGCGGGGGCTCCGGCGGCGGCGCCGGGCCGGATCCGCGCCGCATCGGCAGGATCGCGCTGCGGTCGCTCGCGGTGCTGGTCGTGCTCGTGCTCGTGGCCGGGATCGGCCTGTACGGCTGGCTCTCCTCCCGGATCAACGGCATCGAGGTGTTCGAGGACTACGAGGGCCGTCCGCCGGAGACGCCGGGGCAGGACTGGCTGCTCGTCGGCTCCGACAGCCGGGCCGGGCTGTCCAAGGCCGACCGGAAGAGGCTCGCCACCGGCCGCGCGGTGGGCAAGCGCACCGACACGATGATGCTGCTCCACATCCCCGAGGACGGCGGCCGGCCGACCCTGGTGAGCCTGCCCCGCGACTCGCTCGTGCCGATCGACGGGCACGGCCGGGACAAGCTCAACGCCGCGTACTCGGTGAAGGGCGGCGGGCCGAAGCTGCTCGTGCGGACCGTGGAGAAGGTCACCGGCATCCGGATCGACCACTACATGGAGATCGGGTTCGCCGGGTTCGTGCAGATCGTGGACGCGGTCGGCGGGGTGGAGATCTGCGTCAAGCAGAACATCAAGGATCCCAAGGCCGGGCTCAACGTGAAGAAGGGCTGCCAGGAGATGGACGGCGCGACCGCGCTCGGCTACGTGCGCACCCGTGCCACCGGTGCCATCCCCGACTTCGAGCGCACCCAGCGGCAGCGGCAGTTCTTCTCCGCGGTGGTGAAGAAGGCCGCGAGCCCGGGGGTGCTGTTCAACCCGTTCAAGGGCATCCCGCTCGCCGCCGCGGCCACCGACGCGGTCACCGTCGACAAGGACACCGGCACCTTCGACCTGCTGTCGCTGGGGCTGGCGATGAGCGACGACCCGGTGAACACGGTGGTGCCGACCGCGTCGTTCCCCACCATCAACGGGGTGAACTACGTGCAGTGGGACCGGGAGAAGGCACTGCGGCTGTTCAACGCGCTTGCCGAGGACAAGCCGGTGCCCAAGGACGTGCTCGCCAAGTGATCCGCGGGACCGGCGGGCGGGTACGGCTCGCCGGTCCGGCCGCCGCCTTTCCGGCCGGGCGGGCGGCCGGGGAGCGCGCCTGTGGGTGGCGCGCCGCCGCGGTTGTCCACAGGGGCGTCGATGATTATGCCCATCTGTGAAAAAACCTGTGGATGATCGTCGCGGGTTGTGGATAATTCGCGTCCCCCGGGGCCGTGATCGCGGGCGGGGACGTACCGTGGGGGTATGCCGGAGCTGCCGGAGGTGGAGGCGCTCGCCGGGTTCCTGCGCGACCGGGCGACGGGCCGGAAGGTGCTGTCCGCCGAGGTTCCGGCGTTCCAGGCGCTGAAGACCGTGGACCCGCCGGTGGCCGCGCTGCGCGGGCTCGCCCTGCGGGACGTGACCCGGCATGGCAAGTTCCTCGACCTCGTGTTCGGCGGCGACGGCCCCGCGCTCCACCTCGTCGTTCACCTCGCCCGCGGCGGGTGGCTGCGCTGGCGCGACGACCTCGCCGGGGCGCGGCCCGCGCGCCCGGGCAAGGGGCCGCTCGCGGCGCGGGTGCGCTTCACGCCCGACGAGACCGGCCGCACGCCCGGGTTCGAGCTCACCGAGGCCGGCACGCAGAAGCGGCTCGCCATCCACCTGGTGCGCGACCCGGCCGAGGTGCCGGGCGTCGCCGCGCTCGGGCCGGACCCGCTCGGCGACGGCTTCACCCTGCAGGAGCTGGGGCGCATCGTGAGCGGCAGCCGTACCCGGATCAAGGGGCTGCTGTGCGACCAGCGGGCGATCGCCGGGATCGGCAACGCCTACTCCGACGAGGTGCTGCACGCGGCCCGGATATCCCCCTTCAAGATCGCCGGGACGCTCACCGACGCGCAGCTCGCCGACCTGCACGAGGCGATCGTGACCACGCTGCGCGAGGCGGTGGAGCGGCAGCGCGGGCTCGCCGCCGCGGACCTGAAGACGGAGAAGCGCAGCGGGCTGCGGGTGCACGGCCGTACCGGCGAGCCGTGCCCGGTCTGCGGGGACGTGATCCGGGAGGTGTCGTTCGCCGACTCGTCCCTGCAGTACTGCCCGACCTGCCAGACCGGCGGCCGGCCGCTCGCCGACCGGCGGCTGTCCCGGCTGCTCAAGTGACGTGCGGGCGCGTCCCGGCGGCGGGTGTGCCGCGCCGGGCTGCCAGAATGGCCGGGTGAACGTTCCGGAGACCCCTGTTCATGCCGTCCCCGACGACGCCTTCCTGCTCGACGTGCGCGAGCCCGAGGAGTGGGTGGCCGGGCACGCCCCGGGCGCGGTGCACATCCCGCTCTTCGAGCTGCCCGCCCGCGTGGCGGAGGTGCCCGAGGACGCCACCGTCTACGTGATCTGCCGGGTCGGCGGGCGCTCGGCGCAGGCCACCGCGTGGCTCAACCGGTTCGGGCGCCGCGCGGTCAACGTGGCGGGCGGCATGATGGCGTGGGCCGCGGCCGCGCGGCCGATGGTCGCCGAGAACGGGCAGGAGCCGTACGTGGCCTGACGCGCGCGGCGACCGGCCTCGAGCGGGGCGGCCGGCGAGTCTGGCCGCCGCTTCGGCGCCCCGACGATGGCGCCCCGCGCGGGGCGGCCGGTCCACGGGCGGGACGTGGAAACGGCGGCCCGTCCGGCGTCCACCGCCGCCGTGCCGGGCGCGCCGGATTCGGCGAGCGGCGGTGTCCGGAATCGGACGCAGATTCGCTGCGGCCACCGCGCCTTCTGCTTTGTTCGGTTTTTTCTTCGCATCGGTGCCGGGCCGTTCCACGGCCCTTTCCCGCCGCGTTCTCCCACGTCCAAGCCGTATGGACGACACGGACGGCCGGCGCGGGGGAGCCGCGCGGGCCGCGGGGGCGAGCGGCCGGTTTCGCGGCCGGCTCCCCCGGCGCGGGCGCCCCCTCCCGCGTTCCGTTCACCTCCCCCTGGCATAATCCGCCCGAAAGTTAAAGAACCGCGGGAGCTCGGGCGAAACCGGGCTGAGAGGGCGGCTATCCGCGAACGGACGCGCCGCCGACCGCCGAACCTGTCCGGATAATGCCGGCGTAGGGAGCGTGTGATGGGGCCTGCAGCCGCCCGTAGCGAGTCCTCTCGGACCGATCGCGACGAAGTCCCTCTCACCCTCGACGAAGCCCCTCCGCAGACCCTCGGCCTCCTCGACCAGGGGGCGTTCTGGGCGAACCTCGGCGTCAGCCTGCTGGGGTTCTCGGGGGCGCTCGTCCTCATCAACCCCCTCGGCGACGAGCCGCTGACCTTCACCGGCGCGATGCTGGCCGCCGTGATCGGCAGCCTCGTCGGCACCGCCATGGTCGGCCTCGCCGCCGTGCCGGGGGCGTACACCGGGCAGCCCGCCATGGTGCTGCTGCGCGGGCTGTTCGGGGCACGGCTGTCGTACGTGCCGACCGTGCTCAACATCATCCAGATGCTCGGCTGGGGCGCCTTCGAGCTCTGGGTCATCGCCCAGGGCGCCCGTGCCATCGCCGGTGACGCCGTGCCGTACGCGGTCTGGGTGATCATCGCGGGGGTGCTCACCACCGCGCTGACGATCCGGCCGCTCGGCGCGATCCGGCTGCTGCGCCGGTACGTCACCGTCGGCGTGATCATCTCGATGGTCTGGCTCTCCGTGGCGCTCGTCGCGGAGGGGCCGTCGCTCGGCGGCGGGTCCTGGGCGGCCTTCGCCCCGGCGATGGACTACGTGATCGCCCTGTCGGTCTCCTGGGTGCCGGT
>QGUZ01000270.1 GCA_003242605.1 Actinomycetota bacterium
GGGTCGCCTGGTCCGCCGCCGCGGCGGCCGCCGGGGCCCGCCGTCCCGCCGGGGCGCCCGGCGCCCGTCCCTGCGGCGGCCGCTGGGGGGCGCCGCGGCCGGGCGGGGCCGCCCGCATCGGACCGGAGTCGGGCACCGCGGCCATCGCCTGGGTGTCCTCGTACGCCGCCTCGGGCCGCCGCTGCCCCTGCGGCCGGGGCGCGCCGTGGGATCCCGTGACCGGACGGCCCCCGCCTGGACCTGCCTGCCGGGGCGCCGGGCCGGCGGCGCGAGGGGGCATCGGCCGCTCGCCACCGTACGGCTGGCTCGTGGTTCCCTCGGGCGGGCGACGGCGCCGCCCAGGAGATGCCGACGCACCGGGCCGCCCCTCGACGTGGCCGGGGCGCCCGCTCGGCTCGGGGCCGTAGCTGTTGTAACTCACGGGTCCTCGTTCGGTCCTTGGCGGTCTGCGGTCACCACATCACTCGGCAGGGCGAGAGCGTACCCCGACAAACCGGGGCCTGTGTGACAGAACGGATCCACTGTGACCCTCCGCCTCAGGCCCGGTCGTCCGGTCCGCCTCCGCGCGGCCCGGCGGGCCCGCCCCCGCCGAGGATGGATGAGAACGTCAGTTGTGCCGAGAACAACATTGGCAGACGCCGGGACCTCGGATCGGGGAATTCGGGGGATTGGCACGCCGCGCCGCCGGCCGCATGCCCGCAGGTGAGCCGCACCGTCACGCGGTGGATGCGGTACGTGATCTCACCGGTCCGGCGAAGGCGGAAAAGGGGCGAAACATGAGCCCTGAGTGTCACACGTCACGTTGCGTCCGGCCGCCGGCGGGCAACAAGTGATCCCGGAACCCCGTCTCTGACGCCCTGACCGCGTCGTGCCCGAAACCATGATTGCGCGATATGTCGCACCGACGTATCCTCTCGATGTATCAGGGCGATACATCGAGAGGATAGGCCGAGCACGAGGCGGGAGGTGGTTCCAGTGGCCGGCGCGAAAAGCGAGGTGCTGGAGCTGGCCGTGCTCGGGTGCCTGCACGAGACCCCCTTGCACGGCTACGAGCTGCGCAAACGGCTGAACGCGCTGCTCGGCATGTTCCGTGTCATCTCTTACGGGTCGCTCTATCCGTGCCTTCGCCGGCTCCTCGCCAAGGGGCTGATCGCCGAGGAGCGCCCGGCCGACTCCCCGCCTCTCACCGGCCGCCGCTCGAAGATCGTCTACAAGCTGACGGCGGAAGGTAAGGAGCGCCTGCAGGAGCTGCTCACCCAGTCCGGCCCGTCGGCCTGGGAGGACGAGGGCTTCGGCGTTCGCTTCGCCTTCTTCCGTCACACCGAGGCCGAGGTACGGCTGCGCATTCTGGAGGGCCGCCGCAGCCGCCTCGAGGAACGTCTCCACAACGTCCGCACGGCCCTCGCCCGGGCCCGCGAGCGGCTCGACAGCTACACGCTCGAACTGCACCGGCACGGCCTGGAGTCGGTCGAGCGTGAGGTGCGCTGGCTGAACGAGCTGATCGCCACCGAGCGCCAGCACGAGGCCGAGCGAAAGGACGACGCCGCGCAGGCCGGCGGCGAGACCGGTGCCGGGGACGGGCGGGAACGGCGGACCGATGAGCGGCCCAGTGATCGGCAGGGATCCCCGTCACCACCAGATGGTGCAGAGGCACCCAATTCCGATTGACACGTTGATCACTAAGGAGCGAGTGCGATGGGTTCGGTGCGCGTAGCCATCGTCGGTGTCGGCAACTGTGCCGCGTCGCTGGTGCAGGGCGTGCATTACTACAAGGACGCCGACCCGGACTCCCGGGTACCGGGCCTGATGCACGTGCGGTTCGGCGACTACCACGTCGGCGACCTGGAGTTCGTCGCCGCGTTCGATGTCGACGCGAAGAAGGTCGGCCGTGACCTATCCGAGGCCATCGTCGCTTCGGAGAACAACACCATCAAGATCTGCGACGTGCCCCCGCTCGGGGTGACCGTGCAGCGCGGGCACACCTACGACGGCCTCGGCGAGTACTACCGCCAGATCATCGACGAGTCGGACGAGGACCCGGTCGACATCGTCAAGGTGCTCAAGGACACCAAGACCGACGTGCTCGTCTGCTACCTGCCGGTCGGCTCGGAGGAGGCGACCCGGTTCTACGCGCAGTGCGCCCTCGACGCCGGTGTGGCGTTCGTGAACGCGCTGCCGGTGTTCATCGCGTCCGACCCCGAGTGGGCCGACAAGTTCACCAAGGCCGGCGTGCCGATCGTCGGCGACGACATCAAGTCGCAGGTCGGCGCCACGATCACGCACCGCGTGCTGGCCAAGCTGTTCGAGGACCGCGGCGTTGAGCTGCTGCGCACGTACCAGCTCAACTTCGGCGGCAACATGGACTTCATGAACATGCTGGAGCGGTCGCGGCTCCAGTCCAAGAAGATCTCCAAGACCCAGTCGGTCACGTCGCAGATCCCGCACGAGATGAAGAAGGCCGATGTGCACATCGGCCCGTCCGACCACGTGCCGTGGCTCGACGACCGCAAGTGGGCGTACGTGCGGCTGGAGGGCCGCGCCTTCGGCGACGTGCCGCTCAACCTCGAGTACAAGCTCGAGGTGTGGGACTCGCCGAACTCGGCCGGCGTCATCATCGACGCCATCCGCGCCGCGAAGATCGCCAAGGATCGCGGCATCGGCGGCCCGCTGCTGTCCGCCTCCGCGTACTTCATGAAGTCGCCGCCGATCCAGTACTCGGACGACGAGGCCAAGGAGGCCGTGGAGAAGTTCATCCGCGGCGAGGTTGAGCGCTGCCCTTCCGGGCCGCGGCGGGCCGGCCGCGCGGCACCGGCGTGATCAGCCCGCCCCGGTCGCGCCTCCGCGCGCGGCCGGGGCCCTTCCGTCTCCCCACACGCCACCGGTACGGCGGGCCGGCGGGGCGCGGCCGTCAGGCGAGGCCGGCCCGGGCCGCGGGCGGCAGCGCGGCCTCGTCCGCGGCCGGCCAGGCGAGCGGGTCGGGGCCGAGCCGCTCGAGCAGCGGCACCTGGCGCAGGCACCACGGGGAGATCGGTGCCGGGTCCGCACCCGGCCCCTCCCCCGGCGGCGGGAACGCGCCCGCGCGCACCGCCGCGGCGAACTCCGTCCACGGCAGCCAGCGCACGTCCGCGACCTCCGCGGGGTTCGGCCGCGGCGTCCCGGCGGTCACCGCCCGGTAGACCGGGCACAGCTCGTGCTCGACGGTGCCGTTCGCCATCGCCGCCCGGTAGGAGAAGGTGGGCAGCAGCAGGTCGACCGACTCGGCCTGCAGCCCCAGCTCGAACGCGAGCCGCCGGGCCACGGCCGCGGCCACCGGCTCGCCCGGCTGCGGGTGGCCGCAGCAGCTGTTCGTCCACACCCCCGGCCAGGTGATCTTCCGGTCGGCCCGCCGGCTCAGCAGCACCCGGCCGTCGCGGTCGAACACGTAGCACGAGAAGGCCAGGTGCAGCGGCGTCCGTGGCCCGTGCACGGCGCTCTTCGGCGCGCTGCCGACCGCCCGCCCCGCGGCGTCGACGAGCACGACCCGTTCCTCGATCGTCACACTACGAGCGTAGGCGGCCCGGCCGCCCGGTCCGGCCCGCGGGTGCCCGGCCGATCGCGGCGGCACTAGGCTGTGCGCGTGTCCTTCGTCTCCGATCTGCGCGTCGTCCTGCAGGGTCGGGACTTCAGGCGCCTGTTCGGCACCCGCCTGGTCTCCCAGTTCGCCGACGGCATCTTCCAGTTCGCGGTCTACGGCTACGCGTTCTTCACCCCGGAGAACCAGACCACCGCGGCCGAGGCCGCGGCGGCGTTCGCCGTGCTGCTGCTGCCGTACTCGGTCCTCGGCCCGTTCGCCGGCGTCTTCATCGACCGCTGGCCCCGGCGCCAGATCCTGGTGATCGGGCCCCTCGTCCGGGGCGCGCTGCTCGCGCTCGCCGCCGCCCTGCTCGCGACCGGGGCGCCGGACGGGTACTTCTACGCGGTCGCGCTCGGCGCGCTCGGCGTCAACCGGTTCTTCCTCGCCGCGCTCGGCGCCTCGCTGCCGCACACGGTGCCCGCCGAGCGGCTGATGATGGCGAACTCGGTCACCCCCACCTCGGGCACGGTGGCGACGTTCCTCGGCGCCGGGGCGGGCTTCCTGCTGCGGCTGCTGTTCGGTCCGGGCACCGACGGCAGCGCGCTGCTGCTCGTCGTGGCGGGCGTGACCGTCGCCCTGAGCGCGCTCGTCGCCGCCACGATGGACCGCGACCTGCTCGGCCCGTCGTACGACCCGAACCGGCCGCAGACCCGGGAGGCCGTGCGCAACGTGCTGCGCGGCCTCGCCGACGGCGCCCGGCACGTGGCCCGGCGGCGCGCCGCGGCCGCCGCGCTCGGCAGCATGGCGGCGCACCGGTTCTGGTACGGCATCGCGCTGGTGATGGCGGCGATGCTCTACCGCTTCTACTTCACCGACGGCGACGCCGAGGCCGGGCTGATGCACGCGTCCGGGGTGGTGGCGACCTCGGGCGTCGGCTACTTCGCGGCCGCGTTCCTCACCCCGTGGGTGACCGAGCGGATGCGGATCGAGACGTGGGTCACCGCGGCGCTCGCCGCGGCCGGGGTGCTCTCGCTCGTGCTGTGCCTGCCGTTCCAGGAGCCGGGGTTCCTCGTCGCGGGCTTCGTGCTCGGGCTCGCCGGGCAGTCGGTGAAGATCTGCGCGGACACCGTGGTGCAGCGCGACGTCGACGACCCCTACCTCGGCCGGGTCTTCTCCGTCTACGACATGCTGTTCAACGGCATGACCGTGGCCGCGGCGGCGGTGTCCGCGCTGTTCCTGCCGGCCGACGGCCGGTCGCCGCTCGCGGTCGCCGTGATCGCCGCCGGCTACCTGCTGTCCGCCGTCGGCTACCGGATCGTGATGGCGTCGGCGGGCCGGTCGAAGGACGACCGGACCCCCAGCGCCCGGGCCGAGGGTCCGGTCACCTGAGCCACGCCGCGGCTAGCCCTGCTCCGGCCGGTCGGCGGCCTTCGGGGCGGACGACGCCTCCGGCTCGCCGGGCTCGCCGCCGGAGCCGCCCGGCGCGTCCGGCGGGAGCACGCCGTTCTCCTTCGCCCAGGCGATCAGCGCCTCGCGGGCCGCCTCCTTGCCGATCACGCCGCGGTCGAGCCGCATGTCGAGGAGGAACTTGTACGCCTTGCCCACGAGCGGGCCGGGCTTGATGCCGAGGATCTCCTGGATCTCGTGGCCGTTGAGCTCCGGCCGGATCTTGGCGAGCTCCTCCTCCTGGGCGAGCCGGGCGATGCGCTGCTCCAGGTGGTCGTAGGTGCGCCAGAGCGCCTGCGCCTTGCGCTTGTTGCGGGTGGTGCAGTCGGCCCGGGTGAGCTTGTGCAGCCGGTCGAGCAGGTGGCCGGCGTCGCGCACGTACCGCCGTACCGCGCTGTCGGTCCACTCGCCCGAGCCGTACCCGTGGAACCGCAGGTGCAGCTCGACGAGCCGCGCCACGTCCTGGACCACGTCCTTGGGGAAGCGCAGCGCGCTCAGCCGCTTGCGGGTCATCTGGGCGCCGACCACCTCGTGGTGGTGGAACGACACCCGCCCGCCCGGCTCCAGCCGCCGGGTCTTCGGCTTGCCCACGTCGTGCATGAGCGCCGCCCAGCGCAGCACCCGGTCCGGCCCGGACGTCTCCAGCGCGATCGCCTGCTCGAGCACGGTGAGCGTGTGCTCGTAGACGTCCTTGTGCCGGTGGTGCTCGTCGATCTCCAGCCGGAGCCGCGGCAGCTCGGGCAGCACCCGTTCGGCGAGGCCGGTGTCCACCAGCAGGGTGAGGCCCGCGCGCGGGTGCGCGCCGCAGATCAGCTTGTCCAGCTCGTCGCGGATGCGCTCGGCCGAGACGATCTCGATCCGCTCGGCCATCCGGGCCATCGCCTCGCGCACCTTCGGGTCCACGCGGAACCCGAGCTGGGAGGCGAACCGGGCCGCGCGCAGCATGCGCAGCGGGTCGTCGTCGAAGGACCGCTCCGGCGGGCCCGGGGTGCGCAGCACCTTCGCGCCCAGGTCGGCGAGCCCGCCGTACGGGTCGACGAACTCGTGGCCGGGCACCCGCACCGCCATCGCGTTCACCGTGAAGTCCCGCCGCTCCAGGTCACCCTCGAGCGTGTCGCCGTACATCACCTCGGGCTTGCGGGACTTCGGGTCGTACGACTCGCTGCGGTAGGTGGTGATCTCCAACTGCCAGTCGCCCTTGCGGACGCCGACGGTGCCGAACTCGATGCCGACCGTCCAGACGGCGTCGGCCCACGGCCGTACGATCTCGAGCACCCGCTCGGGGCGGGCGTCCGTGGTGAGGTCGAGGTCGTGCCCGATCCGCCCGAGGAAGACGTCCCGGACCGATCCCCCGACCAGGGCGAGCTGGTGCCCGCCCTTCGCGAACAGCTCCCCGAGCTCGTCGACGACGGGCGCGATGCGGCGGAACAGGTCGGCCACCGCCCGCTGCTGACTGTCAGTGAGATGTGAGACGGACAAGGCTGGGTAGGCCCTTCGTTCAGGAAACAGGTTCCCCGGAGGCGTGCCCGGCGGGCCGCCGGCCGCTCACCGGCGTGCCCTCGTGGTCCGGCCGGTCGTGGTTCCGGAGGCGATCGGACGCGGCGAGGAGATCCGGCGGTGTAACCCGCTCTCGCGAACCACCGTCGGCTCCTCGCACACCAGGTCCACCATGAAATCCTACGTCTTCCGCGATCGCTCTCGGGGGCCGAAGACCTGCCGGAGACGCTCGGGGTGCCTTCCGAAACGTGCGTCAGCGTATCGGTCCTCGCGGCCGCGTACGCGCCCGGAGCCGTACCGGTGGCGGTGACCGCCGCGGCCGCGCATCCCCGGCGCCGCGCCGCCCGCGCGGTACGGCCCGCCCCGCGTCCCCGGCCGACGCGGCCACCGGCTGAGCGGCCGGGCCGGCCTGCCCGGCCGCCGCCGTCCCGCGGGCCCACCGCGCCCGCCGACCGGCGGCTCGCCGACAGGCTCCACACCCGGGCCGCCCCGTCGGTCGCCCCCCCCGGACGGCCGACCCGGGCCGCGGGCAACAGGACG
>QGUZ01000271.1 GCA_003242605.1 Actinomycetota bacterium
CTTTTTTCTCCGGGGTGTCTGGTGTTTAAAAGAGACCCCCCCCCCCCCGTTCCCCACGGGGCCGGCCGGCTTCCCCCTGCCCCGCCTCGTCGCGGAGCTGTGCCGGTGACGCCCCCGGCCGCCCGGCCCGCGCCCCTCCGGGTCCCGCGCCGGCTGCGCCCCGGGGACGCCGTCGCCGTGATCGCGCCGTGCGGCCCGGTCGACCCCGACCGGCTCGCCCGCGGGATCCGCGTGCTCGAGGGCCTCGGCCTGAAGGTGGTGACCGGGCGCGGGGTGCTGCGCCGCCGCGGCTACCTCGCCGGCACCGACGACGAGCGCGCCGCCGACCTCACCTGGGCGTGGTGCGACCCGGACGTGCGGGCGGTGCTGTGCGCCCGCGGCGGGTACGGCGCGACCCGGCTGCTCGACCGGCTCGACTGGGCCGCGCTGGCGGCCGCCGAGCCGAAGATCCTGCTCGGCTCGAGCGACGTCACCGCGCTGCACCGGGCGTTCGCCGAGCGGCTCGGCGTGGCCACCTGCTTCGGCCCGATGCCCGCCTGCGCCACGCTCTCCGACCCGGAGGGGCCCGAGCCGCGCTCGCTCGCCGCCCTGCGCGCGGCCCTGTTCGAGGGCGCCGCCCCCGCCCCGGTCACCGGCACCGGGGCGCTCGCGCCCGGCCGGGCGCGCGGGCCGCTCACCGGCGGCAACCTCGCCCTGCTCGCCGCGCTGTGCGGCACGCCGTACGCGATGCGGGCGGAGGGGCGGATCGTGCTGCTCGAGGACGTCCGCGAGCAGCCGTACCGGATCGACCGCATGCTCACCCAGCTGCTCCAGGCGGGCTGCCTCGACGGCGCGGCGGGCGTCGCGCTCGGCTCGTGGGTGGAGTGCGGGGACGCGCTGCCGGTGCTCGCCGAGCGGCTCGCCCCGCTCGGCGTGCCGGTGATCGCCGGGCTGCCGATCGGCCACGGCACGCCCCAGCTCACTGTGTGGTTTGGGGCTGAAGCGACGATTGATGCTGAATCGTGTTCCCTGATTCCCCTGTTCCGCGACCCGGTCGCGGCACCCTAGGCACGTGACCGGTCGCGGGCCCGCCGGGGCCCGGCACGACGAACGGGGGGAGAGCACGGTGCGGTTGTTCCGGCGGCTCGACGAACGACGCCGCGCGCGGCGGCGCGCGGACGACGCCGACCTCGACGCGCTGCTCGCGCTCGTCGCCGAGACGCTCGGCTTCACCCATGCCTTCTCCCGGGACGGCTCGGCGATGCTGCTCACCGGGCCGCGCACGGTCACGGTACGGCTCGCCGGGCTGCGCCGCGAGGCCGCGCGGCGGCCGCGCGAGGACTGGCCGGCGCTCGCCTCCGAGCACCTGGTCCGCACCCTCGCCCAGGCCGCCGAGGCCCTCGACGTGTGCGACTTCGCCCAGGCCCGCCCGCTGCTGCGGCCCCGTGTGCTGCTCGCCGCCGACCTCGCCGCGGCCGGGATCCCCGACCCGAGCCGGATGATCGGGCGGCGCCTCGACGACGAGCTCGTCGAGGTGCTCACCGTCGGCTACGGCACCCGGGTCCGCCCGGTGCGGCCGGAGGAGGCCTACTGCTGGCCGGTCACGCCCGGCGAGGCGCTCGACATCGCGGCCGGCAACGCGCTCGCCGACGAGCGGCTGACGCCCGCGCCGCTCGACCTCGGCGGGATCACGGTCACCAAGCTCTCCGGGTACACCGCGAGCGCCGCCGCCCACCTGCGCGCCCTCTCCTCCTACCTGGCGGTGCCGCGCGACGGCGCGCTCGTCGCCCTGCCGCACCCGGGCCAGATCGTCGTCCACCCGGTCGCGGGGCTCAACGTGGTGCGCGCCATCGAGCGCATGCGGCTGTACGCCCACCGCGTCTACACCGACCACCCCGAGGGGCTCAGCCCGCAGGTGTACTGGTGGCGGTCCGGCCGGCTGGTCCGCATCCCGGCCGAGTTCGCGCGCAGCGGCGAGCGGCGGGTGAAGCTCGTGGTCTCCCCGCCGCCGGAGTTCGCCCGGGTGCTCACCGCCATGGCGCAGCGCCGGTCCGGCTGAGCGGGGCCGCGTCCCGGGCCGGGCATGCGAGACGCCCGGCCGTACCCTGGCCGGGCGTCCACGATGTCGCGTGGCGGAATGGCGTGGCGTCAGGACCGCGCCCGGGAGCGGTGCTTGCGCGCCTGTGCCTTCGCCCGCGCGTTCTTCTTCACGTCCTTCGTCACGTCCGTGCGGAGCTTGGCGGGCTCGGCCTCCGGGCAGCGCACCCGCGGGTTCCACGGCTCGAACAGGCCCTTGGGGTTGTGCTCGAACAGCCACACGTGCAGCGAGTAGTGCACCGGCTGGCCGTCGGTGGTCGGCGCGAACGGGCCGTCGAAGTCCTTGCCGAACAGCCGGGGCCGGTCGTCGGCGGTGGACAGCAGGCCGTCGGAGTCGTACCGCAGGTACTCGACCCCGCCGAGCACGCGCTTGCCGTTCTTGCCCGGCACGTAGATGAGGATCTCCGGCCGGAGCGGGTCGATCGTCGGGTCGGCGGCGAGGCTCTTGTTGACGTAGTGGTAGCCCATCGCGCCGAGGTACTCACCGCCCGGCCCGGTGTGCGCGGCCTGCGTGCAGACGTCGGTGCGCTCGTAGCCGTGCCGCTCGGCGACCTTCGGGTCGCGGAACCGCTCCAGCGTGGCGCGGAGCTCGTCGAGGTCGCCGTCGTGCAGCGCGGCGGACGCGGGCGGGTGCGCGTGCGCGGAGGCGGTCGGAATCGATCCGGTTAACGCGAATCCGCAGGCCGCGGCGAGAAGTCCGGCAGTGATAACTCTCATGGCCGTAGATTTTTCGAGGGGCATCCCGGCCCGGCGTCGGCGCACGGCCGCGGCTGACGATGTCGTATGCGGAAAATGACCGTTCGTTTAGTGGGTGCGCACTTCGGGGCGGCGCGGGAAAAGGGCCCCGGACGTGCCGGGGCCCGTGTTCCGCGGCCGCGCTCAGCGGCGGATGCGCACCTCCGGGATCTCCGGGACCGACGGCTTCGCGGACCGGGCGGCCACCTCGTTGGCCGGCAGCGGCTCGGGGTCGGGCAGCGGGGCGCACAGCGCGTCCGGGCCGGGCCGGTTCGGCGGCACGGTGCCGTCCCTCAGGTAGGCCGCCAGGTACCCGTCGGCGCACTCGTTGCCCGCCAGCGTGATGCCGTGGTTGCCGCCGCCGTCCTCGACCACGAGGCGGGACGAGGGCAGCAGCCGGTGCACCTCGAGCGCGCCCTGGTACGGTGTGGCCGCGTCCTTGGTGGACTGGAACAGCAGCACCGGGGGCAGGCCGTGCCCGGTGATCCGCGGCGGGTGGTGGGCCTTGACCGGCCAGAACAGGCACGGCGCGTTGAACCAGGTGTTCGACCAGGTCATGAACGGCGCGGTGCGGTGCAGGGCGGCCGCGTCACGGCGCCAGATCACCCACTGGGGCGGCCACCGGTTGTCGGTGCACTCGGTGGCGAGGTAGAGCGCGTGGTCGCTGTCCCCCTCGGGCTGGGCGAGCACCTGGTACAGGGTGACGAGGAAGGAGTCGTCGCCGTTCGCGGCGAGGGAGAGGCCGAGGGCGAGGTACGGCCACAGCGAGTTCGTGTACCCGGCGACGAGGAAGGTGTCGTCGTACTCGCTCGGCCCCACGAGCCCGCCCGCGGGGCTGGTCTTCATCGCGGCGCGCAGCTCGTAGTAGCGGCGCTCCACGTCGGCCGCGGTGGCGCCGAGGCCGTAGGCCGCGTCGTGCCGGGCGATCCAGGCGAAGAAGTCCTTGGCCCGGACCTCGAAGGCGCGGTTCTGGTCGAGGTTGTTCGCGTACCAGACCCCGCTCGGCCGCACCACGCTGTCGAGCACGAGGCGGCGCACCCGGTGCGGGTAGAGCGTGGCGTAGGTGGCGCCGAGGTAGGTGCCCCACGAGTAGCCGAGGAAGTTGATCTTTTCGACGCCCAGCGCCTTGCGGATGGCCTCCAGGTCGTGGGCGTGGTCCACGGTGGTCATGTGCGGCAGCAGGCGGGGCAGGGCCTGGGCGCACTTGCGGGCGAAGTCCTTGGCCCGGTTCAGCCAGGCCTGCTCCTCGGCGGGGTTCGCCGGCACGTAGTCCGGCCGGGTGGGGTCGTTGTAGCCGGAGCCGCACTCCAGGCGGGGTTCGCTCGCCCCGACGCCCCGCGGGTCGAAGCCGATCAGGTCGTAGGCGGAGGCCGCCTCCTCGACGGGCGTGCCCTCGAACCACTGCGGCATGGTGCGGCCGCTGCCGCCGGGGCCGCCCGGGTTGAGCAGCAGCACGCCCTGGTACCGGTGGTCGGGCACGGTGTGCCGCTTACGGGTCAGCGCGATCTTGATCTTCTCGCCCGTGGGCCGCCGATGGTCGAGCGGTACGGAGACCGTGGCGCAGTCAAGCCCTTCCAGATCGGTGCACGGCTCCCACCGCACCGTGCCGGTGGTGGGGCCGGTGGCGGGAGGGCCGCCGGGCTTCCGGTCGGCTGCCGCGCTCGCCGGCAGGCCCGGCAGCAGCAGGCAGAGACCGGCACCGGCGGCGACCAGTGCGGCGACGGTCTTCCTCATGTGCGTCCCTTCGATGCTGGGGGATGAGCGGGGGCATGGCTCCCGAGGGCGATCATCAAATGAATCGGGGGATAAATCCTGCGACACCCGACGACGTTGTTAATACGTTGTCAAATCGCAATTCAGCGCGTCTCGTCGGCGGGATAAGCCGCCCGAAAACGCATTAAGCGGGCGACCGTTAATGAATCAGGCATGCGGTGAAAGAAAGGGCCGGGCGCGCCCGCCGCCGGTATGGCGGAGCGACGGCGGAAGGTACGGCGCGGCGCCGGGGACGCGGGCCGCCCGGCGGGCGCCACGGCCTGCGGGGCGCGCCGGAGCCGACGGCCCGCGCCCGGTGCGAATGCCCGCACGGCCGGGGCGCGGGCGGTACCACCGGCGCGGGCGCGGAATGATAGATGTCCTTGGCGGCGGCCGGGCGCCTGTGCCCGCCGCCGGTACGACGAGTCCGGAGTGAGGAAACCGAGCATGATCCCCAACGCGGCCGACGACGCCCGCGGCTTCGCCGACCTGGGACTGCGGCCCGAGCTGCTGCGCGCCCTCGCGGGCCTCGGCTACGAGGAGCCCACCCCGATCCAGCGCGAGGCGATCCCGCCGCTGCTCGCCGGCCGCGACCTGCTCGGCCAGGCGGCGACCGGCACCGGCAAGACGGCCGCGTTCGCGCTCCCGCTGCTGGAGCGGCTCGCGGCGGCCGGCGCGGTCGGGGCCGGTGCGATCGAGGCCGGCGCCGCCCCGCGCGCGCTCGTGCTGGTGCCGACCCGCGAGCTCGCCATCCAGGTCTCCGAGGCCGTGCACCGGTACGGCCGCGACCTGGGGGCCCGGGTCCTCCCCATCTACGGCGGGCAGCCGATCGGGCGGCAGCTGCGCGCCCTGGAGCGCGGCGTGGACGTGGTGGTCGCCACCCCGGGCCGGGCCCTCGACCATCTCGGCCGCGGCACCCTCGACCTGTCCCGGCTCGCCGCGGTGGTGCTCGACGAGGCCGACGAGATGCTCGACATGGGCTTCGCCGAGGACATCGAGGCGATCCTCGGCGAGACCCCGGCGGACCGGCAGACCGTGCTGTTCTCCGCCACGATGCCGCCCCGCATCGAGGGGATCGCCCGCCGCCACCTGCGCGACCCGGTCCGCATCCGCATCGGCGGGCGGGAGGCCGCGCCCGGCGTGGCCCCGCGCATCCGGGAGAGCGCCTACCTGGTCGCCCGGCCGTACAAGCCGGCCGCGCTCGGCCGCATCCTCGACGTGGAGGCGCCCGCCGCCGCCCTGGTGTTCTGCCGCACCCGCGAGGAGGTCGACGCGCTCACCGAGAGCCTCAACGGCCGCGGCTACCGCGCCGAGGCGCTGCACGGCGGCATGAGCCAGGAGCAGCGCGACCGGGTGATGGGGCGGCTGCGCTCCGGGGTGGCCGACCTGCTCGTCGCCACCGACGTGGCCGCGCGCGGCCTCGACGTCGAGCACCTCAGCCACGTGGTCAACTACAACGTGCCGTCCGCGCCCGAGGCGTACGTGCACCGGATCGGCCGGGTGGGCCGGGCCGGCCGCGAGGGCGTGGCGATCACCCTCGCCGAGCCGCGTGAGCACCGCATGCTCAAGACGATCGAGCGGGCGACCGGCCGCCGCATCCCGGTGGAGAAGGTGCCGACCGTCGCCGACCTGCGCGCCCGGCGGCTGGAGCTCACCCGCGCCGCGCTCGAGGAGATCCTGCTCGAGGGCGACCTGGAGGGCTACCGGGTGGTGGTGGAGACCCTCGCCGACGAGTTCGACGTGATGGAGGTGGCGCTCGCCGCGGTGAAGCTCGCCCACGAGGCCGCCGGCGGCGTCGCGGACGAGGAGGAGATCCCGCAGGTCGAGCTGCGCCCCGAGCGGGACGGCCGGGAGCGGCGGGGCCCGGCGGCCGGGGGGCGGGACGGGCGGGGGCACCGCCGCCGGCCCCGCCCCCGGGCGAGGGCATGACCCGGCTGTTCGTTGGGGCGGGCCGCAGCGCCCACATCCGGCCGCAGGACCTGGTCGGGGCGATCGCCGGGGAGACCGGGCTGAGCGGCCGCGACATCGGCGCGATCGAGATCGCCGACCGGTTCTCCCTCGTCGAGGTGCCGGAGGACGCCGCGAACGAGGTGATCACCGCGCTGCGCAACACCACGATCAAGGGCCGCCGGGTGAACGTGCGGCGGGAACGGTTCTGAGCCCGCCCGGGCGACGGCGCCCGTGAAGATCATCCGCGAAGCTCAATCGCCCCCGAAGATCAAACGTCCTTTCTCCAAAGATCCACATCACTGCCCGAAAAGCGAGGAGTGAAACGTTTGCGGCGGGGCAGTGATCCTCCGCCGAGCGGATGGGCGGCCGCCGCCGCGGAGGGGACGCCGGGGCGCCCGTCGGCGGCGGCGTCCCCGCCGCCCCCGGCGGAACCGCCGAGCCGCCCGCGCGCGGGGAGGGGGGGACGGGGGGGCAGACCGGCACGGGCATCGCGACGGGGGCGGCAAGGGGGGGGACG
>QGUZ01000272.1 GCA_003242605.1 Actinomycetota bacterium
GCAGCCGCGGCGCGGCGAGCTCCCGGCGGGCGAGCTCGGCCGCGTTCACCTTGACGATGATCTTGGAGTCGAAGTCGCGGCCGGTGCCGAGGTCGAGGTAGGAGTGGGAGTTGCGGGCGAAGCAGTAGACGCACGCGTGGGTGCAGCCCCGGTAGGGGTTGATGGTGTACTCGAACGGCACCCGCGAGGTCGCGGGCACCCGGTTGATGATCGACCGGGCGCGGACCTCGTAGAAGGTGATCCCCCGGAATCCGGGCGCGTCGAAGGTCCGCGCCACCGCCCCCTCGGGGAACAGCGCGGACGCCGGTCCCGGCTCGGCGGCGCCGGACGGCCGCAGATTGTCCCAGCGCACGCCTTGATTAGAACACATGTTCGGGGGTGGGCGCAACACGAAAACCGGTCGTAAATTGCGGGTCGGGATACGGCTAATGATCTTCCTGCTTGGGGAGAACCCTCGCTACACACCTTGCGTTGCGGGAGGTCCGGCATGGCCTGGTCGCAGGAGGAGGAGCGATTGCTCGCACAGATCGAGCGTCACCTCAGTGACGACGATCCACGACTCGCAGCGCGGCTGGAATCTCTCAACGAACGTCTCGAGCGCCGGGAGCTCAACGCGCGCCGCCGCGCCGCCCGCCGTCGGCCGAGCCGCGCCACGGTCATCATCCTGGTGAGCTGGCTGCTGATCGCCACGCTGATCACCGCCCTGCTCATCGTGGCCTTCCGGCACGACGCGGCCGCGCTCGCGCTCTGAGCGCGCAGGCGCGGCCGGGCCGTCACGGGGTGTCGAGGGCGCGCAGGAACCGCGCGGCCACGGGCGCGGCCACCTTCCCGCCGCCACCACCCCCCTCGACCACGACGGCGAAGGCGACGTCGCCCCGGTAGCCGATGAACCAGGCGTGGCTGTCGAGCTCGGGGCCGGTGCCGTACTCGGCGGTGCCCGTCTTGCCCGCCGTGCCCGCGGGCAGGCCGGCGTTCTTCGCGGTGCCCTTGGTCACCACGGCCGTCATCATCTTGCGCAGCTGCTCGGCCACGCCGTCGGGCAGCCGCCGCGGGGAGACGTCCTGCTCGCGCCCGGGCACGAGCGTGGGCGGCCGCCAGGTGCCGTCGGCGACCGCCGCGGCGACCGAGGCCATCACCAGCGGGCTGGCGGTGATCCGCGCCTGCCCGAACGACTCGGCGGCGAGCTCGGCGTCGCTGGTCGCCTCCGGCATGCTCGCCTTCGCCGCCGGCACGCCGATCTTCAGCGTCTGGTTGAACCCGAACCACTCGGCGGCCTCGCGCAGCTTGCGCGCGCTGAGCCGCTCGGCCGCGAGCGGGGCGAACGTGGTGTTGCACGAGTGGGCGTACGACTCCAGGAACGACACCCGGCCGAACGCCTCGTGGTCGGAGTTGCGGATCTTCAGGCCGCCCACGGTGACGTACTTGGGGCAGGTCACCGGCGCGGACGGGTCGAGGCCCTCGGCGAGCAGCGCCGCGGCGGTGATCGTCTTGAACGTCGAGCCCGGCGGGTAGGCGCCGTCGAGCGCCCGGTTGAACCCGCCCCGGTTGTTCACCACCGCGAGGATCTCCCCGGTCGACGGCCGGATCGCCACCAGCGAGGCGGGCTTGTCGAGCTTCTCCACCGCCTTGACCGCGGCCTGCTGGACGGTCAGGTCGAGCGAGGTGCGCAGCGGCTTGCCGGGCGCGCCCTTGATCGTGTCGAGGGTGCGGGCGGTCTTGCCGTCCGCGCCGACGACCTGGATGCGCAGGCTGGGCCGCCCGGCGAGGCGCTCCTGGAAGGTCGCCTGCAGGCCGGCCTTGCCGACCGGGTCCCCCGCCCGGTACGGCGGGCCGAGCCGCTTGGCCTCCTTGGCGGTGGCCTTGTCGACGTACCCGACGATCTGCTGGATCGACCCGCCGGCGTCGCCCCGGTCGATGCGGCGGCCCGAGGCGTCGGTGATCGCCGCGCGCTCGGGCCAGACGGTGCTCACCCGCAGCCGGTTGGTGCCGTCGAGCTCCGGGTGCACGGCGCGCGGGGACCAGTCCACCTTCCAGTGCCGGTCCTTGACGACGAGGGGGAGCGACCCGCGGTAGCTCCACCGGCCGCCGTCGCGCAGGGTGAGGGTGGCGGTGTAGCGGGCGTCGGCGCGGTCGTCGTGCGGCTCGCTCACCTCGGTGAGCCGCACCTCGGTGGCGGTCACCCCCAGATCCTTTGCCAGCCGCTCGTAGGCCGCGGCGTACGGCACGGACGGGTCGGCGAGCCAGGACCGCATCGCGGCGGTGTCGCCCCTGCTCCACGCCTGCACGAACGCCTGCGCGGTCTCCTGCGGCGTCCCCCTGGTGCGCAGCAGGTAGTACGCGCCGCCCGCCCCCGCCCCGGCGACGAGGATCACGGCGGCGGACGTGATCGCGATGGTACGGCCCCGTAGCACGCGAATACCCCCGGTGTCGGTGTCGTCAGCAGACTAGCCGGGCCCGGCCGCGCGGGCCGGGCACCGCATATGCGGTTTCGACGAGCCGAAACGCCGGTTTGTTCGCAACCGGGCGATTTCTTCTTTGTTGTTGCTAACTGCTTACTGTTGCATGCGGGCCTTGACGCTGGACGCGTACATCGGCACGTACTCCTGCCCGGAGAGCTTCTGGATCGCCTGCATCACCTGGTCGGTGACGTCGCGGCGGGTGCGGGCGTCGTCCGGGTCGCCGGTGAAGTACATCGGCTCGCCGATGCGCACCCCGATGCGGCCGAGCCGCGGGATGGCGCGGCCCGGCGGGAGCACCCGGTCGGTGCCGATCATCGCGACCGGGAGGACCGGGGCGCCGGTGGTGAGCGCGAGCCAGGCGACACCGATCTTGCCCTTGTAGAGCCGGCCGTCGGGGGAGCGGGTGCCCTCGGGGTAGATGCCGAACAGCTCGCCGCGGCGCAGCAGCTCGGCCGCGGCCTCCAGTACCGACCGGGCGGCCGAGGCGCTCTCGCGGTCGACCGCGATCTGGCCGGTGGCCCGCATGTACATGGCCGTGAGCGGGTTGCCGGTGAAGTACTCGGCCTTGGCCACGAAGCTGACCTTGCGGGGCAGCATCAGCGGCAGGAAGGTGGAGTCGGCGATCGACAGGTGGTTGGAGGCGAGGATCGCCGGGCCCGTGGCGGGGACGTGCTCGGCCCCCTCGATGCGGGGGCGCCACAGCAGACGGAGGAACGGGCCAGTGACGATCTTCGTGAGCTGGTACAGCACGGTGTCTCCCCATCTCGGCCGACGAGCCAACCCTAACGTCGTACCCGGCGGGGCGCGGGGGCTCCGCCGCGCACGCGGCACCCACCCCAGAAGCGAAGTGCCCCCCGCGACCTCGGTCACGGGGGGCACCACGCTAGGGGCCGATGTGGCGGTCGCCTCCTCGGCGAATGGCACAACACGGCTCCAGCCGAACGGTATTCCGTGAAGGCAATGGTTGCGGCCCGGGGGACACAGACCACATCGGCCACACGACTTTAACTCACTCTCGGCGGTGGTTATTCCAGCCACGCCGTCCCATGCTCGCCGTTTCGGTGCCGATCCGCCGAGCTTTCCCAGGTGAGCGGGCATGTGCCCGGGCCGGGCCGGCGGGGGAGAAGAGGAGAAGTTCACAGCCGGGCGCCCGCCCGGGCGGGGCCGAGGGGCGGGACCGGGCCGGGCCGCCCGGTATCCTCCGGCCGTCCGGCGGCATCCTCCCCGATTCTGATCTACGTTGTAAAGGCCGCCGGTTGGGTTCACCACCCCACTACACAACCCGCAAACCACTCCCTCCCTGTCACCAACCTCAACTAAGGTGGAGATCCGAACCGGCCGAAAGAGGGACAATGCGGGTAAGTGACAAGGCTCACGAGCTCACCATCGGGCAGCTCGCCGAACGCAGCGGGGTCGCGGTGAGCGCGCTGCGCTTCTACGAGGCCAAAGGGCTGATCAGCAGCAGGCGCACCTCGGGCAACCAGCGCCGGTACTCCCGTGACACGCTGCGCCGGGTCGCGTTCATCCGGGTGTCGCAGCGGGTGGGCATCCCGCTCAGCGCGATCCAAGAGGCGCTGTCGAACCTGCCGGACGGCCGCACGCCCACCCGGCGGGACTGGAAGCGGCTGTCGGAGCGGTGGCGGGCCGAGCTCGACTACCGCATCGAGCAGCTGGTACGGCTGCGCGACACGCTCACCGACTGCATCGGGTGCGGGTGCCTCAGCCTGGGCGCGTGCAAGCTGGCCAACCCCGGCGACCGGCTCGGCCGCGAGGGTGCCGGCCCGCGCAACCTCATGCTGGAGCGTCCCCGGACCGCGGCGGCGCGGCGGGGCGCGGCGGAGGCTCCGGACGGCGAGGGGAGCTGCTGCGGCTGACCGCCCGGCGCGACTCGATCAGCGCGGCGAGCCCGTCGAGCACCCGCTGCAGGCCGAACCGGTAGGCGTGGTCGGGGTCGTAGGCGGCGCCGTGGGCGAGGCCGGCCGCGGCGCCCACCCGGGTGGCGACCGGATAGGCGTCGGGGTCGACGACCTTGGCGAGCAGCGGACCGTAGGCGGCCCACCACTCCCCGTCGCCGGTGCGCGAGGCGTGCCGCGCCGCGCGGACGTCCGCGGCCGCTCTGGCGCAGGACTGCACGAAGTCGAGCAGGAACGTCAGGGCGGCGTCCATCTCGACGTCGTCGAGGCCGAGCCCCTCGAGGGCGCGCAGCTCGTAGTCGTACTTGGCGATCACCCCGGGCCCGAGCGGAGGCCGGGCGGTGGAGACGGTGGCGAGCCAGGGGTGGCGCTCGTAGAGGGCGCGGTTGTCGTGCGCGATCGCCTCGAGGCGGTCCCGCCAGTGGTCGCTCGCCGGCCGGCTGCGCTCGATCTCGCCGCAGACCGTGTCGATCATGAGGTCGAGCAGCTCGGCCTTGCCGGGGATGTAGGTGTACAGCGACATCGCGGTGATGCCGAGCCGCTCGGCGACGCGGCGCATGGACAGCGCGGCGAGCCCTTCGGCGTCGGCGAGGTCGATCGCGGCCCGGGTGATCTGGGCGACCGAGAACCGGGGCTTGGGGCCGCGCTTGGGGGCGTCGCGCAGCCCCCAGAGCAGCTCGATGCTGCGGCCGGGGTCGCCGCCGCCGCTGTACGCCGTTGTCACGCCCTCCATTCTCCCAGGGCCGCCCGCCGCGCGATTCCCCGCGCGGCACGCCGAGGGCGTCGATGGGCCCTTCGGGCTGGGCCGTCCGTGCGATACCTGTCAGTGGTTGTCAGGAATGCCGCCTAGCCTGGAGCGGTGCCGCGCCACCGGGCCGGGCCGTACGGCCCGGCCCGGGCGCGGCCGGATGACCACCGACCACCGGCGGATCGCCAGGAGCGGCTGATGGGCTACCACCGGACCTTGATCGCTGTGGCGGACGACTGCCCGGTCGACGCCTCCGTCGTGCCGGACGGCGCGAAGCGGACGGTCGCCGCGGTGCAGTACGCGATGCTCGCCGCCGAGCCGTACCGGCTGACGCAGGAGGACGTGCTGTTCCTCACCTGGGTGCACCGCCGCCCCGACGCCGAGGAGCTGGACGAGAACGAGCTGGCGGCGCTGCGGGACGAGTTCTTCTCCCGGAGCCGGGCGTGCCTGCGCGCCTCGCCGCTGCCCAAGCGGTACGGGTTCGGGCTGCTGTTCGACGACGAGGGGCGGATCGCCCTGTGCCCGATGGAGTCGGCGGAGTACCGGCGGATCGTGGCGGGCGGCGCGGGCTACACGGTGGTGAAGGCGATGCGCACCTCCCGCCGCTGACCACGCCTGCGGCGCGGCGGCGAGGTCGCCGCCCCGCGGGGCGGGTACGGCGGGGCCGCCGCCGTGCCCGCCCTCCGGCCCGGGGCGCGGGCCGCTACGGCTCGCGGGGGCCCGGGGCGGGGGGGGCCCCAACGGCGGGGGCGGGGGCCGGGGAGGGGGCCGGGGGGAGGGTCCCGGTCCCGGGGCGGGTGGGCAGGTATTCGGTGATGCCGAGCCCGGCGACGGTGAACCGCTCGGCGAGGGCGCGCACCGCGGCGGTGAGCGCGGCGGGGGTGAGGCCGCCGCGCTCGGGGTCGAGGACGTCGAGGTCGATGTGGAGGTAGACGGCCTGGGCGCCGGTGGCGGCGGCCGCGCCGGTCGGCCGGGCCGGATCGGCGAGGTCGGCGACGGTGAGGTGCCGGAGCCGGTGGCGGTCGATGTGGTCGATCTCGCCGGGGTCGAGCGCGCGGGGCCCGGCGAGGACGACGTGCCCGGGGTCGAGGGTGCCGCCGGGGTGCGGGCCGAGGCCGTCGGGGGCCTCGCCGGGCAGGGCGCGGAGCACCATGCCGTGGAAGCCGCCGCTGGGTGCGGTGCCGGGGGTGTTGAGATCGCCGTGGGCGTCGAACCGGACCACGGCGAGGCGGCCGCCGCGCGCGGGCCCGCTCGATCGGGGCGGGTTCGACGCCGCAGTCGCCGCCGAAGGTGATCGTGGGCCCGTCGCCGGAGGTGGTGAGCGCCCGGCGGATCGCGGCGAGGTTCGCCTCGAGGACGCCGGCGTGCCGCACGCTCCCGCGGGTGACGCCCGGCCGTTCGATGATCTCGGGCGGATGAGCGTGGTGTCCGGTACCAGGCCCGCCGGCTCGCGTGCGCCGTCGGTCAGGCGCTGCGCCACGGGTGACGCCGACCCCTGCCATTGCGGAGCCACCACGACCGTCGGCATACCGTCCCCTCGCCGTCTTTCGGCATGTTTCGGCCTGGTCGCGGCGGCCCTATGGGTCCGTGGTCAGCCGGGGCGATGCCCGGCGGGCCGGGCCGGGGGCTCGTTCTCCTCCCTGGCCGGGCCCTGCGCGGCGGGGGCCGTGCCGGCGCCGTCGGGCTGCTGCAGGTGGGGCACGGCGGCCGGGGGACGCGGGGCGTGGGCGCCGTCGGGCCGGACGCGCGAGGCGGGTGACCACTCACGACCCGGCGTGACCGGAGCGGCGGGGGGGGGGGGGGGGGCCCCTTTTTTTTTTGAGCGCGGAATCCACCGAAAAGGAGGGAGGATGTAACGTTGTTGGTAGTGTTATGTTAAAACTGATCAGCAGAGGACAGATTTGTAA
>QGUZ01000548.1 GCA_003242605.1 Actinomycetota bacterium
AGCGGACTGGGTTGCCCCCGACCGGCCGAAGGGGACCGCGGAGGGCGACAATGTGCTGTCCCTGGGCGACCCCGAGGCGGCCAGGAAGCTGCCCATCATGTGCGCCATCGCCCGCATCGACCGCTGAGGGCGGGACGCTCTCCCGGCCGTGACGACGCATCCGGAAGCGGAATCGGACACAGAATCGGCCGCAGATTCCCGGCCTTCCGGCTTGCCCACGTCGACGATCGGTAGATGCTGATCTTGTCCGAAATTAAGGATCGTTGAGTCTGGCCGGAGAGCCGAAAAGGCCGTAACGGCCAGGCGGTCGAGGCGAGGGGGTCGCCATGTCGCAGAGTGGGACTGGCAACGTGGGCTCACCGGATCCGGTCGCCGAGGACGAGCGGCGGCCCTCCGAAGCCGCCGAGCAGGTCGAGGAGCGTCCGCCGTCGCCCGAGATCGACATCAGCAAGCCGCACATCGCCCGGATGTACGACTACTACCTGGGCGGGAAGCACAACTACGCCATCGACCGGCAGACCGCCGAGCAGTTCCTCAAAGCGTGGCCGGAGGCCCCGATCGGCGCCCGGCTCAACCGGCGGTTCCTGATCGAGTCGGTGCGCTGGCTGGCGCAGGAGGCGGGTATCCGCCAGTTCTTCGACATCGGCTCCGGCCTGCCGACCCAGCAGAACGTGCACGAGGTCGCCCAGTCCGTGGCGAAGGACTCCCGGGTCGTCTACGTCGACAACGACCCGCTGGTGCGGGTGCACGCCGACGTGCTGCTCGCCACCGACCCGAACACCATCTTCCTCACCGGTGACCTGCGCGAGCCCGAGGAGCTGCTGGGCCGGCCCGAGCTGCGCGACCACCTCGACCTCAGCAAGCCGGTCGCGCTGCTGCTCGTCGCCGTCCTCCAGTTCATCGAGGACAACCAGCAGGCCTACGACATCGTCAAGACCCTCTGCGACGCCCTCCCCGCCGGCTCCTACCTCGTCCTGTCGCACCCGCTCAAGGACGAGTCGGTGGAACAGGCGCTCGCCGTCTACCGCCGCGCCAATATCGGCGGGCGGTCGCGGACCGAGGAGGAGATCCGCCGCTTCTTCGACGGCCTCACCCCCGTCGGCTGCGGCCTGGCCCGGGCGGCGGAATGGACTCCCCCGGACGGCATCACCCAGAGCGACAACGTCATCCCCCTCGGCGACCCCGAGGCGTTCAAGAAGATGCCCGGGATGTTCGGCATCGCCCGGATCGACCGCTGAGGACCGCGCGTCCTCACCGCATCCGGCGCGCAGCCCGCCACCGCTCCGGATCGCGCCGGCCACCCCGGGCCGGCCGCGGACCAGGGAGGAGATGCTCGGCCGCTGCACCGGCCCCACCCCGGCGGGCTGCGGACTCGCCCCATCGGGGAATGGACACCGTCCGACAGGTCCGGCGCGCTCGCGGACGCCGGTGACGTCGTGGCCTCGGGCGGCACCGCGACGCTCCGCACGCTCCCGGGGATGTGCGGGATCGCCCGTGTCGACCGCTGGAGCAACATCTTCCCCCCGCGGGAGGGCTTCCGTACATTCGGCTTTGCGGCGTTCCGGCGCGCGCCGGCCGCCCGGCGGTGGATACTGATCGACAAGCGTTGATCAACAACCGCGTCGCCGGTGTCTCCGGCCGTCCGGAGCCGCCGGAGAGATGGTCGTGCCGGGAGTACCCGAGGCTGGGGAGGTCGTCGTGTCGCAGAGCGGGACGGGCAACGGGCTGGGGACGGTGCCGCCGGGCGAGGAGCGGCCGCCCGCGCCCGGGATCGACATCACCAAACCGCACGTCGCCCGGATGTACGACTACTACCTGGGCGGTAAGCACAACTACGCCGCCGACCGGGAGACGGCCGAGCAGGTGCTCCAGGCCATGCCGCTGCTCCGGCCCGCCGCCCTGGCGAACCGCCGCTTCCT
>QGUZ01000273.1 GCA_003242605.1 Actinomycetota bacterium
TCATCTCGATGGTCTGGCTCTCCGTGGCGCTCGTCGCGGAGGGGCCGTCGCTCGGCGGCGGGTCCTGGGCGGCCTTCGCCCCGGCGATGGACTACGTGATCGCCCTGTCGGTCTCCTGGGTGCCGGTCGCCGCCGACTACGCGCGCCACTCGCGGTCCGGCTCGGCCGCGTTCACCGGCGTGGTCGGCGGGTACACGATCGCCCAGGTCGCCTGCCTCGCGCTCGGCATCGTCGCCCTCGCCCTCGTGGGCAACGACGAGGGCCGGGTGTGGAGCGTGTTCGTGGCGGCGCCGCTCGGCGCGCTGTTCTTCGGCATCCTCGTGCTGCGCGAGGTCGACCAGTCCTTCGCGAACGTCTACTCCACGGCGATGTCGCTGCAGAACCTCATGCCGCGGGTGGACCGCCGCCTGTTCAGCGTGGCGATCGGCGTGCTCACCACGCTGATCGCGCTCGTCGTCGACGTGAACTCCTACGGCGCCTTCCTCAGCGTGATCGGGGCGGTGTTCACCCCGATGTTCGCCGTGCTCGTCGTCGACTACTTCGTGCTCGGCGGCAAGGCGCGGTGGGACGTCTCGGAGAGCGCGCCGTCCCGGTGGAGCATGGTGCCGCCGTGGCTGCTCGGGTTCGCCACCTGGTGGATCCTCGCCGCCCAGCCCGAGGGCTCCTGGTGGGACGCGATCTGGGTGGCGGCCCGCGAGGCGGTCGGGTTCACCCCCGCCCCGTGGATGAGCGCGGCCGTCGGGTCGTTCCTCGTGTCCGCGCTCGTCACCTACGCGATCGGCGCGGTACGGCGCCGCCGCGCCCGCGTCCCGGCCGACGCGGGCTAGTCCTCGGCGGGGGACCGGCGTGGCCGCGGCCGGGTCGCCCCGGTCCCCCGCCGTCGCGGCGGCCCGCCGTACGCGTCGCCGGGTCAGCCGACGGCGACGCCCTCGAGCGCGAGCAGGTGGCGCTTCGCCTCCGCGCCGCCGGCGTACGCGCCGGGCCTGCCGTGGTCCTCGATCGCGCGGTGGCACGGCACGATCAGGCAGACCGGGTTCGCCGTCAGGGCGTTGGAGACCGCGTGCAGCGCCTGCGGGCGGCCGATGCGGGCGGCGAGCTCGGCGTGGGTGATCACCGTCCCGTACGGCACGGCGAGCATCTTCTGCAGCACGGTCCGGGCGAAGGGCGTGGCGAGCCGCAGGTCGACGGCCGCGGTGAAGGTGCGCAGCCGCCCCTCGAAGTAGGCGTCGATCTCGCGCCGGAGCGGGTCGAGCCGCCGCGGGTCGGGCCCGATGAAGCTGCCGATCTCCCGGCCCACCCGCTCGTAGATCGTGTGCTCGTTCTCGAAGCTACAGGCCGCCACGCCGCGAGAGGTGACCGCCAGCACCAGGCGGCCGACGGGTGTGTCCGTGGTACCGAAGGCGATCTCGGGCGGTTCCGCCCCGACGTAGCCGGGTGCGGTCACCCGAATCAGGGCTTCCAGATCTGGTGTCGGCATTGGCCACGTCCTCTCACCGCGGTCGGCTCGGGGCGCGCTCCCGCGTCACCGACCGTTCCATCAGCGTATCGGAGCGGTCTCAGCCGCGGAAAAGCGGCATGATCAAGCACCCGCAACAGGCACGATGGGGGACGTGGGTGACGAGAAGGTCGAGAGCGCCGACGAGGAGGGCATCGCCCGCGCCGTTATCGCGAGCTCGGCCAACGCGATCGTCGCGCTCGACCGCGACCTGGTGGTTCTCACCTGGAACCCGGCCGCGGAGCGGCTGTTCGGGTGGAACGCGACAGAGCTGGTGGGCCGACGGGCGCCGATCGTCCCCGACGACCTGGTGGCCGAGCAGAACGCGGTGCTGGAGCGGGTCCGCACCGGCGGTCCGGTGACGCTGCGCACCAAGCGGCTGCGCAAGGACGGCACGCTCATCGACGTGGTGGCCGACATCAGCGCGCTGCGCTCGGAGGCCGGGGCGCTGCTCGGCTACACCTTCGACTACCACCTGGCCAAGGACGACGAGGTCGCGCGCGACCGGTACGCCCGCCGCGACCGGCTGGTGCGCCGGCTCACCGACGTGGTGGGCGACATCAACGCCGAGCTCGAGCTGCCCGCGGTGCTCGACCGGATCGCCGCGGCCCTCACCGAGCTCACCGGCGCGGACGCGGGCTGCTTCGTGCTGATCGAGGGCGAGCGGCTGCGCCTGGTGAGCGGCGACCGGCTCCCGGACGAGATGCGCGGCGTCACCGGCGAGCTGCGCGACAGCCTCGTCGGCAAGCTGCTGCGCACCGGCAAGACCGTGCTGCTCGAGACCCGCGACGCGGCCGACCCGGACGAGCCGATCTGGTCGCGGCTGCCCGGCCTCAACGCCGCCGCGCTCGCCCTCGCCGCCGTCGGCACCCGGCCGTACGGCGCGCTGTACGCGCTGTTCGCCTCGCCGAACGTGGGCCACGTGGAGCTGGAGCTGCTCGAGCTGCTCGCCGCGCACGCCGGGATCGCGGTCGGCAACGCGCTCTCCTACCAGGAGGCGGTACGGCAGCGCGCCCACCAGCGGGCGGTGGTCGACGCCAGCGCCGACGGCATCGCGGTGCTCGACGCGTTCGGCCGGGTGGAGCAGTGGAACCCGGCCGCGGAGCAGCTCACCGGGCTCTCCGCCGAGGAGGTGATCGGCAAGGCCCCGCCGTTCCCGCTGCCGCTGCCGGGCGAGAAGCTCACCACGCAGCTCCCCTCGGGCCGGTGGCTCGACATCGTCAGCGCCGAGATCGTGGAGACCGGCGAGACGGTGGTCGACTTCCGGGACGTCACCAAGGAGAAGGAGCTCGAGGAGGCGAAGGACCTGTTCCTCGCCACCACCAGCCACGAGCTGCGCACCCCGATCACCGTGGTGCGCGGGTTCGCCCGCACCCTCGACACCAAGTGGGACAGCCTCTCCGACGCCGAGCGGCGGGCCGCGGTGCACACGATCGCGGAGCGGGCGAACTCGCTCGGGCGGCTCGTCGACCACCTCATGCTCGGCGCGCAGGCCGGGGCGGAGGAGCTGAAGATCCGGCTGGAGCGCGTCGACCTCGCCGAGCGGGTGCGGGCCGCGACGCTGGGGCTGCAGACGTTCTCCGAGCGGCACCGGGTCGAGGTGGAGATCGGCGACCTGCCGCCGGTGATCGGCGACCCGCTCGCCATCGACATCCTGCTCGACCAGCTGCTGGAGAACGCCTTCAAGTACTCGCCGGACGGCGGGCTGATCCACGTGGCCGCGTGGGCGGAGGGCGACGACGTCGTCGTGGTCGTCGATGACGAGGGCGTGGGCATCCCGCCCGCGCACCGGGAGCGGATTTTCGAGCGGTTCGTGCAGGTGGACAGCGGCGACCGGCGCCGGTTCGGCGGGGTGGGGCTCGGGCTGTACATCGTCCGCAACCTGGCGCGGGCCCAGGGTGGGGACGTGACCGCGCACACCCGGCCGGGCGGCGGCACCCGGATGCGGCTCGTGCTGCGGGCGGCGGACGCGGCGGACCGGCACTCCGTGCTCGCGAGCGGGATGCAGGGCGCATCCGACACATCGGAGCGGTAACGGCGCGGTCACGGGCCACCGGATTTCGTGCCGAATGTGCACAAGCCGTAATCAGGCCACGGTTTCCTTGCCCGACCAACGGGGCATTTCGGTCATATCTGGGCTGGCTTTCCTCAGGGGGACCGGAATCGGGAGGTGAGTGCGTCGAGCGTCGTGCTGTTGCCGTATGCGCCGTCCAGCGTCGCCGTCGCACGCCAGCGCCTCAGCGCAGATCTTCGAGCACGGGGGATTTTCGCCGCGGACGCCGACGACGCCGTCCTGGTGATGAGCGAGCTGCTGAGCAATGCCCTGCGGCACGCGCACCCGCTGCCGTCGGGACAGGTCCGGGTGGCGTGGGAGTTCTCCGGGGAGAACGTCGAGGTGCGGGTGACCGACGGTGGCGCCGCGACCGCGCCGCGGGCCGGCCGGGCCACCCTGTCCTCGCTGGGCGGCCGCGGCCTGAGCATCGTCGAGTACCTCGCCGAACGCTGGGGGGTGCACTACGACGACGACGGCACCACCGTGTGGGCGGTCCTCCGCGTCTCCCGTGACCCCGCGTTCGCCGAGCCCGCGGCGGAGGGCGGCGGGCCCGGCGGCGTCAACGGTCACGCCCCCGCCGGATCCCGCGTCGCCGGGACCGAGATGAGCGTGCTCGGCGAGCGGGGGTAGCGGCGAACGGCCCGCGCTCGGCGGCCGGCCGCGCCACGCCGGGAGCCGGCCGCGCCACCGGCTCGATGAGCCCGGCGGCTCCTCCGGGCATGTGCGCCGGAAGGCGGTACGCCCGGGCCGGTGTGCCCCTCCGGCCGGGCCGGGACGGCCACGCGGCCGGACGGCCCCGTGACCCGGCCGGCGGACGGCACGAGGGGTCCCGGTACGGCTAGCGCGTCGAGCTCTTGCCGACGAACGTGACCACCAGGAAGACGATCAGGCCGATCAGGCCGAGCACGAGGGCGAGCTTCAGCAGCGCGAACAGCGCCGGGATCACGAACGAGAACAGCACGAAGAGGGCGAGCACCGCCCCCAGGATCGCCAAGACGAGTCGGGCCATGCCCCCACGCTACGTCGATCTCCCCGCCGCCGCGATCCTTTCCCGGGTCACGGATCCACATCACCCCGGCACGCCGAGCCCCGCACCGGCAGGCGGGCGACCAGGCGAGAGCGGCGCCGCGGCCCGTGCGGCGCTCCCGGCCCCACCCGCCGCCAGGCCGTACGGCCGCCGCGGCGGCCCGCTGCACACGACCCCGGACACCGGGTCGATAAGCCTGGAGGCGGCTCCTTCGGATGCGCGCCGGGAGGCCGTTCCCCCGGGCCGGCGTGCCCGGGGCGCCCCTCCGGCCGGGCACGGCCACGAGGCCGGACGGCCCAGTGACCTGGCCGGTGAGCGGCGCGAGGGGTCCCGGGACGGCTAGTCCAGGTCGGAGCCCCGGTCCGCCCCCGCGGCAGGCGGGCGGCCCGGACGAGGGCGACGCCCACTGCGCGCGGGCGGCGACGAGCACGGGCGCGTGGCCCCGACGAAGGCGAGGCCGTGCGGGCCGCGCGGGCGGGCCGTGCGCGCGGCCCGCCGCGGACGCCGCGTGGCCGGTACGGCCGGCCGATCCCGTCCGCGGCCGGGCGCACCGGCCTTCCCGGGCCCGGGCGGGCGCTACCGGGGCCGCAGCGCGGCGAGGGTGGCGACGCCCGCCGGGTCGCGGTCGGTGGCGGACGGGACGATGACGAGGTCGTCGACGCCCGCCTTGGCGTAGGCGGCGAGCCGGGCGGTGACCTCGTCGCGGGTGCCGAACGCGCCGATCGTGTGCACGAGCTCGTCGGGGATCGCGGCGAGCAGCTCCCGCGGGTGGGGGCGGCTGCGGGCGAGCGCGACGACCTCGCCGAAGCCCGCCCGCTCGAACATCCGCGCGTACCCGGGCGCGGCGAGGTAGCCGACGAGGCCGCGCCGGGCCTGGTCGATCGCGGCCCGGTCCGGGTCGACGGCCGTCGGGATCCAGGCGGCGACGCGCGGCGCGGGGCGGCCGAACCGGTGCGCGGCCTCGCGCACCGCCGCGGCGAGCTCCCCGGCCGCCTCCGGGCTCACCAGGTTCACCACCATGCGGGCGGCGAACCGGGCGGCCGTCTCGACCGCGGACGGGCCGAACGCGGCCACGGTGAGGTCGGCCCCGGGCGCGGGCAGCCGCAGCCGGTAGCCGCGGGAGCGCACGTGCGTGCCGGTGAAGCCGGAGCGCTCCCCGGAGAGCAGCGGCCCGAGCGCCTCGGCGGTCTCCGCGAGCGCCTTCGCCGCCCCGGCCCGGGACCTGCCGTGCCACTCCTCCACGACCACCGCGCTCGAGGTGCCGATCGCCACCGAGACCGGGCGGCCGGTGAGCGCGGCGACCGAGGCCGCGCCCATCGCGATCATCATGGGGTCGCGCACCGACACCGCGAACGGGCCGAGCACGAGCGCCGCCCGGCGCATGCCCAGGCCCGCCGCGGTGGCGAGGGCGAAGGCGTCGTACGTCGCCATCTCGCCCACCCACACCGCCGGGTAGCCGTGCTCGTCGGCGGCGCGGGCGGTGCGCAGCGCCTCCTCGGCCGGGCGGTCCTGCCACAGGCCGAGCGAAACCTCGATGTGCATGGGGCTTCCTTCCGTCGTGCGCCGCGCGCTCTCCGGTGCGGAAATTGCCGCCTGCCCGGCGGCCCGCGCCGCCGCCGCGGGGGCGCGCGGCCCGCGGCGCCGGCGCTCCGGCCGCGCGCCCGCCGGATGCGGCCCGCGCGGCCCGGCCCGGTCAGGTCCGGCCGCCGAGCTCGTCGCGCAGCCGCCGCTTGAGCAGCTTGCCGAGCGGGTTGCGCGGCAGCGACGAGCGGATCTCCAGCCGCTCCGGCAGCTTGTACGAGGCGATCTTGCGCTCCTTGAGGAACGCGGTGACGTCCTCAAGGGTCACCGTGGCGCCCTCGCGCGGCACCACCACCGCGCACACCCGCTCGCCGTACACCTCGTCCGGCACGCCGACCACCGCGACCTCGGCGATCGCCGGGTGGCCGAGGAGCAGGTTCTCCAGCTCGGCGGGCGCGATGTTCATCCCGCCGCGGATCACCATGTCCTTGGCCCGGTCGACGTACTCGAGGAACTCGCCGTTCTCCCCGGCGATCCGGAACACGTCGCCGGTCTTGAGAAAGCCCTCCTCGTCGAACGGGCTGGGCAGCCGGTCGCCGTCCACGTAGCCGGGGAACAGCATCGGGCCCTTGATGCGCAGCTCGCCGGGCACGCCGGGCTCGGTGATCTCCGCGCCGGTGGCGAGGTCGACGAGCTTCACCGTCACCTGGCTCGCGGTGCGGGCGCTCCACGTCCGGCCCGGCACGCCGTACCGGGGGAAGTAGCGGGCCCGCTGCTCCGGGTCGGGCACGTCGCGCGGGGTGGTGAGCAGGGCCACACCCTCGTTCGAGCCGAAGAAGTTGATCACGCCGATGCCGTACCGCTCCTGCCAGCCC
>QGUZ01000549.1 GCA_003242605.1 Actinomycetota bacterium
CCGGCCGCCGCGCCGCCGTTTCCGGCACCGTCGCCGGTGCCGTGCGGCGCCCGCGGGGCGGGCCCGGCGCGGGCGGCCCCGGCCGTCCCGGGATCCGCGGCCGCGGAGCCGTTGCCGGCGCCGTCACGGCCGGCGCGGCGTTCCCAGGCGAGCTCGTTGAGGCGGGTGCACAGCCGCTCGGCGAGGCGGCGGGAGTTGGCGAAGACGATCGTCGACCGGTGCGCGGCGATCAGGTCGAGCAGGCGCTCCTCCACGTGCGGCCAGATGCCGCGCCCCCGCTCGGCGGGCGGCGCGCCGTACTCCGCGCCGGGAGCGTCCCGGTCCGGTGGCGGCGGCTCGGCCATGTCCTCCACCGGGACGACCACCTCGATCTCCAGCCGCTTCTCGTGCGGCGGCTGGACCACCACCGCCGGGCGCGCGCCGCCGAGGAACGCGGCGACCTCGCCGATCGGGCGCACGGTCGCGGACAGGCCGATGCGCTGGGCGGGCCGCTCCAGCAGCACGTCCAGCCGCTCCAGGGTGAGCGCGAGGTGGGCGCCCCGCTTGGTGCCGGCGACCGCGTGCACCTCGTCCACGATCACCGTCTCCACGCCCCGCAGCGCCTCCCTCGCCCGGCTGGTGAGGAGCAGGTAGAGCGACTCGGGCGTGGTGATGAGGATGTCGGCGGGTTTCGCGGCGAACCTGCGGCGGTCCTCGGCGGGGGTGTCGCCGGAGCGCACCGCCACCGAGATGTCCGGAACCGGGAGCCCGAGCCGCCGCGCGGTCTGCCGCAGCCCCGCGAGCGGGGCGCGGAGGTTGCGCTCCACGTCCACGGCGAGCGCCTTCAGCGGCGACACGTACACCACGCGGCAGCGCCGCGCGGGGTCGGCGACGCCGGGCGAGGTGGCGAGCCGGTCGAGCGACCACAGGAAGGCGGCGAGGGTCTTGCCCGAACCGGTGGGGGCGACCACGAGGGTGTTCTCCCCACGCGCGATCGAGGCCCACGCCGCGGCCTGGGCCGGGGTCGGCTCGGCGAACGCGTCGGCGAACCACCGCCTGGTCACCGGGCTGAAGTGGTCGAGCGCCATGCGTCCATCCTGCCCCCCGCCACCGACGTTTTCGGTCGGCCGGAAGCCGCTCGCCGTGAGCCGTGACTAGCCGCCCTTGCGTGCCTGCCGCTCGCGACGGGCCTGCTGCACGGCCTGCAGTTGCCGGGAGCGCAGCAGCCGGCGCTTGGCGCGGTGGGCGCGCCGCTGGGCGCGGGTGAGCCTCTTCATAGGGCCTCCAATCCGCGGGCCGTCCGGCCCACTAAGGGAAGCGTCTCATACTGGAGGCGTGCGGTTAACGGACTTCTGGGATCGCATGCACCGGCAGTTCGGCGAGACCTACGCCGAATCCTGGGCGCGGGACTTCGTCATCGCCGAGCTGGGCCACCGTACGGTGATGCAGGCGCTCGCCGACGGGGAGTCGGCAAAGGACGTCTGGCGTGCGGTCTGCGCGACGGTCGACGTCGACCCCAAACTGCGCTGAGCGTCCCCGCCGAGGTGTGCCGCGCCTCCGGTACGGCCGGGCGGCGGTGCGGCGGGCGGCCGGTTGCGGCGGCGGCGACGGGCCGCCGCGCCGGTGCGCGGGCGCCGGCGGGGCGGGATCGGCGATGGATTCGCCGGAATTGCGCCGACCTGCGCGTTCGCCGTGTTCCGGTTTCGGCGCGCGGCGCCGTTTCGATGGCCGATCGGCCGCGCGATCGAACAGCAGTTCGGCTATGCTGAGGTGGCCGCCGCCGGTAAAGGTGCCACCACGCGGAAGGCGAGTGTCGCCGGGAAATTGTCGGCGGCACCCCATAGCTTGCTGGTGACCGACAGGACCCACAACCCTCACAGGGGGCATCCATGGCAGCCAACGACCGCGAGAAGGCCCTGGAAACGGCGCTCGC
>QGUZ01000274.1 GCA_003242605.1 Actinomycetota bacterium
CACCGCCCGGCTGCCCGGCGGCCGGCCGTACCCGCCGGGGCTGGTGGACGAGATGCGCAACCGGCCGGGCGGGTTCTGGGTGGCGTCGACCAAGCCGGAGGCGGCCCGCGAGGCGCTCACCGGCGCGATACCGGTCGCCGCGCTCGACGGCGTGCTCGTGTGCTCCGACGGCGTGCACCGGCTCGTCGAGTGGTACGGCCACACCTGGGAGGAGGTCGTGGCGATCGCGGAGAAGCACGGCACCGGGCGGCTCGTCGAGCTGGTGCGGGAGGCCGAGCGCACGCACGGCCCGCGGGGCTCGGCGAAGGTCCACGACGACGTCACCGCGGTGTGGATGCCGCTGTGAGCCGCGCGCACACCGCGGCCGCTCACCGCCGACCAGGTGGTGGTCGCCACCGGCCCGTACCACGGCCCGCGCATCCCGCGGATGGCCGAGCGGCTGCCCGCCACCGTCACCCAGCTGCACTCCTCGCGGTACCGCAACCCGGACGCGCCGCCCTCGGCCAGGACGTCACCGTGTGGACACTGGGCCGCGGTGGGGACACCGCGTTCTACCGGACGGTCGACCCCGCGGTGCGGGTGCGGGTCGTGCCGTTCCCCGACCGGGCGCGGGGAGAGCGTGGGCGAGCGGGTGCTGCGGTCGATCGCGGTGCTGCGGGAGGCGTACGACGCCGCGCCGTACGACATCGTGCACGCCCAGGACCGCATCAGCGCGAACGCGGTGGGGCCAGGTGTTCACCCCCGCGGCCCGCTTCGCCGCCACCGTCGACGACCTGGCCCGCGAACTCGACGCCGCCCTCACCGTCCCCGACCCGGTCCGCCACCGCGCCGGCCGCGCCATCGCCGCCCGCCACACCTGGCGCGCCGCCGCCGAACGCCACCTCGCCCTGTACCGCTCCCTCGGCGCCCCGGACTGACCGGGCGGACCTTGTGGCCGGGCTACTTGGCGATGCCCCGCCCGGCACAGGGCTTACACGACACCCACTTGTCCGTGACGATCGCGCTCCCGCGCACGGTTCGCGTCGACACCTTCACCAGCTCGCCGCCCTGCCCGTCGCAGTGCGGGCACTCCTCGACCTCCTCGCCCTCGGCGGGCTTCACCCGCCGGTACGGCTCGCTCGCCGCCTTGCGCGCGATCGCCTGCGCCTCCCTGGCGGTGAGGCCGGTCACGGTGACCACGCTGCCGAACGGCGTGGTGATCGCAGCGAAGTGGTTACGGACCTTCACGCTCTCTCCTCATCACGGCCGGGGGCGGGCCCCCCCCGCCTCGGCCCGCCCCAGCCGTACGCCACGGCGGCGGTCCCGCCGGGGCATCTCTCCAAGAGGCTAGAGGACCGGGGAGACGCCCGGACGAGCCCCGGCCGCCACGGCGGTCGTACGGCCCGGCCGGATCCCGGTCCGCGTGGTCGTGCCCGGCGCTGTCATGCGTCGGCCGCGGCCGGCCCCCTCTCCGGCGGCGACCGTGTCGGCTTGCCGTGCCGCCGGCCGTCCAACGCTTCGCAAAGCGGCTCCGGCTCGGCGAGCCCCGAACCTAGGATCCGACGGCAGCCGCGACCAGTGGCGCTTCCCGCCCTCCCGACCTGCGAGGCCACATTGCTGAGCATGCGACCGGCCACGGCCGATGACCGGCCGGAGATCGAGGCCCTGATCCGGGCCCGTGCGGACTGGCTGCGCGACCGCGGCATGCCCGGCTGGAGACGCCTCCACGACCTCGCCGCCGAACTCGCCGGGCAGGCCGGTGGGACGGCCCCGGTCTGGGCCGCGATCGACGAGGAGGCGGACCGCATCGCCGGGATCGTGAGCCTCTACGACCAGGCCTCGCCGCTGCTGTGGCCGGACGAGGAGGAGCGGAACGAGCCCTCGATCTTTCTCGCCACGGCCTTCACCGACCCGGCCTACCGCGGCCGCCGGATCGGCCGCCTCATGGCCTGGTGGGCCCTCGACCACGCCCATCGGCTCGGCCGCCGGTGGGTACGGCGCAGCACCGGTCCGTACCCGCGGCTGGTCGAGTACTACACGAAGGAGCAGGGCTGGATTCTGGTCAAAGAGGCCTACCGCAAGGGCCGCAAGGCGTACGGGTTCCAGCGCCGCGCCGAGCCGCAGCCCCACCTGCCCGAACTCGGCATGCGCCTGGGAATCGGCGTCCGCCCGCCGTCCTGATCCGTTCCCCTGGTTCCGCCCGGCGGCGCCTCGGGAGTGATGAGGGCCGCCTGACGACATGGCCGCACGATGCGGCTCGCGTTGCGGATCACCCGCGACCGGAATCCGTTCCCTGACTCGCCGCACCCCATCCCGCCGGATTCGAGTCGCCGTTCACCTGCCGCCGGAGCGCCGGCGGGCACGCCACCGCCGGCTCAACGACGGCCGGCGCCGCCCGCCCGCCGTCGTGGGTCCCCACGGCTCTGCATGCAGGGATCACAGGTCATCTCTTGTCCCATCTATCGAAATTCGATAGTTTCCTATCGAAATTCGATAAGAGGAGGGGTGATGGGACAGCTGGCGGTGCTGGCGCTGCGCGTCGTGCTCGGAATGCTGCTCGCCGGGGCGGCGGTCGTGCAGGGGATGATCGTGCCGCTCCTGGCCGCCGATCTCGAAGGGCTGCCGCCGGAGGTGGCGTACCTGCGCATCCCGATCGTGCTGATCTTCTTCCTGGGCGTCGTGGCGGCCGAGGTCGTCATCGTCTGCGTGTGGAGGCTCGTGACGATGGTGCGCCGCGGCACGGTGTTCTCCCCCGCCGCCTTCCGGTACGTGCACATCGTGATCGGGGCCTTCGTGGCGGCCGCCGTCCTGGTGTTCGCCCTCGCGGCCTTCCTGGCGAGCGCCAACCACCGGGTCCAGGAGGACTTCGTGGCACCGGGTATCGTGCTGATCATCTGCGGGGTCTCGGTGGGACTGTTGGGGGTCGCGCTCATCGTGCTCGTGCTGCGGATGCTGCTCGCCCAGGCGATCGCCCTCGACGTCGAGGCGGAGCGCATGCGCGCCGAGCTGGACGGGGTGATCTGACCGATGCCGATCATCGTCGACATCGACGTGATGCTGGCCAAGCGGAAGATGTCCGTAGGCGAACTCGCGGAACGCGTCGGCATCACCCCCGCTAACCTGGCGGTGCTCAAGAACGGCCGGGCCAAGGCGGTGCGGTTCACCACGCTCGCCAAGCTCTGCGAGGTGCTCGAGTGCCAGCCGGGCGACCTGCTGCGCTGGGAGCCCGACGGCGCCGTGCACGAGTGAGCCGGGCCGCCTACCGGCGGTGCGGGCGGAGCCGACGCTCACACGAGCGGGCACGCGGGGAGGGCGAGCGGCCCGCCGCCGCGCGTCACCGTGTCGTTCGTACGGCTCACGCGGGTCAGGCCGCGTGGCACCGGCGGTCGCCGAAGCCGACCCGCCGGACGTGTACGGCGACCGCCCGAAGAGATGAAGAAGCCGCCGCGGAGTCTGCTGATCCCGCGGCGGCGCCGGTCTGCCGTCTGCTGAGCGACGGCCGGTCAGCCCCGATGCCGCGCCAGATCGACCGACTGGTCTGGCGATGGTCTGGCATCGGGGTCCGGACGGGGCACACCCCCGTTTTGTGATCAAGGGATGTGCCGGTCAGAGAATTGGTGGGGCGTCAGGGGCTCGAACCCTGAACCTACAGATTAAAAGTCTGCAGCTCTACCATTGAGCTAACGCCCCATGGCAAGGATACAAAGGCTTCCCCGCCTGCCGCGACGGAGTTCCGGTACGGCCCTGCCGCGGCGCTCGCCGGCTCGGACGGCCGGCCGTGCCGGTTTCGTCCGGCGATGGGGGTACGGGACATCAGGATAGCCGACAGTGCCCGTCCCGAGGCACTGTGCGACACCCCGCCCGCTTCCGTGCCGGTTCACGGCCGTCGCGCCACCCCCCAAAAGGCGACAAATCGGGCGACCTAGCATGGGGACATGGGCGCTGACCTGCTGACATTGGCCCTGTGCGGGGATGTCATGCTCGGTCGGGGGGTCGATCAGATCCTGCCGCGCCCGGGGGATCCGCGGCTGTGCGAGCCGTCCGTGGGGGACGCGCGGGACTACGTGGCGCTCGCCGAGAAGGCGAGCGGCCCGATTCCGCGGCCGGTGGGCTACGAGTGGCCGTGGGGCGAGGCGCTCGACGTGCTGCGCGAGGTCGCGCCCGACGCGTGGGTGGTGAACCTGGAGACCGCGGTCACCCGGTGCGACGACTTCGCCCCCGGCAAGTCGGTGCACTACCGCATGAACCCGGAGAACCTGCCCGCGCTGGCGGTGGCGCGGCCCGACGTGTGCGTGCTGGCGAACAACCACGTGCTCGACTTCGGCCGCCGCGGGCTGGCGGAGACGCTCGACGCGCTCGCCCGCGCCGGGCTGCGCACCGCCGGGGCCGGCCGGGACGAGGAGGAGGCCTGGCGGCCCGCGATCGTGAACGTGGCGGGCGGGCGGAGCGTGCTGGTGTTCGCGTTCGGCATGCCGTCGAGCGGGATCCCGCCCGCGTGGGCGGCCGCGCCGGGCCGGTCCGGCGTGGCGTACGTGCCCGAGCCGTCGGCCGAGCAGGCGCGGCTCATCGCCGAGCGGGTACGGCGGGCCAAGCGGCCGGGGGACGTCGTGGTGGCGTCCGTGCACTGGGGGTCGAACTGGGGGTACGAGGTCTCCCGCGACCAGATCCGGTTCGCCCGCCTGCTCGTCGACGCCGGGGTGGACGTGGTGCACGGGCACTCCTCGCACCATCCCCGCCCGGCCGAGCCGTACCGGAACGGGCTGATCCTCTACGGCTGCGGCGACCTCATCGACGACTACGAGGGCATCGCGGGTTACGAGGAGTACCGGGACGAGCTGCGCCTGCTGCACCTGGTCACGATCCGCCGGGACGGGCCGCCCCGGCTGCGCATGGTGCCGCTGCGCGCCCGGCGGATGCGGCTGGAGCGGGCCGGCCACGCGGACGCGGCCTGGCTCGCCGCCGTGCTCGACCGCACCGGGCGGCGGGTCGGCGGGCGGGTCGCGCTCAAGCCCGGCGACGTGCTCACCCTGCGGGCCGGGTGAGCCGCCGCGGGGCGGCCATACCTCACCCCGGCCGACCTCGCCGAGGAGGTACGGCAGGTCCGGGTGACAGGCGAGCGGGTGCTGCGGGCGATCCGCGTCACGCCGCGGGCCTGGTTCGTGCCGAAGGAGTCGATGGTGCTCGCCTACATCGACGAGCCGATCCCGATCGGGCACGGCCAGGTGACCACGCAGCCGTCGCTGTCCGCGGCGATGATCGAGAGCCTGGGGCTCACCGGCGACGAGCACGTGCTGGAGGTCGGCACCGGGTACGGCTTCCAGACCGCGCTGCTCGCCGCGCTCGCCGCCGACGTGGTCACGATCGACCTCGAGCCGGAGTTCGCCGAACGGGCGCGGCGGAGCCTCGACCGGCTGGGGGTGCGGAACGTCGAGACGCGGGTGGGCGACGGCGGCGCCGGGGTACCGGACCGCGCGCCGTACGACGCGATCATCGTGTCCGCCGCCCACCCCGTGGTGCCGCGGCCGCTCGCCGGGCAGCTCCGGGACGGCGGGCGGCTGGTGCAGCCGATCGGGCCGGGCGGGCACGAGCGGGTGACGCTGTTCGAGCGGGTCGGCGACCGGCTGGAGGAGCGCCGGCTCGTCTCGCAGGCCTGGTTCGTACGGCTCCGCACCGCGTACGGCGAGGGCTGACGCGGCCCGCCGTACGGCCCGGCCTCGGCGGATATCGCGGGGTAATCATTCGGCCGCGCGGGTTGATCCGGCTGTGGCACAATCTCGCGGGTGCGTTTCATCGCCGACCTGCATATTCATTCGAAATACTCCAGGGCCTGCAGCAAGGACTGCGATCTGGAACATCTCACCTGGTGGGCCCGGCGTAAGGGCGTGACCCTCGTCGGCACCGGCGACTTCACGCACCCGGCCTGGTTCGAGCACCTGCGCGAGACGCTCGTCCCGGCCGAGCCGGGCCTGTTCCGGCTGCGCGACGACCTCGACCGGGAGATCGCCCGCACACTTCCCCCGCGGCTCGCGAACGAGCCGGTCCGGTTCATGCTCTCGGTCGAAATCTCGACGATCTACAAGCGCGGGGACCGCACCCGCAAGGTGCACCACCTGATTTATGTGCCGGGGTTCGCGGAGGCCGAGCGGTTCAACGCCCGGCTGGGCCGGATCGGCAACCTGGGGTCGGACGGGCGGCCGATCCTCGGGCTCGACTCGCGCGACCTGCTGGAGATCACCCTGGAGTCCGGCGAGGGGTCGTACCTGATCCCGGCGCACGTGTGGACGCCGTGGTTCGCGGTGTTCGGCTCGAAGTCCGGGTTCGACGCGATCGAGGAGTGCTACGACGACCTCGCCGGCCACATCTTCGCGCTGGAGACCGGCCTGTCCAGCGACCCGGCGATGAACTGGCGGGTGTCCGCGCTCGACCGCTACCGGCTGGTCAGCAACTCGGACGCGCACTCGCCGCCGATCCTCGGCCGCGAGGCCACGGTCTTCGACACCGAGCTCGACTACTACGCGGTGCTGGAGGCGCTGCGCACCGGCGCGGGGCACGCCGGGACGATCGAGTTCTTCCCGGAGGAGGGCAAGTACCACGTCGACGGGCACCGCAAGTGCGGGGTGCGGATGGAGCCGCGGGAGACCCGCGCCATCGGCGGAAAGTGCCCGGAGTGCGGCAAGCCGCTCACGGTCGGCGTGCTCAGCCGGGTGGAGGACCTCGCCGACCGGCCCGAGGGCTTCCGGCCGGAGGGCGCGGCCGGGTTCGAGAGCCTCGTGCCGCTGCCGGAGATCATGGGCGAGATCCTCGGGGTGGGGCCGAAGAGCAAGCGGGTCGCCACCGAGATCGACAAGCTCACCGCCGCCCTCGGCCCGGAGCTGGCGACCCTCCGCGCGGGGCCGGGGGCCAGGGCGAGCCCGACCCCGCCGCGCACTCCCAGGCGCCTCGGCGGGCGCCCCCCCGCCAGG
>QGUZ01000275.1 GCA_003242605.1 Actinomycetota bacterium
GCCGCTTGAGCTCGGCGCAGGCGATGCGGCCGCCGGAGTCGCCGGCCTTGCGGGTCTCGGCGTCCGGCCCGCCCTTGCCGTCCACGCGGTAGCGCTCGGGGATGTTGCCGTGGTTGTCCGGCTTCTCGTGCACGAGCACGGCGGTGCCCTCGCCGCCGACCAGCTTGTCCACCTGGACCCGGTCGGTCACGTACGAGCCCTCGCCGGTGCCGTCCTTGTTGACGAGCAGGTCGGGCAGGTCCCCCTCGTGGTCCGGGTGGTCGCCCGAGCCGAGGTGCGCCCCGGCGCTGGCGAACGGGCCGCCGGTCTTCGGGTCCTTGGCCGAGGCGTCGCAGACGCCCTTGGCGTGCAGGTGGAGCCCGTGGAAGCCCGGCGGCAGGTCGCGCGTCTTCACGGTGACCCGGGTCTTGCCGTCCCCCGCGTCCTCGACCTGGACGGTGCCGACGGTGCGGCCTTCGGCGTCCTTCAGCTCGGCGCTCACCCCGTTGCCGGGCGACGGGGACGGCGAGGCGAGCGCCGCGCCGGCGCCGCCGGCCACCGCGAGCGACGCCAGGGTCAACGAGACAGCTGCGTACCGGAGCATGAGAATCCCCTTTCCGCGTCCCGCCGGCGCCCCGCCGCCGCGGCGGAACGCCGGCGTCGGGTACAGCCAGGTTAGGGAGCCGCCCCGGCCCGGTGGCCCAAGCCGGCGTCAAGGCTCCACCCGCAGTGCCTTGCCGGCTTCGCCCCGGTCCCCCTGGCGGCGCGGCCGTCCACCCCGGCCGGGCCAAGAACCGGCCACGCCCCGCCCATGCCGCGGTCCGCCGAGGGCGTCAGCGGTCCCAGGCTGCCGCGAGGGCGAGCAGCCGGTCGCGGTACTCGAGGCGCTCGGTCCACTCCCGGGGCCAGGCGGCGGCGCCGTGGTGCGCGCCGGCGAACGCGCCGGTGAGGGCCGCGATGGAGGCGGAGTCGCCGGAGGAGCAGGCGGCGCGGCGGACCGCGGCGAGCGGGTCGCCGGGCAGCGGCAAGAAGCAGTACAGGCCGGTGGCGAGCGCCTCCTCGGCCGTCCAGCCCGCACCGGCCGCGAGGCAGGGGTCGGCCTCGAGGCCGGGGGCGGCGAGCGCGGCCTCCAGGCGGTCGAGCGCGGCGAGGCACTCGTCCCAGCCGCGGGCGAGGTACGCCGCGGGGTCGCCGGCCCCGGCGCGGGCGGCGAGGTCGCCGAGCCAGGCGGCGTGGTAGACGGTGCGGGACGCCGCGGCGTGCTCGCGCAGCGCGGGCACCAGGCCGGCGGGGTCGATGCCGTCGGCGAGCAGCCGTACCGCGTGGGCGGTGAGGTCGGCGGCGGCGAGCGCGGTGGGGTGGCCGTGGGTGAGCGCGGCCTGCAGCCGGGCGGCGGCCGAGCGGGTCGCCGGGTCGAGGCCGGGGACGAGCGCGACCGGGGCGACGCGCATGTTCGCCCCGCAGCCCTTCGAGCCGGTCCGGCTCGCCGCCTGCCAGGGGCGGCCGTCGCTGAGCGGCTCGCAGGCCCGCAGGCAGGTGGCGCCGGGCGCGCGGTCGTTGTCCGGCGACCGCCACCAGGCGAGGAAGCGGTCGCGCAGCGGGCCGGCCAGGCGATCCGCGGTGAGCGGCCCGGCCGCGGCCGCCTCGGCGAGCGCCTCGGCCACCGCGAGCGTCATCTGGGTGTCGTCGCTGACGAGCACCCCGCGGCGGTGACGGGCGGCGCCATCCCGCGCCACGGGCCGAACCGCGCGGTGATCGGGCCGATGCCGAGGAACTCGGCCGGATAGCAGAGGGCGTCGCCGACGGCCGGCCCGAGCAGGGCGCCGGTCGCCGCTCGTTACCCGGGCCCCTCCTCAGCGTTCGGTCCGGTGGTACGGCACCGCCCGGCGCGGTCACCGGTTGAGGCAGCCCCGGGGATGCCGCCGGTGCGCGGTGCCCGGGACCGGCGGGCGCCCGGCCGGGCGGCGCGCGGCGGCCCGGCGCTCGTACGACTGCATCTCGGCGAGCACCTCGAGCGGGTCCTCCAGCAGCCGGGAGAAGGCGAGCTCGGCCGCGCCGACGAGGGTGCTGTCGTCGCCGAGCCCGGCGACGCGGAGCCGTACCTGCTCGCGGGAGACCGGCAGCACGTTCGCCCGGATCCGGGCCCGGACCTGGGCCTCGGCCCGCGGGTAGACCTCGCGCAGCATGCCGCCGAAGATCACCATGCCGGGGTTGAACAGGTTGATCAGGTTGGCGACGCCGATGCCGAGCCAGTCGCCGATGCGGTGGAAGGCGTCGCGGGCCGCGGGGTCGCCCTCGTCGGCGGCGCGCACCACCTGCTGCCAGCCCTCGCGGCCGGACAGCTCGCCGGACCGCCCGGCGAGGTCGATCAGCGCCTGCTCGCCGACCTCCGCCTCCAGGCAGCCGCGGGAGCCGCAGGCGCACGGCCGCCCCTGGTACGGGTTCACCACCATGTGGCCGAGCTCGCAGCCGTACCCGCGCTCGCCGTCGAGCAGCCTGCCGTCGACGATGATCCCGCCGCCGACGCCGACGTCGCCGTGCAGGTAGACGAGGTTGCGGTAGCCGACGCCCGCGCCGCGCTCGTGCTCGGCCACGGCGCCGAGGTGGGCCTCGTTGCCGACGAGCACCGGCAGGCCGAGCCGCAGCCCGAGCTCGGCGCCGAACGCCTGGTCCACCCAGCCGAGGTTCGGCCCGTACCGCACCATGCCGTCGGCGCGGCTGATCATGCCGCAGTAGGAGGCCCCCACCCCCACGCACATCGCGTCCGGGGGTGCGATGCGCCGCAGCTCGTGGCCGAACGCGGCGAGCACCTCGACCACGTACTCGAGGTCGGCGCCCGCGCGCCGCCGCACCGTCTCGCGGCGGTCGAGGACGCGGCCGCCGAGCGCGACCCGGGCGGCGACGAGCCGGTCGACCCGGACGTCGAAGGCGAGCACGTACACCCGGTGGGACTCCGGCCGGACCACGAGGGACGGCCGGCCCGCCCGGCCGGTGTCCCGCGGCGGCCCCTCCCGCACCAGCCCGGCCGCGGAGAGCTCGGCGGTCAGCGCCATGATCGTGCTCCGGTTGAGCCCCATGCGGTGGGCGAGCTCCGACCGGGACATCGGGCCGCTCACGTGCAGATGCCGCAGGAGGGTCCCGAGGTTGTGCCGCCGAATCTCCTCCTGGGAGCGTCCGCCCTTCACCATGACGCCGCCCGCGGGCCGGAGACCTGACGCCGCGAGGGCGGAACGCGAACGTGCATGCCGATCACCCGCGACCCCCTGGACACGCTGCGAGCGTACCAACGACGCTCTTTACCGATACCCGACCGAAGCAGGCGATCGCACGGCGTTCGCACGGATCGGGCTCGCCGTACGCCCGCCGGATGGCCCTCGCGAGCCGCCTCGCCGGCCTCGCACGGGAGATCCGCGGCGACGTGCAGGGGGCGTATCGATCGGGCCATGTGTTCATATGAACATAGACCGTGTGCTCTGGCAAGTGGCCTCGGTCCGGGCGGCCCGCGGCCTGCCCCGCCCGGGCACGGGCGGCGGCGCGCGGCCGCGGCCTCCCGCCCTGGCGCCGGCCGTTTCGGGGGCGCGCCGGAACGAGCGGAGGATTCGCCGCTGAATGGCGGGCCACCACCTCGTCTTCGCCTATCACGATAAACGACGTGGCTTGAGCCGAATATCCGGCGAACACGGGAGCAACCTGCGGATTCGCGGCTTTTCAGCCCTATAACGTCACAGGACGAGTCCGGATATCGAAGCGGGAATACGGAAATCCGGCTAGGGTTCCGGCCATGGGTCGAACGCGCATTCCTTTTTCACCCGAGGGCCGCGCCCGCACGGAATGCCGTCCGGGGCAACGGGCCCGCAACGCCGCGGTGGCCGTGGCGCTCATCACGGCGGCGGGCGGGGTGCTCGCCGCATGGGTGTCCGCGCGGGGGACGGCGGACGCCGCCGAGGCGGCGCCCGCGCCGACGGTAACCGTCACGGTCACGGTCACCCAGGAGCCCCGCGTCACGGGGCGGGCCCGGTCGTCGTCCTCCTCCGGCTGGGAGGATGGGCCCACCAGCACGAGCAGCGCCGAGGCGGTGATCGCCCCCGCCGCCACGTCCACCCCGGCGCCCTGATCCGGGGCGGCGTCCGGTCAGGAGTCCCGCGACGCGTGCTCCGCAGGCTCCCCCAGCTCCTGGAACACCGTGATGTGCAGGCCGCCGGGCGCGTCCAGCCGCGAGTTCAGCGAGCGCCACGGGGTCGGCGTCGGCGGGGCGACCTGCTCGGCGCCCGCCGCGACGAGCCGCGCGGTCACCGCCGGGGTGTCGCCGACCTCGAAGGCGAGCCGGATCTTCGGCGCCACCTGGCGCCCCACCTCCACCTCGTCGATGAACCGCTTCTGCGCCGGGTTCGCGATCTCCAACGTCGCCCGGCCGGCGTCGAGGATCGTCACCCGGGCGTCCCCCTCCCCGGAGATCGCCGCCTGCTCGGTCATGCCGAGCACGTCCCGGAAGAACGCGACGGCCGCGTCGTAGTCCTCGGCCTCGACCACCACGCGGAGCTGGCGGACCGCCGGCGCGTCGCCCGCTGCGCCCATGCGCACACCCCCCGATGTCAAAAGGATCGCGTCAAAGTGATCAAAACGTGGCGAGAATACCCAGGAAACGGGCCTCGGGGGCGTCGCGGCCGGTCAGCGCGGTCACCGAGAGGCCGTGGCCCGCCACGGCCGCCGTCGCCTTCGCGGCGATCTCCTCCGCGCGGGCCTCGCTCGGCGCCTCCCAGTACAGCTGGAGCCCGCCGCCGGGCGCGAGCCGGCGGCGCTGCGCGGTGAGCTCCCGCTCCGCGGGGCCGGTCCAGAAGAGATTGACGTGGACCGCGAAGATCCGGTCGAAGGAGCCGGCGGCGAACTCGGCCTCCTCCAGCGGCGTCGCCAGGAACTCCGCCCGGCCCGCCGCCACCGCGTCCCGGTTGCGCCCGCACCGCCGCCTCGATGGCCGTGCCCGACCGGCCGAGGCCGGGGTAGGCGCCCTGCCGGAGGCGTTCGAGCACGAGCGCGGCGGCCACCCCGCGCCCGCAGCCGATCTCCAGCACGCGGTCGCCCGGCCCCAGGCCAAGCGTCTCCACCGCCCACGACAGCCGTGCGGGCACCCGCGTCCCCATGATCGCCACCCTATGCGACGACGGCCGCCGGCGGCGGGGCGTGATTGCGTCGGCCGGTGGGCGGCCCCGGCGTTCCGGGTACGGCGGCACGCGGGGACGCGTGGCCGCCTGCGCGTGGCGGGCCACCGTGGAACGTGGCGGCGGCCGCCCGGCGAAACGGCGCCCCGTACCGAGGAGCGGCACGGGGCGGGCCCGGCGAGCACCGGACCGGCGGGACGCGACCGTGATCCCCGCGCCGGACGCCGCGCCGTACGGGGAACGGTCCGCTTGGCGCCGCCCGGTTCAGGCGACCAGCGGCACGACCGCGGCCGGATCGGTGGTCACGGTGCGCCCCGTGGTGCGCTCGTAGCGCCGGACGAGGCCGGTGATCCGGGATCGGCGGCCGAGGCGGCGGTCCAGGCGCAGCACCGCGTTCCTGCGCGGCGGCGGGAACGCCGCGGCGAGGGCGGCGAGCAGCGCCCGCGGTTCCCCGCCCACCCGGCCGAGCACCCAGGCGGTCCCGGCGTCGAAGGCGACGAGCGCGAGGGCCAGGTGGTGCGTGCGGTGCCACCGCTCGCGGCGGGCGAGGGCCAGCCGCAGCGAGGCCTCGTAGGCCGCCTGGAGGTCCAGCCCGAGCGGCGGGGTCATCCGGGCGCAGCGCCGGCGCGCCGTCGCCGCGCCGAACGGCAGCAGCGGCTCCCGCGCGGGCGGGCGGTCAAGGAGCGCGGCCGCGCCCGGCAGCCTGTCGAGGTCGACGCCGAGCGGGGCGAGGATCTCCCGGTCGGCCGCGGCCGCGGCGCCGCCGGGCCCGGCGGCGCGGGCCGCCTCGCGGATCGCGTCCGCGGTGACGCCGTGCGCGCCCAGCAGGTCCGCGACGGCGCCGCCGCCCGTGGCGAGCGCGAGCAGCAGGTGCTCGGTGCCCACCCGGGGATGCCCGAGATCGCGGGCGGTCGCCCACGCCCGCCCGATCGTCCGGCTCAGCTCGGGATCGTCGCCGCGGAACATCTAGCCCTCCAGGAGACGGTGGTACTTGCGGTGCACGGTCTGCTTGGTGACCCCGAGCCGGAGCGCGATGTCCCGCCAGGACCAGCCCGCCCGGCGCGCCGCCGCGACGCGCTCGGCCTCCAGCCGCTCCACCAGCCGGCGCAGCCTCGCGACCGCGCGCAGCCCGGCGTCGAGATCCTCCCCGTGCAGCGCCTGTTCGAGATCGGCGTTCACGGACATGGCGTCAGCATATGCTGACGATCCTGTGCCGTCAACATATGCTGACGCCCCTGCCTCTGTCCCCCGGACGGCGAGGCCTCGTGATCGCGGTGGACGTGAACGCTCCCGGGCCGGGCGGACGGCACGACGGTTCGGCCCAACGGTCGTCCCGCCCGGCATCGATTCCGCGCGGAACGGCCCGCACTCTGGAGATCGGGCCGCTCACCCCCGAATCCCCCGCACGGCGAGTGCCCGGCTCGTGCGGAGGCGAGGTGTCACCCCACCGGAACGGGCGTCACTCACCGGTGCCGGTACGGCGGGGGCCTGCCAAGGCGGCCGTGCCGTAACCGGGCGACCCCTGATCGCGGCCTACTTGGTGAGGACCACCTTCAGCGCCCCGGTGTCCTGGGCGTTGGCGAACGTCTCGTACGCGGCCTCCATCTCCGCGAGCGCGAAGCGGTGCGTGATGAACGGGGAGGGGTCGAGCCGGCCCGCCGCGATCATGTCGAGCAGCGTCGGGGTGGAGTAGGTGTCCACCAGGCCCGTGGTGATCGTGACGTTCTTGATCCACAGGTCCTCGAGGTGCAGCGTGGCGGGCTTGCCGTGCACGCCGACGTTCGCCA
>QGUZ01000276.1 GCA_003242605.1 Actinomycetota bacterium
CGCATCGCACGGCGCCGCGCCCGCGTGGTCACTCCCCCCCCCCCGGAGTCGTCGTCGCACCCCGGCGGGGCCCGTTTGAGGGACCCCCCCGGCCGCGGCGCGCGCCGCCGCGCTCGCCGCCGCGCCCGCCGCCACGGCGGCCGGGTACGGCTCACCCGGGTTCCGCCCGGCGTGTCCCGGCTGCTGAGCGCGGTCGGGCTGGCCGGCCATTTCCCGATCGAGCCCGGCGCCTGACGCCGCGGCCGCGGGACGGCGCGGCCACCCGGGACCCGCCGCCCGATCCGGTCCCGAACGTCCGAATGGGGACACGGTCCCCGGCGACGCGGGACCTTCGGTCGATGACGCCCGGCGGCCCCGGCCGGAGCATTGATCCGAGAAGGCCGGGCCGCATGAAGGGAGGAGGCCGTGGCGCTCAAGCTGTTCGCCGGGTTGCCGTCCGGCCGGGCCGTCGTGGCGTTCCTGCTGATCCCGCTCGCCCTCGTGGTGATCATGAAGAACCCCGAGGCGTCCGCGGCGGTCGTGGAGGCCCTCATCCGCCTCGTCGTCGCGGTCTTCGGCGCGGTGGCCGACGCGATCGGCGGCCTGCTCGCCGCCCTCGCCGACGCCGGCGGCTGACGGCGCGGCGGCGGGGCGCCGCCGGGCCCGGTCAGGCCTCCTGGGCGAGCGGGACGCTCCACCGCAGCGACGACCCGCGGTCCCGGCCGGGCCCGAACGCGAACTCGCCGCCGAGCCGCTCGGCCCGATCCTGCATGTTGCGCAGCCCGCTGCGGCGGCCGCCCTCCGGGGGCGGGCCGATCCCGTTGTCGTCCACCTGCAGCGTGAGCACGCCGTCGACGGCCCGCACCGTCACGTCGACGTGCGACGCCTTGGCATGCCGCACCACGTTCGACAGCGCCTCCCGCAGCACGGCGAGCAGCTGGTCGGCCAGGTTCGGCGTCACCTGGGTGTCGAGCTGGCCCTCCAGCTTGAGGCCGGGCATGAAGCCGAGCCTGCTGCGGGCGTCCTCGACGAGCTCCACGATGCGGGAGCGCAGGCTCGGCGACTCCAGGTCGCGCGGGGTCTGCAGGGCGAAGATCGTGGACCGGATCTGCCGGATCGTCTCGTCGAGCTCGTCGATCGCGGTCTGCAGCCGCTGCACCGCCTCGGGCCGCTCCTCCACCAGCCGGACCGTGCTCATCAGCGTCATCGCGACCGCGAACAGCCGCTGGATCACCACGTCGTGCAGGTCCTTGGCGATGCGGTCCCGGTCCTCGAGCAGGCCGAGCCGCTCGGCGTCCTTGCGCCGCTCGGCGAGCTCGAGCGCGATCGCCGCCTGCCCGGCGAACGAGTGCAGCATGCGCAGCTCGGCGTCGCTGAACGGCAGCCGACCGGCGCGCCGGCCGAGCACCAGCACCCCGCGCGGCTGGCTGCCGCCCGCGCCGAGCGGCACCGCGGCGGCCGGGCCGATCTGCGAGCCGAGCAGGGTCATCGACCGCTCGGCGAGGCTCGCCACCCCCACCGGCTCGCCCGTGGTGAAGGCGGCGCCGCTGATCGACCCCTCGACCCCGACCCGGCTGTGCTCCACGCTGTCCGCGGCCGGCCCCTCGGCGTTCACCAGGTCGAGGTACTCGCCCGACTCGTCCGGTTCGAGGATCGCCACCACGTCGGCGTCGACCATCTCCCGGGCCCGCTTGCCGATGAACGTGAGCACCTCGCCGGACTCGGTGCCGGACAGCAGGCTCGTGGAGATCTCGGAGGAGGCGCGCAGCCAGGTCTCCCGGCGCCGGGTCTCCTCGTACAGCCGGGCGTTCTCGATCGCCACGCCGGCGGCGGTGGCGAGCGCCACCACGATCGCCTCGTCGTCCTCGTCGAACTCGGCGCCGCCGCGCTTCTCGGCGAGGTAGAGGTTGCCGAACACCTCGTCGCGCACCCGGATCGGCACGCCGAGGAACGTCTTCATCACCGGATGGCCGGGCGGGAAGCCGTACGCATCCGGGTGCTTGGAGATGTCGTTGAGCCGCAGCGGGCGCGGGTCCTTGATGAGCAGGCCGAGCAGGCCGAGCCCGTGCGGCCAGTGCTCGATGCGGGCGACCTCCTCCTCGGTGAGGCCGACCGGGATGAACTGCACCAGGGTCTGCTCTTCGCCGACCACGCCCAGCGCGCCGTAGGTGGCGTCGACGAGCGTGGTCGCGGTCTCCACGATGCGCCGCAGCACCGTCTCAAGGTCGAGGTCGCTGCCGATCGAGACCACGGCCTCGAGCAGCGCGTGCACCCGGTCCCGCGTGGCGAGCACGGCCTCCAGGCGCACCTGGAGTTCGGCGAGCAGCTCGTCCAGGCGCAGGTGCGGCAGGATGGACCGCGGCTTGCCACCGGTCATATCGAAGAGTCTGCCATTGGACCATGCCGCCCGTATACCCGGTCGTGATCGGTGACCGGTCCCCGGATCCGTCCGGATCCGAGGACCGGGGTCACACCTGCTTGCGGCGCCGCCATTCGCGCTCGGCGATCAGCCACGCCGCGTCCCAGTCGGCGTACCGGCGGCGGTCCAGCAGCGCGCGCACCCCCGCGTAGCCGCCGAGGGTGACCGTGGCGGAGAGCAGCACCACGGTGAGCCCCACCGCGATCGTGCGGACGATGGTGTCGATCCGCTGCGGCGGGCCCGGCGCCACCCGGCCGGAGGCGTCCACCCAGACCTTGGTCGTGGTCCCCGCCTTCGCGCCCCACCGCACCGGGACCGTCGCGGTCACCGGGCGGCCGTCGACGTCGGTCCACGTCGCCTTGGCGCGGGTCATCGTCGCGCCGCCCTCGTACGGGGCGAGGGTGGGCTGCGGCGCGTCCTGCATCAGGCGCGCGGTCACCCAGCGCCCGCCGAGCTCGGACCGCACGCCGTCGTCGTACACCATGCGGCCGGCGTGCAAGGCGAGCCCGATGCCCGCGACGAACATCAGCAGGAACAGGGCGACGGACAGCGCCTCGATCCGGTCCGTGCCGCGGCGCAGCGGGTTGCGGTCGGGCCGGTAGAGCCGGATCCGCGACGCCACCCAGCGGGCCAAGCCTCGCATTCGGTCCACCTTCCTTCTGCGGAGAGCTGTCGCACGGCGGGCGCGGTGACCGTTACAGTTCGCGCCCGACCCGGGCGGCCATCTCGGTGAGCCGGCAGGCGTAGCCCCACTCGTTGTCGTACCAGCCGAACACCTTCACGAGCGTGCCGTCGGCCTGGGTGAGCGGGGCGTCGAACACGCACGAGTGCGCGTCGCCGACGATGTCGCGGGAGACGATCGGCGCGGTGCTGTAGCGGAGCACGCCCTTGAGCGGGCCCTCGGCCGCCTTGGCGAACGCGTCGTTCACCTCGTCGGCGGTGACCTCGCGGGAGAGGATCGCGGTGAGGTCGGTGAGCGAGCCGTCCTCGACCGGTACGCGCAGCGCCACGCCGTCGAGCCTGCCCTCCAGCTCGGGCAGCACGAGCCCCACGGCCCGGGCGGCGCCGGTGGTGGTCGGCACGATGTTCACCGCGGCGGAGCGGGCGCGGCGCGCGTCCTTGTGCGGGGCGTCGAGCAGCCGCTGGTCGGCGGTGTAGGCGTGCACCGTGGTCATGTAGCCCTTGACCACGCCGAAGGTCTCGTGCAGCACCTTGATCATCGGCGCCACGCAGTTGGTGGTGCAGGAGGCGAGGGAGATCACCTCGTGCCGGGCCGCGTCGTAGGCGGCGTCGTTCACGCCGGGCACGATCGTGGCGTCCACGCCCTTGCCCGGGGCGGAGATGATGACCTTGCGGGCGCCGCCCTTGAGGTGCGCCGCCGCGGCCTCGCGGGTGCGGAACTTGCCGCTCGCCTCGACCACGACGTCCGCGCCGTGCGCGGCCCAGTCGATCTCGGCGGGCTCACGGTGCGCGGTCACCGGGATGCGCCGGCCGTTCACCACGATGTGGTCGTCGCCCGCGGCGACCTCGGCGTCGTACGTCCCGTACGTCGAGTCGTACTTGAGCAGGTGCGCCAGCGTCGCCGCGTCGGTGATGTCGTTGATCGCGACGATCTCCACGTCGGCCGACGGGGCGCGGCGGAACACGGCCCGGCCGATCCGGCCGAACCCGTTGATGCCTATGCGTACCGTCATCGATCCTCCCAACCTTGCCTCACGGCCATCGTCGGCCGGGCCGTACCGCGCGGGTAGAGCCGAGGGTCCCGACCGTCGGGGGCACAAGGACCCTGGGTGGAGCGCACGGAAGGGATCACGATGGGGCCATGACGAGGACGGTGCCGGACGAATGCGACGTGCTGCTGCGCGACGGTGACATCGCGCACCTGCGCCCGTTGCGTCCCGAGGACCGCGCGGCGCTGCACGCGCTGGTCGACGCGACGTCGGAGCGCTCGGCGTTCCTGCGGTTCTTCACCGGCGGCCGGGCCACCGCCCACGCGTACGCCGACCGCGTCACCTCCCCGGCGTACCGGGGCCAGGCGCTCGTGGCGTTCCTCCGCGGGCGGCTGGTCGCGGTCGCCGAGTACGTCCCGGAGGGGGACGAGGCCGACGTGGGCATCCTCATCCACGACTCGGTGCACGGCAACGGGCTCGGCACGCTGCTGCTGGAGCACCTCGCGGTCAACGCCGCCGAGTCGGGGGTGCGCACGTTCACGGCGGACGTGCTGCCGGAGAACCGGCAGATGATCCAGGTGTTCGAGGACCTCGGGCTCGAGGTGCGGCGGCGGTACGAGGACGGGCTGTTCAAGGTGCGGATCCCGCTCGAGCCGACCCCCGCCCTGCTCGCCGGCATCGAGGCGCGCGAGCACCGGGCCGCGGTCGCGTCGCTCACCCGGCTGCTGGGGCCCGAGTCGGTCGCGGTGATCGGCGCCGGGCGGGACCCGGGCAGCGTGGGCCACCGGGTGCTGCGCAACCTCGTCGACGGCGGCTTCCCCGGCCCGATCTACCCGGTCAATCCGCGGGCGAAGCAGCTATGCGGGCTGCGCGCCTACGCCGCGATCGGCGACGTGCCGGGCCCGGTCGACCTCGCGGTGGTGGCGGTCCCGGCCCGGGCGGTGACCCGGGTGGCCCGGCAGTGCGCCGAGGCCGGGGTGCGCGGCCTCGTCGTGGTGACCGGGGGCCTCACCCAGGCGGGCAAGGCCGGGCGGCAGGCCGAGCTGCTGCGCATCTGCCGGGACGGCGGCATGCGGCTGGTCGGCCCGAACAGCCTCGGCGTGGTCGGCAGCGCGGGGCGGCTCAACGCGAGCGTGCTGCCCGCGACCCCGCCGCGCGGCCGGCTCGGGCTCATGTCGCAGTCCGGCACGGTCGCGGTGGCGCTGCTGGAGCGGGCCGCCGCGCTCGGCATCGGCGTCTCCTCGTTCGTGTCCACCGGCGACAAGGCCGACGTGAGCGGCAACGACCTGCTCGAGTACTGGGAGGACGACCCGGAGACCGACGTGGTCGCGCTCTACCTGGAGTCGTTCGGCAACCCGCGCCGGTTCGGCCGGATCGCCCGGCGGCTCGCCGCGCGCAAGCCGGTGATCGTGCTGAAGAGCGGCCGCACCGTCTCCGGCGACCGGGCCGTGCGGTCGCACACCGCCGCCGCGGCCACCCCGGAGACGGCCGTGGACGCGCTGCTGTCCGCGGCCGGGGTGATCCAGGTGGACACCGTGCAGCGGCTGCTCGACACCGCGCGGCTGCTGCTCGGCGCGCCGCTGCCCGCCGGCCCCCGGGTGGCGATCGTCGGCAACTCGGGCGGCCCGGAGGCGCTCACCGCCGACGCGTGCCTGCAGCGCGGCCTCGCCGTACCCGAGCTGTCCCCCGAGACCAAGCTGGTGCTGCGCCGGGAGACCTCGCCCACCACGGCGGTCGCCAACCCGGTCGCGCTCGCCGCGGACGCCCCGGCGGAACGGCTCGCCGACGCGGTCCGCACCGTGCTCGCCGACCCGGGGATCGACGCCGTGCTCGTCGTCTACACCCCGCCGTTCGGCTCCGGCCGGGAGAGCACCTGCAAGGCGATCGCCGAGGTGGCGAACGGCGCGGACAAGCCGGTGCTCGCCTGCGTGCTCGGCCACGACGGCGTGCTCCCCGGCGGCACGCCCAGCTACGCGTTCCCCGAGCAGGCGGTCTACGCGCTGAGCCGGGTCGTCGACTACGTACGGCGCCGCGAACGGCCGGCCGAGATCGCCGCCGAGGCCCGGCCGTGGAGCCGGGACCGGACCGCGGCCGCGATCGTGCGGCAGGAGCTCGCCGAGCACCCCGAGGGCCGCTGGCTCGACCACCGCACCGCGGCCCGGCTGCTCGCCCGCTACGGGGTGCACGTCGCCGAGTCGATCGAGGTGGACGGCCCGGAGACCGCCGCCGAGGCCGCCGCGCTCACCGGCCTGCCCGCCGCGCTCAAGGCGACCGGCCCCGACCTGGTGCACAAGAGCGACGTCGGCGGCGTCGCTCTCGACCTCGCCACCCCGGCCGACGTCGCCCAGGCGTACCGGGAGATGGCCGAACGGCTCGGCCCGGCGATGACCGGCGCGCTCGTCCAGCCGATGGTCACCGACGGCGTCGAGATCATCATCGGCGGCGTGGAGCACCCGGCCTTCGGCCCGCTGATCATGGTCGGCATGGGCGGTCTCACCGCCGAGCTGCTCACCGACCGCGCCTTCCGCGTCCCCCCGATCACCCGCCGGGACGCCGCCGAGATGCTCCGCGAGCTGCGCTGCTTCCCCCTGCTCACGGGCTACCGCGGCCGCCCCAAGGTGAACGTCGGGGCCCTCGAGGAGCAGATCGTCCGCGTCGCCCGCTTCCTCGAGGAGATCCCCGAGGCCGCCGAACTCGACCTCAACCCCGTCCTCGTCACCCCGCGCGGCGCCGCGGCCGTCGACGTCCGCCTCCGCCTCGCCCCCTTGCCTCCCCCGCCCTCGCCGTACCGCCGCCGCCTGCGCTGACCCGGCCGGG